>DAOMZH010000093.1:0-19366 GCA_035437985.1 Polyangium sp. (in: bacteria) | reverse complement strand
GGTTTACCGCTGAACCCCGAATTAACGCGAGAATGGTGTCCCCATCGCGCTCGGCATCGCTGAGCCGTTTGAGCACCAACATTCCACAACCCTCGCCACGCACATAACCATTCGCTCGTGCATCGAACGTTTTGCAACGTCCGTCGGGCGAAAGCGCTTGCGTCTTGCTGAGCAATTTCGTCGTCGAGGGTGCAAGCATCAAATTGACCCCGCCCGCAATGGCCATCGAGCTTTCGCCGCTGCGCAAACTCTGACAAGCCAAATGAATGGCCGTAAGCGACGACGAACACGCCGTATCGATCGACATACACGGACCTTGCGCGCCCAACGTGTACGAAAGCCGGCCCGCGGCGGTGCTCAAGATCGTTCCGGTAAAACAATAAGCATCGAGATCATTGGTGTCCCTGGTCAATACGCGAAGTTGATAATCGGGCGCCCAAATGCCCACAAATACGCCACACTTGGTTCCCACGATCCGCTCGGGTAATTGCCCCGCGCGTTCGAGGGCCTCCCAGGTCACTTCGAGCAATAATCGATGTTGAGGGTCCAAACTTTCTGCTTCACGCGGCGATATGCCAAAAAATGCTGCATCGAAACGATCGATGTCGCGCAGAAATGACCCCCAACGTAAAGCCCGCGCCTCGCCCTCCGATGTCGCACTTTCAGGCTCGATATGCCACCGGTCGGGAGGCACCTCGGTAATCGCATCGACCTCGTCGTCCAGCAATTTGAAGAATGCTTCGGGCGTATCCCCTCCTCCGGGGATTCGACAACCCATTCCAATGATGGCAATCGCTTCGGTGCGCGTGCGTTCGAGCGCTTCGATTTTCGCCCGCATCTTTTGAATCGTTACAATCGCTCGCTGCATCGACGAAAGATTCGACGCTGGTGCCGCGTCGTCGTCCGTAAAGCCCGAACCAGAAACGTCGATACGCTTGGTCGTCATTGCAAGTAGTCCTCTGAACGAGCCAGCTCTTCCTCGAGCAGAAGTTCTGCTTCGGCAGCGGACATCTGTCGTATCGCTACAGAAGCCGGAGGCATGATTCCTTCCGATGATGCCATTCCTGTCGAGCGTTCACCCGTGCGATTCGAGCCCGTGGCCAAGATTCTGCCCGTATCGGATGTCCGATGCTTCGTGGTCCCTAGATTCATTCGATCCAACAAATAATCCGACAATGAAGCCGGGTTTGCATAGGTGAACAATAGCGTTGCTGAAAGACGCACGCCAAGACTGTATTCCAAGCGATTTCGCAATTCCAGGCTCAAGAATGAATCCATTCCCAAACTCTTGAATGAGGATAACCGGTCAATCCGCGATGCATCCAGTCGAAATACGTGACCAACGTGTTCCAGCACATGTTGCTCGAGCATCGAGAGTCGTTCGGCAACGGGTTTCCGTTCGAGGCTTTGGCGGAACGTCACATGGCTTGAAGGACCACGTTCTGCGACATGTTCACGTTGCAATTCCGACCAATAGGGATTGCTTGCGATATGCGGATAAAAATCGAACCATTGATGCAGAGAAAGGCGTAAGACCGCGACTTCCGCACGCGGACGTTCGAGCAGGCGCGCAAATGCGAAAAGTCCTTGGGCCGGCGTCAAACTCTCGATCCCTCGATGCGATAGACGCTCACCTTGCTCTTCGTGAGCCGCCGTGAGACCAATGTCGGCAAACGGTCCCCAATGAATGCTCGTACCAGCCAAACCTGCGCGGCGTCGCGCATGCGCCAACCCGTCGAGGAAAGCATTGCCCGCCGCATAATTCGCTTGTCCGGGCGCACCGAGTAGAGAAGCGACCGACGAATAAAGAACGAAAAAGTCCAATGGTTTGTCCAAAAGTAATGTATGAAGATGAAATGCGCCCAATGCCTTCGGAGCAACGACATGCATGAACCGAGCTGCATCCATTTCGAGCAATGTTCGATCGTCGAGAATACCGGCCGCATGGACCACGCCCCGCAACGGGGGCATCGAGCTGTCGATTTCGGCCAATGCCGCCGCCGTTTGTTCCGCGTCCGTGATATCTGCCCGAGACACGAGCACGCGCGCTCCTGCTTTCTCGAATCGCGCTATCGCATCTCGAGCCGCAGGCGACGGCTCACTGCGTGAAATGAGCGCCAAATGGCGCGCCCCTTGTTCGACCATCCATTGCGCTAGTGTCAACCCAAGGCCCCCAAGACCGCCCGTAATCAAATACGAAGCATCCGGCCGAATACCTCCACGCGGACGATCCGCAGGCAAAATGTTCGTCATCGGATCGCTCATGTCGATGACGATTTTTCCAATGTGCTTGGCTTGAGCCATGAGCTGAAATGCCGCTCGAGTGTCATTCGCCGCGAAAACACGCAATGGTAACGGTTGGAACACGCCCATGTCGAAGAGCTGCACGACCTCGCGAAGCAGCGCCCCGAGTAATGCCGGCCGCTCCTGCGCCATTCCTGGAAGATCTGCGGATGCAAAGGAAACACTCCGGCGCAATGGCGGCATTTGTGCATTCAAATAAATGTCGCGTTTGCTCAATTCCACGAAACGACCATATGGCGCCAATAATTCGAGGCTCCGCAATCGCGCGTCACCCGTGAGGGTATTCAACACGACGTCGACGCCCTGGCCCTCGGTCTGATTCATGACCTCGTCAGCAAAATCCAACGTTCGTGAATCCATCACATGATCAATACCAATTGAATGCAAATACGCCCGCTTTTCCTCGCTTCCGGCCGTGGCAAAGATCTCTGCCTGCAACACGCGCGCCATTTGTATCGCCGCAAGCCCCGTACCCCCCGATGCCGTATGAATCAAGATTCGTTCGTCATGTCCAAGGCGCACGAGCTTGTTCAATGCATAATAAACGGTCATGAAGGCGACTGGAATCGAAGCCGCTTCCGCAAATGAAAGCTTCGACGGTTTAGCAACGACAAACTCGGCCATCGTCGTAACATGTGAGCCGAGTGAACCCAACGCGAAAGCAAGCACTTCCTGACCAATCGAGAATTGCTCGACACCCGGACCAATGGCCACGACCCGTCCCGCACACTCCAGGCCAAACTTCAATGATTCAGCGCTAATTCCTGGGAGCATACCCATCGCCCCCATGATGTCGGGGAAATTGAGCCCAGCCGCTTCGACCTTGATTTCCACCTCCCCAAGCCCAGGCAATCGCCGCGGCGATTCCCGCAACGCAATGCGCTCCAAAACTCCCAATTCGAGGCACTCCAGGCGATACGAACGCTCGTTCGCCGGTTCCATCGGCGGCTTGACCTCCGCCACGTCCCCTGCCTCGAACGTGCTTTTCACAAGTCGCGCCACAAAACGGCCCTCTTTGCGATAGGCCACCTGATCTTCACGACTGCGCGCCGAAATCTCCCGCCAAAGCAACGACGCCTCGTCCGCGCTGCGCACGGGATCCATATCGATCCGAGTGCATTCCACCTCAGGATGTTCGAGCGCAATGGTTCGTCCCAGTCCCCAGAGCGTCGATTGCGAAACGCAAAGCGGCGCTCCACTTGCCAAGACCGCTTGGGCCCCTCGGGTCGCGATCCAAAGGCGGGGCATATCGCGCCACCCCTGACGCGCCATGGCCTGAACCAAATGCATGACGCTCACGCAGCCGCGTTCGACGTCGCGGGCAATCGTGTCGCTCGTCGTCACATTCCAAGGCACTGAATCCATTGCGAAAAGATGGACGATACCTTTGCAGGCGACTTCGCGGCCAAATGCTTCACGCAGCAATCGCTGGTAGTGCTCGGGATTCATGGGGTCGATTTCGTAAAGACCTGCCTCGACCCGCGCAAACTTTGTTCCTGGACGAACTCGAACACATGCTTCGCCGCGGGTTACGAGCAAAAACGACATTGCCGCTGCCGTGCCGGTTTCGTCCACGAACAATAACCACGCGCTCGGGCCCCCAGGCAATTTCATGCGTACCGAATCGGTATCCAATTCCTTCTTGCGCCACTCGACGGCATATACCGCGTCATCGAGTGCTGAAGTGGTGGTGGTTTTCCCACTTTCGAAAGGTTTGACGCGAACGCCATTCATTTCGGCAATGACGCGACCTTCGGCATCGATGACGAAAATGTCTCCGACCGTGTTCGTATTGTCGTCATTGGGATGTCGTTCGGCATGAATCCAAATGTCGACGCCTAATGGGCGATAAACGCGTAGCCGTTCGATTTGCGAAGCGACGAGCGTCCCTGTCGTCGCTTTTGCCGACATCAAATGCAGGCTGATCAATGTTTGAAAACAGGCGTCCAGCAATGCGGGATGTACTTGATATTTGTCGATGGCGATGAAGTGATCTGGATGCAAATAACATCGCGCCAAAGCCTCGTTCGTGCCAAACCAACATGTCTCGATGCCTCGAAAACTCTTGCCAAAGTGGCGTCCGCCTTTTTCGAGTTGTTCATAAAATTCATTCGAGCCCATCGTCGTCGAGCAACGCGCTTGGACCACTCGGGGTCGATCGCGCGCAATCCGAGCGCTCGACAAACCCAATCCCGTACGCACTTTGCCCGAGGCGTGTTGCACCCACGACGAGGCATTGATTTCTCGGCTGCAGATGCGAAACGTCTTCTGATCCGATCCGTCTTCGGCAATGATGACCTGCATTTGCCGATCTGTTTCTTTGGATAATGGAAACAGCCGCTCGAACATGATCTCTTCCAATGCGGCAGGTACGGTCTTGTTCGAATGGGCGATCCCTGAAAGCACCATTTCGATGTATCCTGCATTGGGAAATGTGGTATCACCCTGGATCCGATAATCGGACAAATGCGGCATCAATCCTGTATTCAGAGCATTTTCCCAAATCTGCACCGTCGGTTCAATCGCCAGACTCAATGGTGTGCCAAGAAGCGGATGGGCATCCGGATCGGACATGGGCACTGATGAGTGATGTCGTGACGAAGGCGATCGGGAACGAACGTCGTCTTGCAGCCAATACCGATCTCGTTGCCACGGATATGGCGGAAGCGAAATACAAAGCCCATCACGCGGGTACAAACGATCCCAAGCCAGTTCCATACCATGCACGTGCAGCGCTCCGAGGGCATCCACCATGCAGCGGCGTTCTGGTTCGTGCCGACGCAACGACGCAATCGCGCCACCCTCTTTCGAAAGCTCGCGCAAAGTGTCTTCGATGGAATGTATGAGAATGGGATGGGGGCTGATTTCGAGGAAAATCGTTTGTCCCTCAGTCGTCGATTGTTCTACGCTGCGCCCAAAAAGTACCGGTGCCCGCAAATTGCGTATCCAATAAGACGTATCGAGTTCCGCGCCGAAAACGAGCTCGCTGGTCACGGTGGAACGCATTTTGATCGAAGCCGGACGCGGCTGGATTTCATCCAGCGCCGCCCACAAATCGTCCAGCAAGCAATCCACTTGCGGGCTGTGTGACGCCACGTCGACATTGACTCTTCGAATGAAAATATCCCGATCCGCTAATTTGGCGAGAAAGTCGTCGAGTGCGTCGGGGTCACCAGAAATGACCGTCGTTCGTGGACCATTGTTGACCGCCGCGCTCAATCGTCCCGCATATGGCGCAAGCAAGCGTTCTGTTTCCACCATCGACAGTTCGACAGTGGCCATGGCGCCCATCCCGGCAATACGCTTCAACAGCTTGCTTCGACGACAAATAATCCGCACGGCATCATCCAACGACAAAATGCCCGCGACGTGCGCCGCCGCAATTTCACCCATGCTGTGGCCAATGACGCAATCCGGTTCGACGCCCCACGATCGCCACAACGCTGCCAGAGCGACTTCAATCGTAAAAAGCAGCGGTTGCACGACTTCGATACGCCCGAGCTGCGAATGCGCTTCGTCGGCAAAAATTTCTTCAACGATCGAAAAATCTGATTCTCGGCGCACGATCGCGTCACACGCGAGCACGATGTCCCGAAAAATGTGTTTTTCATTAAAGAGCGACCGGCCCATACCGACCCATTGAGAGCCCTGGCCAGGAAAAACGAATATCAGCCCCGGTGCGTTGCCCAAGGGCGCCGTCCCGCTGCGAACCGAAGGATGGTCACGACGATCGGCAATCGCCCGCAGACCCTCGATGATCTGATCCCCTGTTCGACCCGTGACGATGGCTCGAGTGCGGTGGTGAGCGCGTCGAGCACTAGCAACATAACAAATGTCGCGAAGCGGAATGTCGCTACGACGTTCCAGGTAGTTGGCAAGGTTCCTCGCCGCGTCACGCAGAGCCAAATCGATTTGGCCCGAAACAGGTAAAAGATGTACGTAGCCAGCACGATATTCGCGTTCGACTTCGCTCCGATCGGCGATATCGACCCCATGGACGAACATCATTCCTACGGCTTCACGAATGGCTCGACCCTCGTCCTCATTTCGCCATGACGTGGCAATGGCAACCGCTGATTCGCCGCGACCCGCATGCTGGATACATTCCTCGATCGATTGCTTGACAATCGGGTGCGGAGCGATTTCGAGAAAAACTTCGACCCCGTCATCCAACAAATTTCGCACTGCATTCGCAAATTGCACGGGCTCTCGCAGCTGACGCGACCAGTATGCAACGTCCAATTGCTCACCCTGAATCGGGACTCCCAACGTGCCGGAAATAACGGGAACTTGCGAGCTCGTCGGATGAAAGTTCATCAATTGTCGCGGTAACTCTTGCCGCATATAATCCATGGGCGGTCCATGGACCGGCACACTCGACGGAATGGCCCGGGCAAAAACTCCGCGGGCCGCAAAAGTAGCTCCAAGACTCGCCAGAGCCTCGTTTTCCCCCGAGAAGACCGTCGAATTGGGGCTTGCCGCAATGGCACAATGAATTCGTCCTGCAGATCGCGCCGAAATCTTCTGCCCCTCGGACCAATCGACCGCCGCGAGAAGCATACCGCCTTTCCCAACTAATTTCTGGGCGAGGCGCGATTGCCGAGCAATCAAACGGGCGGCGTCGGTCAAGGATATCGCTCCCGCCACATGAGCCGCCGAGACTTCACCAATGCTATGGCCCACGACTGCCGATGGCTCCACGCCCAATTCACGCAGCAAACTCGCCGTGGATACCTGCAGCGCAAAAATGATCGGCCAAAGGATATCCAGACGATCGGTGGAGATTCGTGTACCACCGGCGACAATCTCGTCCACGACGGACCAACCCAGCTGCGCTTGCAGCGCGCGATCACATTGTCGCATCGCCGCTCGAAATGCCGGTTCGCCGTGCACGAGCGATTTTCCCATGCCCACCCATTGCGATCCTTGCCCCGAGAAGACCCACGCTAGTCGTCGCTTCGTATTGGTGTGTCCACGGAAAATGCCGCGTCCCTCGGCCCCAATCCGCACCTCGTCGAGTCGCTGGGCGAGCGTTCCAGGCGTGCTCGCTACGACCGCAATACGCTGCCCATATCCCTTTTTCGGACCATGAACAACCCGCTCGACCTCGAGTTCATTTTCCCGAAAAAGTCCGAGCGTAGTATGAAGTCCCGCGTCCAGCGAAACATCCGAATCACCTTCCACAAGGGCCACACAAGCATTCGGTTTGAGCATGCTTTCCAAAACCGCATGCGCGTTCGTCCCACCATATCCAAACGAACTCACCCCAGCTCGAAAAGGCTCCCCATCCACGACCGGCCAAGATTCAGCTTTCGCCAAGACCTGCAAACGCAGCTCCTCGAAATCGATATTGGGATTGGGTGTATTGAAATGCAGACTTGCCGGAAGCCATTCGTGATGCATGGACAGAGCTACTTTTATGAGCCCCGCAACTCCTGCGGCCGCTTCGAGGTGTCCAATGTTCGTTTTGACTGAACCAATGCGTAATTTTTCCTGCGCCCGCAATTCACCAGCCAGGACCTTGCCAATCGCCTTGGCTTCGATCGGATCCCCCAGCGGTGTCCCCGTTCCATGCGTTTCGATATAATGGACATCGGTCGGCGCCACCCCCGCTGCATGATATGCATCGACCAATACGGATTCTTGAGCCTTCGGGTTTGGCGCTGTCAAACCATTGCTTGCCCCATCGTTATTCACCGCACTGCCTCGAATGAGCGCATAAATACGGTCACCGTCGCGTAATGCGTCCGCAAGCCTCTTCAACGCAACAACGCCCCCACCTTCACTGCGCACATACCCATCACCCTGAGCATCGAAAGCACGACATCGCCCCGTCGAGCTCATCGTATTGAGCTTCCCGACCCGCATCGTCGTTTCGGGCACGAGCGTCAAATTCACGCCCCCCGCCAATGCCAGATTCGATTCTCCCAAACGCAAACTTTGACATGCCAAATGCACAGCCACCAAGGACGACGACGACGCCGTATCCACCGTCAAACTCGGACCTTGCAGCCCCAGCACATACGACACGCGATTGGCAATGATGCATCCCGCACCACCCGTGCTCGTATGTGACGTGATCGCTTCCCATCCCGCCCGGTCCTGCAAAAGCGCATGATCCATGAAGAGCGCCCCGACAAACACCCCCGTGCGACTGTCCTTGAGCGACGGCGGCGGAATCCCCGCATCCTCGAGCGCCTCCCACGAAAGCTCGAGCATGATGCGTTGCTGCGGATCCATTTGCACCGCTTCGCGCGGCGATATCCCAAAAAATTGCGGATCGAATTGATCGACCCGATCCAAAAATCCACCCCACCGCGTGTTGAGTTTGCCGGGGGCCGAGCCGTTTGGATCGTACATCGCAAGCGCGTCCCAACGGTCTTTCGGCACCTCCGTGATCGCATCGACCCCGTTGCGCAAAAGCTGCCAAAACGTATCGATACTCGGCGCTTTTGGAAATCGACACGCCATGCCCACAATCGCTATCGGCTCATTCGAGTTTGTCTGGAGCGACGGGGGCGGCAGTGAAGAACGCGGCGACGTCGACGCCGCTTCTTCTGTCAAGTGCTTCGCAAGTGCACGCGGCGTCGGATATTCCCACACGAGCGTCGCTGACAACGGGCGGCCAATCCGCTGCGACAAGTCCGCAAGAAGACGCATCGCACCAAGCGAATCGAGTCCGTAGCGATGAAAGCGTTCACGCGGATCGATCGCGTGCGCATCCATCCCTCGCGCATCCGCGAGGCGAGACACAAGCCAAAGTTCGAGGTCATCTGCGTTGGGGAAACTCATCGCCGCGCAACTAAGCCCCGCTTCCTCGATGCCTCCAAGCGTCCGTCATTTCAGCTCGTCCTCGCCATCCAATTACCCAAAATAACATCCGGCGAATTCTCACCTGCAAACTCGACCGCCTGTGCAGCAAGCCTATCCCGAGGAGCAATCCAAGCAGCTGCCTTTTTGAGGCAGCACGTATTTCTCGCCCAAACACAACCCTGCGTCTACGAAGAACGGCGCTATCGTGCGCAATGTCGGTCACAGGTTTGCCGCATATGCTTGAAGCATTACGCGCTCGAGAGCATGCAATCCGTTGACACGCAAAATATCACGCACCTAGCTCACTCGCCGAACTCTCAGTTGCCCGCGCTCTCGACCTTCGGCTCCGGTGGCAACGGAGGTTTTCCCGGGGGCGGTCGGTAACCAGGTTTGCGATACGTCAAAATCGCAATCTTTTCATGCTTGTACGGCGTGGTTTGTCCCGGCAACGGACATTGATCCCGCAACCAGTACACGTCGAACGCCACGAGTTCGTCCTCGGCACGCCCCGTTTCTTCATGCCAGTGCAGCAAATACTCTTTCAATCCCGGACGAAACACCTTGTTCCGATCAAATCGGATCCGATTCCAGTAATCCTGCCGAATCTGTCCAAGACCAAGGCCCCGCGCATCCGACAAATTGAGATCCGGCTCTTCTCCCGTGAACGGATCGACATGCCGACCATCGCTCGTGATCGCATCGATCGCCACCGAACCATCATCGCTAATCGGGTTCGGCGCGAACATCCCCCAGCCTTGATACATGCGCGGATACCCGATCGTCGCCTGCATGATCCAGGGCTGCGTGTGCTTCATGAACTGCGGAGTCGCCTTGTTCTCGTTAATGACTTGACTCAATGCGCACAGGAAAAACCAGGCCACGACGAACTCGCGCGCACCCGCACGCACTTGCGCCAAACGTTTGACGAGGGGTGCATCCTCACTCGACATCAACGGCTCTCGCCCGCGTCGCTCGAGACCAAACGAACGCGCAACGACCTCTCGGTTACGCACGATGTAGTCGAGGTAAATCCCTATGAGCCCAAACGTTACGACCCGACACAAAGGCCACAAAAATCGCCCCGCCGGCATCACTCGAAATATCTCTTCGAGCGCTGCTCGATCAACCCGCTCTTCGCTCGTCTCCACATCACGTAGCGTCACCAACGCTGTTGAGTGATCGCCATCGTCGCTCTCTGCGAAGCGCAAACGTTCGCAGTGATCGAGCCGCGCGAACAAGCGACACAAGAAGAATGCCAGCGCCGAACGCTTGTCGTACACCACCGTCCACTTCCGAGATCGTTTTGAGTACCAATGATTCAAGATCTCCCAATGCACGGCCTGGGGAAACAAGAAGCTCCAACAGATCATGAACCACGAGAACGGTCCGAGACGCATCATGATGCCGAAAGAGCCGTGGAGACCCGTCATCAGCAACATCGCCAAAGGTCGCGTGATGCGTCGACCCTCCGGCGCGAGAATCAACATCATGATGAACGCTTCGGTGATGAGCACACTCCACGTCATCAACCGCATCACCGGAACGGACAAGTGTTCCCGGAAAAACACCGCGATACCCGTCACCATGCGGTCGAGGTGCAGCACGTAATGAACCGTGTCGCCATTACGCCAAATCATCCCCGACTTGTTCACGACATTGAAATAATAAATAACCGCAATATTGAGGATGAAGACCAATCCAATCAGCGAAACATAGGGCTTCGTTTTCCACGGAAAACTCGCTTGCGTTCCATTCAAATCATCGGCATTTCGTTCATGTCGTTCGCGAAATGAGCGCATCAGCGCATCGACGGAAAACCTTTGTCCCGTGGGCATGAACACCGCCCAACCCACGAGCAAATTCACTACCACGTAACCGCCGTTTTCCACCATCACCAGGCGATTGTCGATGCTGGCCACGATGATCCAAGAAAGTACCGAAAAAAAACGCGTATTCCACCCAATCCAAAAACAAATATGGCAAAGCGTCATGATGGCAAACGCCACATGAACTTCCTCGAGTGTCGAGAATGCATGCAAAAGACTGAAATTGAATCCGCTGCTCGGACGAAACAGATGATAATGGTTTGTCAATACACCAGCATTCGAATAATAAACGCGCGCTTCCCACCAATGTCGTAAACAATCACCCGTGACCAAAAATCCCAAAACCAACCGGAAAAACCCGAGCGTCCTCGGATCCATCGTCATGTAATTGTCCCGCAGCCACGCAAATCCTTCCCGCATTGCGGCAAACCGCACCGGCTTGCCCACTTTCGCCGCTGCTTCAGGTGGTTTTACCGGAGCCTCTTCCCGTGGTTCGTCCCCCGTCGCGCTCGGTGCGGCCCCTTGCTCCGCGTCTTTTACCTCTGCCTCGCCGTCCACGATGTTTCACTCCGGTTTGCGCATGATCTCGGGCTTGATGAGCGGCACCCGGTCGAATCCCGAACGACCACCGCGCGCATGAACGAAAATCTTGTCTCGGGCAATGATCGTCCGCATGGGCGATTGACTCGGCGATCCAATCGAATACCGCACCCAATACGCATCATAACCGGCCAGCGCCTCGTCCCCCGATTTGCCTTCCAGCACCGGGCCTCCTTTGGCCATGTAATCGCGAAACGCGCGCTGAAATGGCTCGTAATCGCGTTGTCGAATACGCCCCAAATAATCATTCCACAATTGCCCAAGCCGCCGCGAATTGAGGTTGTCGGCGTCCGTCGCTGGCGCAACACCCGTCAAAGGGTCGATGCTGTCCCCTTTTCTGGTTTGGCCATCCAAAACGAATACGCCCTCCTCCGCTGGCAAATCGAGCACGTTCCATCGTTCGAGCATCCGCGGCCACATGACGAGCGCCGTGAGCTTCGGTCCTTGCGGCACTTTGAAGGGCAATGGATTTTCTTTCGTCATTTGCGCGAGCGCGGCCACGAAAAGCATCACCGCCGCGGCTTCACGAAAGAAACCCGTCAAGAAACGCACTGTCCGCAGCGCCGAGGGAACCTCGGCCGCACGTTCTTCCCCTTCATCCGCCGGATCTGCGGGCAACGGAATACCGCACGCATTGAGTCCGCAAAGTTCGCTCACCCGTGTTCGGCGCGACGCAAAAGCATCATAAAAAACATTGAGGAGCTGCGCGATTCCGGGCAGGCGCATCAAAAACGCTACCGGCGATCCAAAAGGCAATACTCGCACGATTTCCGCTATCGCCCGGCTCCTCGTGAATACATTGCCCCGCGCATCGACCACCACCACGCTCGTTTGTACCAACTCCGCCGTCACGCCTTTCGGCATTTCCACCCGATCGAGCTCCCCGTCGTCCTTGCGTCGGATCAATTGCTCCAAATCGTCGTTACCTTGAAAAACCAGCCATCCGCGTTTGTCGAGGCGCTTGCACAAACGCGCCGTCCAGAGACAAACCCCACAATCCACGTCGTAAATGACCGTGCGCAAACGCGCCGCCGAAAACGTCTCCTCGAATGCTTCCCACGCTTCTCGCGGAATCAAGAGCGCCGCCGACGCGACGAGCGTCCACCCATAAAGTCCAAGCGAGAAAAACGTCCCTAGAATCAATCCATAAACGGCGAGCAGACCGGCCGCGAGACCTCGCGTCACTTTGCGCGCAACGGGAATGAAAATGAGTACCGGGACAATCCATTCCGCGGCTTGCAGGAAAAACGCCAAACCCTTCAAAAGGCCCGGCGGAGCTCCGCGCATCGCCGCCCCAAAGTCACTCACCCACCGCTCCACGTAAAGCGCGCGATGCAATGCTTCGCCGGCTTTCCATGCATCTGTCCGATGCCAAAGCGCCGATGAAATGAGAATGAGCGCGATTTGCAGGGTGACCGCCAATGCAGCGAGCGAAAGAGGTGACCAACCCGGTCCTCGACTTACCGCAAGCTCCGCTTCGGTTTGTCGTTTTCGTTGATTCAGGTCTTTGGCGGATTTTTCATTTTCCAAATCGATGGACGCCAAACATTCATCGATCGAGTAGCGACTTCCGAGCGGCAAGAAAAGCGTGAAGAAAACGAGCGCCGCCGCCGCGAAATTGCCCTGATTTTCGAGCAAAATGTTGCGCGATCCGAGGCTCACGACGCATAACAACGCGAGCGTATGAAAAACGCGCGTTTTGTAGCCGACGAGAAAACCCAGATACACGAGCAGAATCAAAATGAAGGCGAAGAAGTTTTCCCCGGGCGTGGAGAAAGCGTGCAGAAAGCTCCAAACGGGTGGCTTGTCCCGTAAATTGAAGATATGGTTGTGGTTGGGTAAAACGCCTTCGTTCGAATAAAAGACGCGCAGCCAAATCCAACGTCGAAACAGATCCCCAAGAAGCACGAGGGCCATCGCGATACGGAACAATCCGAGCGACCGCGCGTCGATGCGGACGAAACTCTCCAAGATACGTTTACCCACGTCAGTCCTCGATTTTGAACCCGTATGCTTCTTCGTGCTCGATATGGGGCACACTGGGTTTGCGCAGCAAGATCGTGCGCACGGCCCAGAAATCGCCAAAGATGCGATAATGCAAAGCCGTCTTGTCGAGGTAATCGACGCCGGCCGAACCTCCCGTCCCCGTGCGTCGACCAATCACGCGTTCCACCATTCGCGCGTGGCGCTGACGCCAAATCAGCATTTGTTGCTCGACGGCCAATACCAAATCAATGACCTCGCGAGGCCAAGCAAGACGCGGTAATTCGCGATAACTTTCCAAAAATACCGCCGCCGCCCGCACTCGTCGCCGAAATGCTCTTGTTTCTTCGTCGAGGTCCGGTTCGTCCTCGGCCATCAGGAATCTTTCCGCAAATTTGATTTCCGCGCGATAACGTTCTTCCAAACGAGTAACGTCGTCCGCAGTGAGCGCATCTTGTTTTGCCAATTCAATGCGCGTCTTGATTTCCTCTTCGTGCCCTTGAATAAAGGCCCGCGCAAATCGGTCCGCTGATTCTTGCGTCGCTGGACCATCGATTGGCGTGCGGCTCAGCCATTCATAAATCAATGTTTTCAGACTCGGACCACTCTGCATGCGTTTTTTCACGCGCTCGAGCGACGGCGAGGGCGTTCCATCCGAGGATTCCAGCGCCTTCATGAAACTGCCTTCACGGCCCATGGGCAAACGCATGCTGTCTTCGAGGCCCAGCAAGACTTCGATCTCTCGCAATTGCGCCGATTGAAATCCGCTCGCTGGAATCAAACGATCCCGAAACTCCAAATAGTCGCGCGTCGTCAATGTCTCCATCACGCGAAAATGCGGAATCGCTTGCTCGAATAGCGATACGACGCGGCGAAGCGCTCGCGCAGCATTCGCCAGCTGAATGTCTGGCACCGGATTCTGACGAAATACGCTCCGCGCCGTTTCGAGCTCGCGCAGCACCAGCTTGAACCAAAGCTCGTACACCTGATGCACGACAATGAAGACGACTTCATCGTTCGACAGAGCGTTTTCGTCGTTGTCAAAGCCGCCTTGCAAAGACAAGAGCTGCTCGGTCTTGATGTAGTTCCAGTAGTTGCGCATGCCCGAACGCGCAGTCTACTGCCCGCGCAGCAAAACGGAAGCACGAGCGCACCACGAAAAGTGCGTCGTTTCGTAACGTATTGACGACGATCAAGGCTTGATCAGCGTCGTTCCTGGCGGACCGATGAACACCGGCGGACCGTAACTCCGTAACTCCGCTCGTTCGTGCTGCATGCCGCCTTCCACCTCGAGCAAAACGACACCCACATCCGGACAAAACGTTGTGCTGTAGGTTGCTGGAGCATCGCCACCACGCACCTCCGTCGTCACCAAGCAATCCGTGAATCGACCTGCGGTGACAGCGACGGTCGCCCCGACTGTTTCAATTCGCGTGATGCCCCCATGCTCACCGCGCCACGTCGTGCCGGCGACGAGAGGTACCTTCAGGACAAACGCGGCGCGATCGACCAACCCAATCCCCTCGGACGTATACGTGAAACGCCGCGTTCCTCGGGGCGTCTGCAATTCGCCTTCTTCCGCGCGTACACGTCGCGCGCGCACGATGAACGAACTCTGCGGGCCGTCATCGCTCAGCGAATCGTATGTCCACAAATGATCATGCACGATCGGGAAGTACCGCTCGATGGGCAAACCCGACGAAGCCGATGGGCCACCTGTCGGCGCATTCGTCTCCGTGGTCGATATTTCTCCACACGCCATGAAGGCAAGTGCGGCAAGACAAACCCATCCGATCCCGCGGTACGTCACGGGCCGAGCCGATGCGTGAAGTACCAAATGGTAAAGAACACGAGCAGCAGAACCGAAATGCCCAACATGTAGTGAGCGAGCGGGTCGGGTTCGAGGCGCCGAAGCAGATCTTCCGCGGCTTGTTTCACGGCTTTTTTGGCGTCGCTTTTCAGGATCTTCTGCGCGCCTTCCCGCACCGCCGCGTAGTTGCCTCGTTCGAACGTGACGAGCAGCGCGTCGAGCGTTTCGTCGTGCGGGTAATGCTGCGCAAACGGAGGAATTCCTTCGCGGGGCTTGGCAGCTTTCTTCTTGCGCTTCTTGCGAGGTGCGTCGCCGCTCTTCGTGGGCTTCGAAGACGTTTTTTCAGTCGTACGTGCCGTCGTCTCACTCATGTCTCGTCGCCTCGAAAATCTTCCTCAACGGGCCGTACGATCACTGGGATCAGGTCGATCGTGCCAAGGGACAAACTCTTCACCCTCGCCATGGACCTCGCACTGCAAACCATCGCACGCGGTTCGATAATACGCTTTCCGGCCACATCCGACGGCCTTGTACTTGCCGCCCCATTCTTCGACCACCCGAATGTCCGCATCGGGGCAGTCCAGGTCTTTGACTGCATGCACGCGCACGAGCGGCTCGGCTGGTTTTTGCGTCAAGAGACAACCACCCAGCACCGTGAACGACAGAAAAGCGAGGAAGTGTTTGTCGCGCATGGCTCAAAACTGAAAGTACACGAAAGGCACGGCGTTTACCCCTGCAGCCTCGTGCAAGACGATCGCGACGAGGAAAAGCACGACGCCTTGTAGCGGTGCCGGCATCGACGTGAAACGAGCTTTCGCTGCTTCGTACATGGGCCTCGGGAGAAAGTGCGTGATCATGGCGAAGACGAGAAGCGACGCAATGATTGGCGGAAGATTGGGGTGAAACGTCGTGAGCGTCGCGATTTGTCGCAAGACGCGCAGCGCACTTTCAAACGTTGGTGCTCGAAAGAATATCCACGCCAAACAGACGTAGTGAAACGTCAAGAACACACCCACGGGTTGCGGAAACAACGGCCTCTTTTCGGCTTGGCCTCCGCCTCGACGCTCCACCGCCCGCGTCACCGCCAAACCCGCTCCGTGCAAAAATCCCCAAAACACGAACGTCCAAGAAGCTCCGTGCCACAACCCCCCGAGCACCATCGTGAGCATCAAGTTGCGATACGTCAGAAGGCTCGAACCCCGATTTCCCCCGAGCGGAATGTACAAATAATCGCGCAGCCACGTGGACAGCGAGATGTGCCATCGCCGCCAAAAATCAGCCAGGTTTGTCGCGATGTACGGCGCGTTGAAGTTCGGCGGAAAACGCACGCCGAGCAGCAGCGCCGAGCCGATCGCGATGTCCGTGTACCCCGAAAAGTCGCAATAAATCTGCACCGCGTACGCGTACACACCCGTGAGAACTTCGAGGCCCGAGAAGTTCTCCGGACGATCGAAAACACGATCGACGAGATGAATCGCCAGCTGATCGGCGAACACGACCTTCTTGACCAATCCGAGCGCGATCAGAAACAGACCTTCGCTGCCACTTTCGCGGGTGAGCGTCGGCATCGACTCGAATTGCGGAAGAAGATCCCGCGGACGAACGATTGGACCTGCAACCAAATGTGGAAAAAACGCGACGAAAAGCAGGTAACGGAAATAGCTCCGATGCGCGGGTAAATCGCCGCGGTACACGTCGATCACGTAACTCATCGACTCGAACGTGAAGAACGAGATCCCGACGGGCGGCAGAAGCACGCGTAGTGATTCGCTCGTGGCCACGGGCCGACCTCCGAGCCAGGCGGAAACGACCTGCACGTTTTCGATCGCGAAGTTCCAGTATTTGAAAAACCCTAGGAAACCCAGGTTCAAGACGACGGTGATCGCGAGCAATCGTTTGCGTTGCAACGGATCTTTTTGTTTGGCGATGGCGCGAGCGAGGAAGAAATCGACCGTGGACGAACCGAAAATGAGCGGCAGATAGCGCCAGTTCCACGCGGCGTAGAAGCCGTAACTCATCACGAGCAGGAACATGATGCGCGGCCAAGCGTCGAGCAGACGTCCGCGCGCAGTTGCAAACGACGGCTGGAGCGTGGCGAGCGACCACGAGCCGATGAAGGCAACGGCGAAAAAGACCGCGTACTCGATGCTGATGAAGTTCACGCGCGGGGCGCATGTTGAACGGGGCCAAGAGCCGTGCCAAGAATCAGAACGATGTTTGCACGCCTGATCATCGGGATCTTGAAAGGGCTCGTGGTCGGCGGGCTCCTGGGTTTCGCGCTTTTGAAGCTGGGTTTGGGGCTGTTCGTCGGAGGTTGGGCGTTCGCCGCGTACCTTTCCGCGGCGCTCGCGGGGGTCGTCGTCGGGTTGATTGCTGGCAAACCAATCTGGGCGAAAGACGCGAAAATCGAAGCGGGCATGAAAGCGTTCGTCGGGGCGTTGCTCGGCGCGGGCCTGATGTTTGGCTTGACGAAGCTTAAATTGCCGCTTGGCGACGCCGTTCTCCGAGCGTTTGGGGTCATGACGAAAGATCCACAAACGCTGGCGACGTTTCCGGTGACCGCGCTGGCGCTCGTCGCTTCGGTGCTCGGTGGTTTCTACGAAGCAGACAACACGCCCGAGCCGGCCGCAGCTTCGTCGTCCGCGGGCAAACCGAGTTCCGCAGGAAAAACCCCGTCGCAAAAACGCGTTGCTGCGCCTTCTGCGGATGAAGATCTCGGTGCCGACGAACTCGACGAAAGTCTCGAAACCGACGACAAGAAGGCGAAAAAGTAGACGTGCCTCCTGCGCGGCTTTTGTTTTACACGGCAACAGCTGGCGCGTTGGCTCTTGTTTGTCGCTCGCTGCTCCTCGGCCCTGTGCCGACATGGATCACGCTCAGTGTGCTCGCGGTGTACGTGACGCTGATGTTTCTGGGCGTGTTTTTTTTGCGGCTCCAAGTGTTCGTCGATGCGGTTTGTCGCGGACCTGAAGACGCACGCGGTGTGGCTCTCACGTTCGATGATGGTCCGTGTCCGATCAACACGCCGAAGGTGCTCGACATGCTCGATCGCGCGGGCGTGAAAGCGACGTTCTTCGTGATTGGCCACAAGGCGCAGGCGCATCCCGAGATCGTGCAAGACATCTTGAAGCGCGGACATGTGGTCGGGTCGCACAGCTTCACGCACAGCCGCGCGTTTTCGTTGCTCTCGAAAGCTGCCGTGCGCCAAGACATCGAGCACTCGCTCGCGTGCATCGAGAAGATTACGGGGTCGCGTCCGGCGCTTTTTCGTCCGCCGATCGGACACACGAATCCACGCATCGCGAAGGTCATCGAAGAGTTGGATTTGACCGTGGTTGGTTGGTCGGTGCGGGCTTTGGATGGAGTAGCTTCTGCCGATCCGGATCGTGTTGCGCAGAGGGTGATTTCGCGGCTCGAAGATGGAGCGATCGTGTTGCCTCAGGCGAAACATTCTGGGCTGCTGCGGAATATTTGGCTTTCGTTTGTGCCAAAACTGCACACGATTAAGCGGGGCTTAATGCATTTGTCGTTGTTCTGGCGTCGACTGACTATTCTTGCGGGCGAGATTCGGACCCAGGTAATGGTAGAGATCGACAAGAACCCACTGGCCGTGCGCCAGGGCGCTGCGACGATCATGTGCTTAGCGGCTGCAGCAGTCGCGATGCCCGTGATCTCGCACCGAGCTGCTGAGCAACGCGATGGCGCCGAGTGGGCCGCCACGTCGACGGCGTTCGCCGCGCAATTCGAACAAGAGCTTCTCGCGTCTGATCCCAACGCACACGTTGAGCTGACGTCGTTCCGCACTGAAGATGGCCTGCGCGCGCGCGGCCAATCAACCTTGTTCGAGAGCCCGGACGCTCGCGCCATGATGGTGCAAGCCGTTCTGCGTGGCCCGTC
Source organism: Polyangium sp. (in: bacteria) (assembly GCA_035437985.1). Classification (GTDB taxonomy): domain Bacteria; phylum Myxococcota_A; class Polyangia; order Polyangiales; family Polyangiaceae; genus Polyangium. The sequence goes on along the minus strand of DAOMZH010000093.1, from coordinate 133 downwards.
CACGGTTCAACAACAATCGACCGCGCCTGCCGTTCCGACCCAACAGCAGATCGACGCCCGTCAGCAGAACTGTCTGGCCCAGGCGATCTATTATGAAGCGCGCGGCGAGAGCCAGCGTGGGCAGATCGCGGTC
>DAOMZH010000092.1:0-19595 GCA_035437985.1 Polyangium sp. (in: bacteria) | reverse complement strand
TCCTGCGGCGGCCCCAGCAGGCACTCAGCCCGCCGATGCAAAGCCCGCGGATCCCAAACCCGCCGATGCAAAACCGAAGGATGCCGCGACAAACCCAGCCGCAGCAGAAGACGATCGTCTCCTTCCGCCTCAACCTGCTGCGCCCAAAGGCATTGTTTCGCCCGACCCTGACCGCGACAAACGCTTGCTTACTCGCCAAGGTGCGGAACGTCCCGTTCCTTCCAACAGCGTTGGTTCTCGGCCGAGTGAAGTCTTCGCCGAAGATTGGTGGTCACAAGCGCGCCCCAGCCTCGAAGTTCATGGCACCTTCCGCGTGCGTACCGAGTTGTTTTATCAGTTTGCCCTCGGACGACGTGATCCTCTTTCGACCGCGCTTTGGCCGCAACCCGCTGACAATACCTACGTACCTACCGAAGGCGAACCGCAACTCGTTCGTCTTTGCGGCGACATACCCACGGCCACTCCACTCGAACCGTGCGTAGACAACACGCAACTGGGCGCGAACATTCGCTTCCGCGTGAACCCTGAAATTCACATTTCCGACAATCTTCGTATCCACTCGCAATTCGACATCCTCGACAACCTCGTGCTCGGTTCCACGCCCGAGGGTTACATGAACGTGCCGAATGCGGGCGGTGGCTACACCGTTACGGCACGTGGTGGATATGCGCCGCTAGGAGCCTTTTCGACGACGACGTGGGCACCCGTTGCAGGTCAAACGAGTCTCACGGATTCGATCGTCGCCAAACGCGCGTGGGCCGAATACACGACGCCCGTTGGTCTCTTGCGATTCGGGCGCATGCCGAATCATTGGGGTCTCGGCATGGTCTACAACTCCGGCGATGGCTACGACTCCGATTGGCAGTCGACCGTCGACCGGATCATGTTCACCACGGGGATCAAGAAGTACGACCTGTACTTCACCGGCGCGTGGGATCACATGGGCATTGGCGCGACGAGCGCGAAGTTCACCGAGCAACAAGGCCAGCCCTACAACCTTTCGAATCTCGACGACGTCAATCAATACGTCGCGATGGTCGCCCGCAAACGAGATCCCGAACTCCAGCTGCTCGACCTCGCCAAAGGTTTGCCGGTCATCAACGGCGGTCTCTACTTCGCTTATCGCAGCCAGCAACTCGCCAATGACGACACATCCGCGAGCAGCTCGGCATCGCTTGGGCAGTCTTCGACAAACGTTCGTCTTGGCTATACCCGTCGCGAAGCCGAGTTTTTCATGCCCGACCTTTGGCTGCAGTTCCTCTACAAGAAGTTCCGCTTCGAGGCTGAAGCGGCAATGGTTTACGGAACGGTCGAGAGTCTTGGAACGACGGGTCGACCGACGGGCAATCTCCAGGGCCAACCGCCCGTCGTCGACGTCAATCCGCTCGATTCGAGCGATGTTGGTTATACGGTGCGGAGCTTTGGGGTGACGACGCAGGCCGAATTCCGAGCCATGGAGGACAAACTCCGTCTCGACTTTGGTTTTGGTTGGGCTTCGGGTGATCCCGATGTCGATTCACTCAGGCCCCCGAACACGGGTGTTCAGTCGCAGCTCACCGCTGATCGCACGTATTCGATGTTCCGTTTTCATCCGGACTATCGCGTCGACCTGATTTTTTGGCGCAACATCATGTCGCGAGTGCAAGGCGCGTATTATTTCCGGCCGCAAGTTCAATACGATTTCTCCCGCGATCCCAATGGCCAAAGGCTTGGTGGCAGCGCGGCGGTCATCTGGAGTCGGGCCAGCGAATTCATTCAGACCCCTGGCAACAAGCGCGATCTCGGCGTCGAACTCGACGTTTCGCTCTATTTCCAAGCCAAAGATGGAAGTTTGAACGATGGCCTCGACAAGATGGGCGGCTTTTACACCGCCGTGCAATACGGCGTGTTTTTCCCGCTCGGAGGTCTCGATTACTTGCCCGGTGAGCTGACCAGGTACAACAAAGCGACGAGCCTCGGAAACATCGAGACAGCGACAGCGCAAGCGTTCCGCGTGTATCTCGGAGTAATGTTTTAAGATTTCTCGCGGAAAAAATGCTAGAGGGGGCACCCGTATGTCTGCCTCTAGCCACCAAATTCGCCGCTCCTTCCTCGATTTCTTCGGCTCCCGTGGACACGAAGTCGTCCCGAGTGCTCCGCTCGTTCCTCAGAACGATCCGACGCTCATGTTCACGAACGCCGGCATGGTTCCTTTCAAAGACGTTTTCACGGGCAAAGACGTTCGTCCGTACAAACGCGCTGCAAGCAGCCAAAAATGCATTCGGATCAGCGGTAAACACAATGATCTCGAAAATGTCGGCGTAACCGCGCGGCATCACACTTTCTTCGAGATGCTCGGCAATTTCAGCTTTGGTGCGTACTTCAAAGAAGAGGCAATCATCAGCGCTTGGGAGCTGCTCACGAAGGTGTACGGCATTCCCTCGGACAAACTCGTCGTGACCATTTTCCAGGGCGCCGAGGGTTTTCCCGCGGATGACGAAGCCGCCGAGCTTTGGCGCAAGGTCACCGGATTTGGTGACGACCGCATTTTGCGATTGGGCATGGCAGACAATTTCTGGACCATGGGCGACACGGGGCCGTGTGGACCGTGCTCCGAGATTCATTATTTCCACGGTGGAGCCGCGGATGTATCTCGTTTTGGAGAAGAACCGCGGCTCGATGGTTCCGGATGGACCGAAATCTGGAACCTCGTGTTCATGCAATATGATCGTGCCGAGAAAAACGCTCCGGTCACTTCGCTTCCGGCGCCCAGCATCGACACGGGTATGGGGCTCGAGCGTGTTTCGTGTGTATTGCAAGGCGTGACGTCGAATTACGACACCGATCTCCTGCGCCCGCTCGTTGATCTCGCGTCGTCGATTGCCAACAAGCCTTATGGGGCGACACATGCGCCCGACGATGTATCCATGCGCGTGATTGCGGATCATGCGCGCACGACGGCATTTTTGATTGCCGAAGGTGTTTTGCCGGAAAAACAGCGCCGTGAATATGTCTTGCGTCGGGTCATGCGCCGCGCCATTCGTCATGGTTATCGACTCGGAATCGAAAGGCCATTTTTGCATGAAGTTGCGAATTTGGTGGTGGAGAGAATGGGCGATGTTTATCCGGAATTGCGCACCCGGCGGGAACTGATCTTGCGCGTGACCGAGGACGAAGAGGTCCGATTCCGGGCGACGTTGAAGCGGGGACTCCGGATCCTCGACGAACGATTCGACGAAATGAAGGCGAAAGGCTCGAAGGAGCTTTCGGGCGAAGCGGCTGCGGATTTGTATACGACCTATGGTTTTCCGCTGGACCTCACTCAGGTCATTTGTGCGGAACAAGGGCAAACCGTGGATGTCGTCGGCGCTGAAAAAATCATTCATGGCGCGGACGAAGCCGATGGCCCCATTGATCCGAATGCGGCGGTCGATCATGCCTATCGCGACGCGCGGGCCAAAGTTCCGACGCCGGTTGTTTTCACGGGATACGATCATGAAAGTGGAACGAGTGAAGTCGTGGCCATCATTGCGACGGAAAACGTTGCGGGGCAGGACAAACCAAAACGATCGCTCGTGGAACAAGCAGCTGCGGGAACCCAGGTAGAAATCGTCGTGTCCAAGACGCCATTTTATGCGGAAAGTGGTGGTCAAGTTGGCGATTCCGGGGTCATTGCAAGCGAGAATGGTTTGCGCATTCGCGTGACCGACGTGCAAAAGCCGCTCACGGGACTCGTCGTGCACATTGGCGTCGTGGAAGCGGGTGAAGTGAAAATCGGCAATGCGGTAAAACTGGACGTGGATCATGCGGCGCGTTCAGCGACTCGACGTAATCATTCGGCGACGCATTTGCTGCATTGGGCATTACGTACGGTGCTTGGCGAACATGCGCAGCAAAAAGGTTCGCGCGTCGGTCCGGACATGTTGCGTTTCGATTTTGCACACAACAAACCCCTCACGCGCGAAGAAATTGAAAAGATCGAGGATCTCGTCAATGCGAAGGTCCTGCAAAATGCGCCGGTGGTCACCGAAGTCTTGGAAATTGACGAAGCGCGTAAACGTGGTGCCGTGGCCATTTTCGAGGAAAAATATGGCGATGTCGTCCGGATGTTGACGATGACGCAGGATTCAATCGAGCTTTGCGGCGGTACGCATGCGCGGGCGCTCGGCGATATTGGTTTATTCAAGATTACGTCGGAGGGCGGCGTAGCGGCAGGTGTGCGCCGTGTTTTTGCGGCGACGGGATTAAATGCGCTCGGTTATGTGCGCGGCGTGGAAGAGGACATGGCGCGGGCGCGTGTGGCTGCGAAAGCCATGGGCGTGGATCTTGCGGACAAGATTGGGAAAATCGTGGCGCACGAACGCGAACTCGAAAAGAAAGTCGCGGAGCTCGAGCGGCGTTTGGTCGAAGGTGGCGGTCCTGGAGGTGGCGGCGGCGGTGGTGTGGACGCCATGATGGCCGAAGCCAAAGAAATTGGTGGATTGCGGGTTTTGGCGCGACGAGTTCCGGATGGAACGCAATCGGCGGTGATGCGAGAAATTGCCGAAAAGCTCCGGGACAAACTCGGCGAGCAAAGCGTGGTTTTGGTCGGAGCGGTTGCCGGCGACAAGGCGCAGCTCTGCGTGATGGTATCGAAAGCTGCGACAGCGAAGGTCAAAGCGGGCGATTTGATCAAAGCGATCGCGAAAATCATTGGTGGATCCGGCGGCGGACGTCCCGACATGGCGCAAGCTGGGGGTACGGAAATCGCCAAAATCGACGAAGCGATTGCGGCGGTTCATGGCGAAGTGGCACGCCTTGTGGGAAGTTGAGTTTCAAGGGGCTTTCTCCCGGATCCAGGTAAATCAGGTAATGCAAAACGAGGGCTTGCTCGAGTTGACGCAGTAAATCCAGGTTAATCGATCCTCCCGCGGTACAATCTCCAAAACCGGTTTTTCTTTCTCCACCGAATTCCGTTTCATTGCTCGGACCAGCGGGCAAGCGGATTGCCTTTGCGCAGTTGATGCGTGGGGCAGTATCAGTCGGGGACACAAGGCGTGCCAATTTCATACGTAGTGTGTCTTTGGCCATTGCCCCGAGAGAAGGAGAAAAGTTATGAATGGTGGATTCCCAGGAGTATCGCCATTGTTGTTGGCGTTCGCCATTGGTCTCGTTGGGGGAAAGGAGGCCCATGCTGCTCAAGATCTCGTGATTGACAAGACGTTCATCAATGAAGTGGGAGACCTGGAAATCAATTTTTCCGATGTACTTCCAGCGCCCACGACCATGCGTTACGACGCAAACACGAATGCGGAGCTGACGTACGTATGTGCGGACAATGCTCGTCGCCCTTTGGCTGAAGGTCGGTATCGACAAACTGTTCGCACCATGGTCGAACGCAGCGTGCAATTCTCCACCGGATTCATGGGCCAAGTACGAGGTTTTGTCACGCTCAATTATCTGCGAAACCAGGAGAACCTCTTGTGCCCTCCAGGAACGTCGCCCACGCTGGCTGTCGCGAATTATTCCGAAATTCAGCTGCGCAATCAATTCGGCGTTTCCGCAACTACCCGAAACATGAGTCACATTTTCATTCGTTTGTCTGCACGTCGAAGCACACCGTGAACGACGCAGCCGAGCGCCCGAGACGGCAAGCGGATTGCTTCGACGATGGACGTGATACGAGGCGTGTCACCCGAGGCGGCAAGACCTCGGCAACGCGTTTACAAGCGAAAGGACGACCCATGAACCGCTCTCTAGAAAACCTGCTATTCGCGTGTACGGCTGCCGCGGCAACGACGGTCATTACAATTGACGCTCATGCCGATATCGATTTTGCCAGCATCAACCAACAAGGCGATTTGGAGCTGGAATTTCGCGCGTTTGCTCCGCCAACTCGTCAGTTTCAATATTCGGCGCGGGCGTCGGCGACGACGACGTTTGCTTGTCCGAACGCCATGTTCATTCGGAGTACGGTGACCAATGTGGTGAACCGAAATGGGTTGTTCACTTCGGATTTCCAAGGTCGCGTCAATGCGTTGCTCACGCTCAACATCCCCCCTGGCCAACCAGCCTTCAGTTGTCCGCTCAATGCGCAGCCCATCGTGAAAACGGTCGAGTACCGGCAAATCGAAATTCGTGGTGAGCTCGGTGAATTCCATTATGGGCGCGACGTGATTCGCAACTTCTAGACGCTCGAACCTTCTAACGGAAATTCGTTTCCGAGGAGCATCCAATCATGCAATGCTCGAATTTATCCATGGGCATCGGGGTCGTGGCGAGTGTCGTTTGTCTCGGTATTGCAAAGGATGCTCACGCCGAGATCCAGAACGCATTCATCAACACGCGGGGAGACATTGAAATTGAATTCGTGGACAACGCGCCACCAACACGAGCATTCGATTACCACGGTCGAGCGCAAGTCGAAGCGAAATATGTTTGCGCTCGAGGCAATCGTGTACAACCACGCCGACAAGAGACCGTGGCGATCGTGATTGAAAGGACTGAACGATTCGCGGCGGACTTTCAGGGCCGGGTGCATGGTGTGCTCACGCTGAATCAACCCATTGGTCAAGCATCATTGCGTTGCCAGGGAAGTTTCTCGGTGCAGCTCGCATCGGTCCGTTATACGCAGATCGAAATCCAGAGCGAACTGGGGATGTCTCTATTCCCTCGCGATATCGAACGCAATTTCCTTGCGCGTTGACGCATGGTCCGTTCGCGAGTTTGGAAATTCGTTTGTCTCAGATGGTGCATGCACGCGACGAGCGCATTGGGAGGTCGTCATGCTGAACGTAAGAATGATCGGGCTTGCTGCATGGATGGCAATATTCTCCGCGTCGATTTCGGCAAATGCTGTCGAGATCATCAATTCTCGAATCGACAACGTGGGAAATCTCGTCCTGGATGTCGCCGATGAACCGCCGCCGGTTCCGGTGCTGAATTATCGCGTTCGAGCGCGTGCGGCAGCGACCTACGTGTGCGCGACTCCTGCGGGCGTGCCGCATTTTCTCATCCCGAGCCGCACCATTGAATCGACGGTGAATGACAGCGTAATGCTCTCTGTTGGCGTAGGTGGCGGAATTCGTGATTTCGCGACGCTCGCGCTCCCGCGTGACCGGGTGACGTTTGGGTGTCCTCGGGGTTTTTCCGTGCAACTCGCTTCGGTTGTTTATTCACAAATTCAAGTCCGTAACCCTTTTGGGCATATCGCCTATGCGCGTGACGACGTGCGGGTTTTCATTCATATCGAATGAGGTTCGAAAAGATGCCCGCCGGGTCCAAGGATTGCATGAGACTGGGATTGCAAGGGATTGCCAACGGATGTGACGAGTCCTTCGAGTGGGCAAGGATCGCTCGTTTGGTCTCCTGGACGAAAAATGAAAGGCGGAATCATGAGAACTCTCCTTTCTCTCGGGGTGGCGTCGACAGCAATGCTCGCTTTTTCAAACGCGGCAATGGCGCAGGTTCGATTCGCGGAGCCTCCACGTGTGGTTTGCGCGGGTTCGCAACTGGTGGTTTCTTATGTCATTGCCGGACTTGGAAATCGACTCAACGTCGATGTATTCACGTCTGCGGACGTGACGCTGGAGTGCGTGCGTGCGGGTCGTCGAATATCGGAGGAAACACAGCGGATGACGACGCCCGCGACGCATCCCGTAAATAGTCGGGGTGAAGCAAGCGGGAGCATTTTTTTTCGGCCATTCAATCCCTGCACCGGCTCGGATCGGCTCGTTGTGACATATCGAGGTATTGCCATTGAAGCGGGCAATCAGGAGATCATCAGCGTGGTACCTGGAAGCCTAGTTTGTCCCCAATGAACAGCAAACGGAGATGCTGTTTGTCGAAAAGTGACGAAGTTGTCGAGTTTCAAGGGCCAGGTAGATCCACTTGTTGCAATCGGGCGAGGGGTGCAGAGATCGTGGGCTGAACACCGGCGACGCGCAACAAGGCTCCATTGTTCAGCTGCTGGAAAGTGACGATGGAATAATATTGGCCTGCACGCGTGAACAAACCGAAGAATCTCGGTACGCCATTTTCTCCGTGCGCAGCGACTGGAAGCGCACCATTCCAATGGCGCAGAGGGTTGAAGCCGCCGATGACGTCCCCAGGGTTTGCCAGGGCGTGATTGTTCCACGCGAGATTCACGGCTGCAGTTCCGCCCGGATTGGCCACGTCCGTACCCAAATGTGCCGCGTGTGGGACGCCATTGGGCTTTCTGTATGTGACCAACCAGCATCCGCTCATGGGACCGGTGAGCACGTCGGTCGTGACTAAATCGACCTCGCTGATTCGCCCGGACAACCAAGGCAAAAACCGGAAATTTCTGTGAGCTTTTGCGCCAGCACCGGCCTGAACCTGGCTCGTTTTGGTAAAGACGCCGGTGGATTCCTGCAGGTAACACGTTTGCAATGGTACCCGGACAAACGACCCCACCGCGCCGAGCGCAACGTTTGGCGGCATGACGACGGCGTTCGGGAGATTGATGAATCGACCGACGATCAGTTTTTGCTCGAACATGACCTGTGATCCTCCATGTGTAACGTTAGGCCGTCGTGGTGCGTATGAAAAGAAATTTTGCAGGCGCTCGTGGGCATTGCAGGATTTCGTGAGGCAGCCGAGGTATTGCGATTTGACGAGGGGAGGTGCTTGGCACAAGACGATTTTGCTGTACACGAGGATGAATTTTGGGCAGGGTGAGTGGGCGCGGAAATGAACCAGCCGATGGGTTTCTGATGGAAACCAAGTTCCCATTTCCGAAGGCGTTCGACACTTCCACTCTATCAACAAAGGGCCTTGCCATGTCGCGTTCTTTCGGCTTGATGATGTTTTTGCCCATCGTTTCGGCATCTGCGCTCCTCATCGGTTGTGGCGATGCGGGCAATCCGCCGGTTGACCAACCCGATGAATTTTGGGGCACCGAAGCGCCGACCGCCCACGAACACCCCTATCAGGCGCATTTCGAGGCTGCATCGCAAAAGTACAATGTCCCGGCGCCATTGCTCGTCGCCCTTGGGTATTCAGAGACGCGTCTTTATCATGTGCCAGGCGAAGCTGCGGAGATCGAAGGATTGGCGCCGACGTATGGCGTAATGGCCTTGAGCGGTGATGTCCTGCCGCAAGGCGCAGCGCTGGCCGGCGAAGCCGAGGCCGACGTGCAGGCGGATCCGGCGGCGAATATCATGGCCGCAGCGGCTCTTCTCGACGAGCATGCGAAAAATCTCAATGTCGATCGTAATGACCTCGGGGCCTGGGCTCCTGCCGTCGCTGAATACTTTGACAATCCCAACCTCGACGCGGCAGCCGAATTCATTCATTCGGAAGTGTATCGAGTGCTGCGTGAAGGTATCGCGGCACCTGAGGACAGCGGTTTGGGTGAAATTCTCGGGGCAATTCCGGATGTGACGCCACAATTCCCAATGCCGCAATTGATCACGGGTGGTGATCCGCCGAGCGCCTATTATTCGGGTGCGAAATGGCGTCCTGCGCCCTCGTCGAATTACAAAACGGGCCGCAGTGGCTACAAAGTCGAATTGCTCGTCGTGCATACCTGTGCTGGTAGCTACTCGTCTTGCTGGGGCTGGCTGACGACGCCGTATCCGACCAATCCGTATTACACGAGCGCGCATTACGTCGTCAATGAGAGCGGCTCGGAAATCTTGGCTCTGGTCGACGAAGCGAATACCGCGCATCACGTAGGTAAATCCTGGCAAGGTTTGCCGACGAATTCACGTTCGGTTGGTATCGAGCATGGCGGTTTCTCGTATTCGGGTTCCAACAAATGGACCGAAGGGCAGTTCGCCGCTTCCGCCAAACTCGCTTGTGACGTGGTCAAGCGCCAAAATATCGTTCGCGATCGCAATCACATCATTGGTCACTACCAACCCGATCCCGTCAATCGGGCGAATGACCCGGGCACGAGCTTCCCCTGGACCGAATACATGAATCGCATCAATGAATGCGTGACGGGTTCCAGCGGTGGAGGTGGCGGTGGTGGCACGCCGCCGCCGAGTGCGTCGATTACCATCGACAGCAACAATGCCAGCAACAACGCCGCGGTCGCGCGCATCGTCGCCCCGTCGTCGAATTGGAAAGCGTCGACAAACGTAGCCGGCTATTACAACACGGGTTATTGGGTAGCGCCGACGGACGCTGTCTCCGATGGCGTGCATTTCGAGTTTTACCTGGCTGCACCAGCGTCGAAACAGATCTACGCGTGGTGGACGTCGGCCGACGATCGCGCCACGGCCGTTCCGTATGTCGTATTCGATGCTACCGGCAAGAAACTCGGCACGACGAACAAGAATCAGCAATCGGGTGGAGGCGCGTGGCAAAGCGTTGGCACGTTCAACTTCACGGCTGGTTGGAATCGCGTGACCGTGTCGCGCTGGACTACATCTGGACAACAAGTCGTCGCCGACGCGATTCAGGTTCGGTGAAGCGTCTCTCGAAGGCCCGTAGTGCTTCAATACTGCGGGCCTTCGTTTTTCCAAATATCCATGCGCTCACTCCACGCCAGCATTTTATTTATTTCCGGCTTCCTCGCGATTGTCGCGGCAGCATGTTCGCGCGAAGCGCCCATTCCCGAGAAAACACCCCCGCCGAATCCGCAAAAGACCGCGGATAACACGGAAAAACCTGCGGAAACCTCGAGCAAACCGATTACGTCAACAAACCCCAGTCCCACCGCTTCTGCGTCCACGGACAAACCAATACCTGCTCCGCACAAGGTCGCCGAGATTCCCGCTGAAGAACGGGACAAACTTACGGGATTGATTTCGTTTATTTCGGAACGCGATGGTCAACGTGAAGTTTACGTCATTCGTCCCAACGGCACGAATGAAAAGCGTTTTACCAACAACAAGTATTCCGATTACAATGGCCCGTTTTCGCCCGATGGTAAGGCGATGCTCGTGATTCGCGTGGAAGGCGAAGAGGGACCGCAAAAACTTTATTGGTGGCCCCTCGATGGATCCGAGCCCAAGCGGCTGGGGCCCGATACGGGGCGTTTGCGATTTCCCAATTTCACGCCCGACGGTCGGTTCGTCGTGTTCGAATCGAACGGGAGCAAAGAATTACCGGCTCATTTTTGCGATATCTATCGCGTCGATGCGGCGGGTAAAAAATTCGAAAAATTGACGAACAACGATGAAGGCAATTTCGAGCCCGCAATTTCGCCGCGTGGCGACGTTATCGTGCATATTTCCAGCCGCGATCGCGTGGCTGAACTTTATGCCATGAAAATCGATGGGCAATCACCGCTGCGTTTGACGAATACGCCCCGAGACGAATGGGGCGCGAAGTTTTCCCCCGACGGAAAACGAATCGCGTTCATCAGCGATCGGGAAGGAGCCGAGCGCATTTGGGTCAAGGATTTTCCGGACGGACCCGAACGACGTTTGACCCAGCGTAATCCGGCGCCACGCGTCGTCGAAGACAAGATCGCGTGGGCGCCATCGGGCCAAAAAATCGCCTATGTGCTGACGATTCCGGATACGCCGTCGATGGTGTGGATTTTCGATTTGGAAACCGGCAAAGAAATCGTCTTGCGAGGCCCTCCTGGACAAATCACCGATCCGTCCTGGTCTGCCGATGGCCGACATTTGACCGTCACCGTGACCCACGGCGAGAATCAACAGATATGGATTGTCCGGGAAGACGGCACTGCGTGGTGGCCCGTGACCAGCACACCCGGAGGCAATTGGAATCCAATTTGGAGTCAGTCGTCGAAAGCTAAAAAGTAATCGTCAGAAATGCATTTCGAGCTGCATGCATTGCAATCCGATATGCAACGTCGGGCGAAATGCTTCATCGGGCTCTTTGCGGACGAGCACATCGGACGTGCGAAAGATTCCGCCGAGCAAGAGGCCAATTGCAGTCACTTGCGTCAATCCCTCGAGAGCGTAAATAAACCCGCTGCCTTCGGGCGCATAAGCCGCGAAGAAAAATGGCCCCATGACCGGGACGTACAATGTGTCCCACGGGTACCTTGTGGTGAAGCCATTGGAGTTGCTGCCGGCGCCCGTTCGTTCTTTGGCTGAATAAGCGGTTACGCCATATACAATGCTAAAAAGCACTGGGCCCGCAATGAGCAGGCCCAGGTTGTGCTTTTCTTCGTATCTGTAACCATTGGGAATCGGTCCGCCGCGATAGGGCATTTCTTTGGCGGGTTGATTGGGCAAACCCCACGGATTGCCGCCATACGGGTTCGCATATCCGTACGGCGGGTAGGGGAGCGGATTTGACGCGCCAGGCGGCAACGAGCCAGAATTTGGCGGAGGAGGCGGAGGCGGAGGGCCATCCAGCAGCGGACTTTGCGGTGACCATTGGGGCGCTGCTGGATTGATGGCTGAAGGAGGGTTTGGCGGGGCCGGGTTCGTCGGGGACTCGATCGGGCTTGGCGGCGGTGGGGCAGCCGGTTGCGCCATGGCCGTAGCAGCTGCAAGAACGACGATGTTCGCCGTGGACAAACCCAAAACGAGGCGCTTCATCTTCAGACCTTTCGATAGATTTCGGCTCCGGCTGCTACGAATTCGGCACTCTTTTCTTTCATTCCTCGCACCAAGGCTTGTTCGGGGACGACTTCCCCTTTTTCGGCAGCATACTTGCGCACGTCTTCCGTGATCTTCATCGAGCAGAAATGCGGGCCGCACATCGAACAAAAATGAGCGACTTTGGCATTTTCGCTCGGCAAAGTCTCGTCGTGGTAAGCTCGTGCGCGTTCGGGATCGAGGCCCAAATTGAATTGGTCTTCCCAGCGGAATTCGAATCGCGCGCGGCTCATGGCATTGTCGCGCGCTTGCGCTCCAGGATGACCTTTGGCCAGATCTGCGGCATGCGCCGCAATCTTGTACGTTATGACGCCTTCTTTGACATCTGCGCGGTTGGGCAACCCGAGGTGTTCCTTCGGCGTCACGTAACAAAGCATTGCCGTGCCAAACCAGCCAATCATTGCCGCACCAATGCCGCTCGTGAAATGATCGTACCCCGGGGCAATGTCGGTCGTCAACGGACCGAGCGTATAAAACGGCGCTTCGTCGCACAGACGCAGCTGTTCGGTCATGTTGTGCTCGATCATGTGCATGGGCACGTGACCCGGGCCTTCGTTCATGACTTGAACATCGTGTTTCCAAGCAATTTGCGTGAGCTCACCCAGCGTCCTGAGCTCGCCCATTTGCGCGTCGTCGTTGGCATCGGCAATGCTGCCCGGACGAAGTCCGTCGCCGAGGGAAAAACTCACATCGTACGCCCTCATGATTTCGCAGATCTCCTCGAAGTGTGTGTAGAGGAAATTCTCTTCGTGATGGGCTAGGCACCATTTGGCGAGAATCGACCCGCCACGCGAAACGATCCCCGTGACCCGATTGGCGGTGAGCGGCACGTAGCGCAACAAGACGCCCGCATGGATCGTGAAGTAATCGACGCCTTGCTCGGCTTGCTCAATCAGCGTATCGCGGTAAATCTCCCACGTGAGGTCTTCAGCTTTTCCGCCGACTTTTTCGAGCGCCTGGTAAATGGGTACCGTACCAATGGGGACGGGAGCATTGCGCAAAATCCATTCACGCGTTTCGTGGATGTTATGACCGGTCGACAGATCCATCACCGTATCGGCACCCCAACGAATCGCCCACACCATCTTGTCGACTTCTTCTTCAATCGACGAAGTAATGGCGCTGTTGCCAATGTTGGCATTGATTTTTACCAGGAAATTGCGCCCAATGATCATCGGTTCACTTTCCGGATGATTGATATTGGCCGGAATGATGGCCCGACCGCGAGCGACTTCGTCCCGAACGAATTCCGGGGTAATTCGTTCGGGCATGAGCGCGCCGAAGGCTCGTCCAGGGTGTTGCCGGCGATAAACTTCCGCGACCCGCTGCTGTTCCCGAATGGCAATGTATTCCATTTCCGGAGTGATGATGCCTTTGCGGGCGTAGTGCATTTGCGTGACATTGTGACCGGGTTTGGCGCGGTACGGTTTGTCCGTCGTCCGAAAACGTAACGAGTCGAGCGAACGGTCTTCACGGCGTCGTTGCCCGTAAATGGAACTAATTCGTGGCAATTGTTCCACGTCGTCGCGGCGCGTAATCCATTCTTGACGAATCGCGGGCAAACCTTTTTCGACGTCGATTTGCGCGTCGGGATCCGTATACGGCCCCGACGTGTCGTACACCGTCACGGGCGGATTGGGCACGAGACGCGGCGCAGCGTGCGAGCCTTCTCGCGTGGGCGTTTGCGCGATTTCGCGCATGGGTACCCGAATGTCCGGATACAACGTTCCCGGGACGAACACTTTTCGCGAGGCCGGAAATGCCCCGCGCGTAATTCCTTGAAGCCGAGATTGATCGACGCGCTGTTGTTTGACGCTGCTCATGACACTTCCCTCCGCCGGTCCGAACCGGATCAGGTTCCAAGGGTCCGGCCCGATCAAATTCGTTCGATGCCGTCTCAGCCGAGTGGCTCCCCTAGGTCGACGGCAGGTATCATCGAAGTTTTGGCTGAAGTCAAGGCCATTGACGGCGTTCATGACGAAGCGCTGTGGAATTTCTGCTCGACGCTCGACAGAAAGGTTGTTGACGAATCCAGTTCATCGAGAAAGCAAGCTCGTGATATGGTGGGATTGTCGCTGTGGACCTTTCCCACTACCCGATGGGGGTTCGAATGATCGTTCGTCGCCTTTTACCGATTTGCGTCCTTCCGTTGGTCTATGCCGCCGTCCCCGGCTGCTCGGACGATATCTCTGAATTCTCCTACGCAAATGCGGTCGTCAAGATCGATCCTCGCGCGCTTCCCGGTGAGCGGTCGCCATCGAAGTTACCGCCGATAACGATGGTGCAGCCACCTGGGAGCCAAGCGAAGTGTCCCTCGTGATTGCGGATGGTCAGGGTTTTGCGAAACAATCAGTCCCCCTCAAAGGCACCGTGGATCCTGGAGGCCGAGGGACATTCAAAGGCACGCTCGAGACCCCGGCACAAGTGGGTTTGTTCAACCTGACGTTCGACGCGACATACGAATCCGCAAAGTTTGGCGCGACAATCTCGGCCCCGACGACCGAAGTGACTTGCAGCGACGGCAATTATTGCAATGGCGCGGAACGGTTCGTTGCGGGCGCTTGCGCCGCAGGTCTGAATCCTTGCGACGACAAAGCTGATTGCACCAAAGACACCTGCGACGAAGCGACCGACACGTGCAATCACGAACTCGGCGCCAATTGCGCCACCTGCAAATCCGATTGCATTCCGGATTGTACAGGCAAATTATGTGGCGATGACGGCTGCGGAGGCTCGTGCGGATCCTGCGGCGCTGGTGAAGCGTGTGCGAGTGTCACGGGCGTATGCAAATCGACCAGTCAACCAGGGACTTGCGCCGCTCCTCTCGATTTAGTGCCCATGGGCACGCCGCTGTTCGGAATTCACCAAATCGATGGCGATACCACCGACGGATTGCATCAAGCTGTTCCGACCTGTAATTCCTTGAGCAAGTCGGTCGAAAAGGTCTACAAATTCAAGCTCGCGGAAAAAATGGGCATCGAGGCGCGCGTCTCCGGATACGACACCGTTTTGCACATTCGCAAAGATTGCTTGAACGACGCGCCTTTATCCACCGTAGGTTGCAGTGACGATGCGTCGCCTCCCGGTGATTATGGCTCGCGCGTCGACGCAGCTCTCGATGCGGGAACGTATTACTTGATCGTCGACGGATTCGATGCCACACAATACGGCCCCTTCCATTTGCAAGTGAAATTCACGGCGAACGGCTGCGTACCGCATTGCGACGGCTTGCTCTGCGGACCCGATGATGGTTGTGGTGGCGATTGCGGTACATGCGCGACCGGTTTTGCTTGTACAGACAAAGGTCGCTGTCGCCCGGATCCGTGCGTGCCCGATTGCCAAGACAAACAATGCGGAGATGACGGCTGCGGCGGTACGTGCGGCACGTGTGCGGAAGGATCGTTATGCGTGCGGTCGACATCGAAATGCCAAGTCTTCGCCGGGTGTGACCATGAAAAACCCGTTTGCACCCCGGCTTGTGGCGCGGGTGAATTCTGCGGCTCGGATTGTGGCTGCCACGCTGCCAATGACCCCATGCCGGATCTCGTCATCGATGAACAACGTTTGGCCAATGAAATCCTCTTCGATTCCCTCGACGTGAGTGAATCGTCCTGCGCGTTCATCGAACAATGCGTCGGCGGTACGGGAACTCGCAAATTGCTCCGATTTAGCGTGGAAGCCAAAAATCAGGGCCAAGCAACGCTCACGGTTCCGCCTCCTGGGGATCGTCCCGATCTCTTCATTTTCTCGGACTGCCACGGCCATTATCACTTCAATGGTTTTGCGCAGTATTATCTGCTGGACAAAGAAGGCAAGACGGTGCTCTCGGGTCATAAGCAAGCCTATTGCATGGATGACACGCAGCAGATTGCGTTTGGCCCGAACGTCGCCTGTGACAAGCTGTACACTTGTGACGATCAAGGAATTCAGGCCGGGTGGTCGGATCTTTATGGCAATGCCCTCGATTGCCAATGGCTCGACATCACCGGTGTGCCCGCGGGCGATTACTTCATCCAGGTAATTCTCAACCCGCGCCGTGAATTCGAGGAAGTTAGCTTCGACAACAACATGGGCCAAGTGCCCGTTACGATCAAATAATGACAACGCGATACGTCGATGGTCCCAAACCGCGGCTTTTCGGGCATCGTGGTGCGTCGGGGACGATGCCCGAAAATACGCTCGCCGCATTTTCCGAAGCATTGGCTGCGGGTGCCGACCGCCTCGAAATGGACGTGCACTTGACCGCCGATGAAGAAGTCATCGTGCTCCACGATCACGATCTCGATCGGACCACCGATGGTCGTGGTCCTGCCGCGCGTTTACGTTTGTCCGAGATTCGCGGCCTCGATGCAGGCTACCAATTCGAATCGTCCCCCGGAACATATCCGTTTCGGGGTCGCAAAATGCGTATTCCGACCTTCGCCGAAGTGCTCGCACATTTCTCCAAAGTGCCGATTAACGTCGAATTGAAGGTCGATGATCCCGCGCTCGTTGAGGCGATGCACAGAATACTCGCACGGCATGAAGCGAAGTCGCGAGTGCTTTTGACTGCAGAATCGCAAACCCTCATGGAACGCATTCGTTTGGCTATGCCGGATGTGCTGACGGGCATGTGTGCGAGCGAGGTGCTCGCGTTTTGGGGCAATGGCGGAAATCCTGGTTATCGAACCCCAGGATTCGCCTTGCAAGTCCCCGTGACCTATGCCGGAATTCCTATCGTGACCCAGCGATTCGTGGACGTGGCGCACGAAGCGAATTTGGAAGTGCACGTATGGGTCATCAATGAAGAAGATGAAATGCGGCGGCTTTTGGACATGGGCGTTGACGGAATCATGACCGATTTTCCGCGTTTGGCAGCGAAAGTCCTCGGACGAACGTCGTGAGGGCGAGCGGGTAGGGAAGAACTCTACTGGCAGGTCCTGAACTGCGTGCGAATGGCATTCAAGGCGCTGTTCATTTCTGCGGACGTCGTTGTGAGGAAACCGGTATTCGTTCCACCTGCCGCCGCAATTTGATTCAATTCCGCGGTGGTCACGTTCGGACCAATGCCGATGACGTAGGTAACGACCCGGGGAGTCCCATTGGCGTATTGTTGGGCGATGGGGATCAAATCCGTTGGAACGTCGTTCGTAGAGGCGCAGGTATTGGGCATATTGTCGATGAAGTAAACCAAGCCCACCTTTTGCGTTGGATTGCCCGTGGCATAGTTTTTCGCATATTGCAACGCGCCTCGGAGTCCCGGCGGAGGTGTGCTGCTTCCAGTAGGCGATTTCGCCGCCAGCGAATTGTTGATCGGCGTCTGATTTCCCGGCAGAAGACCGAATGCCACAGCCGGCGTTTGATAATCCGTTTGGACGCACGACGCAGTGGTCCCGCCTGCTGGCAAACAGAGATCCCCCATGGCACACTCAGCCGTCGTCGCGCAAGGCAATCCCGTCGACAGACACACGTTGCCCGTCGTGCCCGTGGTAACAGGGTGATATCCGAGGCCCACCCCAAGGTTTGTCGAGAGCGGATCGGACATGAACGTACCGATTGCCGTACGCATTGAATCGAATTTGGTGCCAGACATCGAGCCTGACGCATCGGCGAAAAGGTACAAGCTGGCTGCAGTGCACATCGTGCACGCTCCATTTTGGCAGATGCCATTACACGGCTTGTTGCAGCCACCGCAATGCGTGGTGCTCGTATCCGTATCGACGCATTGGCCACCGCAATAGGTTTCTCCCGCCGGGCACGTGCACGTGCCGTTTTGACATTGCGAAAGGAATGGACACGCCATGTTGCATCCGCCGCAATTGAGCGGGTCGTTCATCGTGTCGATGCATTGCGTGCCGCAAGGCGTTTTCAAACACGTGCAGAGCGAGTTGAAGCACGAGTATCCGGCGGCGCATACTTTGTCGCATCCGCCGCAATTGAGCGGGTCGGTCGTCGTATCGACGCACGTAGTGCCGCAGTTGGTTGAATTGGCAGGACAAACGCATTGCCCATTGATACACGAAGCCGCACCGGCACACGCATTGTTACACGTGCCGCAATGCGTGTTGCTGGTCGTCAGGTCGACGCAATCGGTGCCACACGTGTTTTCCGGCGGACACACGCAAGCGCCAGCTTGACAGACGCCCATTCCCGGACACGTCACCATCTCATCGGTTGCACCATCGCAGTCGTTATCGCGGCCATCGCATTTCTCCGGTGCGCCCGTATACGTGTCGGATTTGCTGTCGTCGCAATCCTTTCCATTGCAGACAAGGGGCGCTTGCCCATCGTTGTCCTTGTCGAGAATCGTGTACGAACAAATGGACATCGCTTGATCGCAATGGACATTGGCCTTACAAGGATCCGTGCCGAGTTTGTCTATGCAGGTCGCATCATCCGCGCAGATGATGAGGTCCACGCAGCCAAAATCGAGGTTGCAGGTTTGTCCCGACGGACAACTCGTGCTCCCGCTATTGGGACCGACGGTATGTTCGCACGTCCCCGCGTTGCACGTGTCAATCGTACAGGAAAAACCGTCGCTGCAGTCGGCCCCCGTAGAACATTCCCCAACCCCGCCGCCCCCCGTGTTGCCTCCACTGCTGCTGGAACTGGCGTTGCCCTCGCCGCCCGAACCATTGCCCCCCGATGCCCCATTTCCACCACTCGTGATTTGAGCCGTGTCGCCACCACATCCGGAAGAGACGGCACCCACGAGCATCCCAACTCCGATCGTAATGGTCAACAAGCTTCCCAAATGCTTCATGTATCGACTCCGTTTTTTTATTAAGTTGCGATCTCGCAGATCACGCCAACGTGTACCACGTGAAGATATGTCAAAGGCTTGAACTTTTGCAAGCACTTATTACGAAATGGTGCATTATCAGTCTTGCATGAAGGTCAGCATTCACCGAGATGCATGCAGCATCTGGTGAATCGCTCAATACATCGCCAATCGGCAAATTCACGTTGCTTAGTACAGCGCCTCGCAAGTTCGTGACCGTCAAGCTTCGACCAATCCCACGCGCGGGATTGAAATCCGGCGCTATACACGGCAAAGTCCTCCACTACCGTTCCGGACTATCGTCATGGGTGTTTTGCGAGAAATGG
>DAOMZH010000091.1:0-19697 GCA_035437985.1 Polyangium sp. (in: bacteria) | reverse complement strand
TCATCCGCCGTCGGCTGCCGCTTCTACCTCGATCTCGATCTTCACCTTGTCGCTCACGGCCACGCCACCCGTTTCGAGCAGCGCGTTCCACGCCAAACCAAAATCCTTGCGATTGACCGTCCCTTTCGCGCCAAACCCAGTGACCGTCTTGCCCCAGGGATTCTTGCTCGTGCCGTGGTATTCCACATCCAGCGTTATGGGCAACGTCGTGCCGCGAATGGTCAAATCCCCATGCACCACGAATTCGTTGTCCCCCTTCGATTCAATACGCGTGCTGACGAACTTGATTTTCGGATGATTGCCCGCATCGAAAAAGTCGCCCGAACGCAGGTGATCATCCCGTTGCGAATTGCCCGTATCGATGCTCGCCACGTCCACTTCACCCTCGAACGTCGAGCGCGTGAAATCGGTCGAATCGACATTGACCTTTCCACTGTATTGCTTGAACTGCCCGCGCACCGTGGAGACCATCATGTGCTTTACGGAAAAACCAACATGCGTGTGAACGTTATCGAGTTGCCAGGCCATGACTTACCTTCTGCTTTCCTTGGTTCGTCGCTCGTCGATGGGCGACGCGATTTGTGCCAGCATTGTTGACCCGGGAAGAGATTTGCGCAAGGATCGATCGAGTGGAAGGAGTTGCCCAAAAATGATCCCAATGAGCGACCCCATCGAGACGGCGGAACTGCTTGCTTTTGCGCGAACAATCGAAGCGAAGAGCCTGTCGCGGGCTGCGGCAGAGTTGCGTATCCCACGAGCTACGTTGGGGCGACGATTGGCGCGGCTCGAGGAACGCTTGGGGACGCGTTTGCTTCAGCGGACGACGCGTTCGTTGGCGTTGACGGACGCGGGCGAGCTGTTTTATCGGCACGCGCGCATCGTGATCGATGCGGTGCTGCAAGCGGAAGCGAGCGTGCAAAGGACGGATGACGTCGTGCGCGGGGACTTGCGGGTTTCGATTCCGCCGCTCATGGATGATTCGTTGATGGCGATGATCACGAGTTATGCCGAGAAATACCCGGCGGTGCGAGTGCAAATCGATGTCTCGACGCGACTTGTGGATTTGCGGCGGGAAGGATTCGATGTGGCCTTACGGGCTTCGACGGAGCTGCAACCGGGGCTGATTGCGCGGACGATTCGGCGGGAAAAAGTGATTGCGGTGGCTTCGCCGGCGTATCTGGCGCGCATGGGGACGCCCCGGACGGCGAAAGATCTGCGTAATCATCGATGTTTGACCGGGTTTGCCCGGGGCGAATTGCCCCAAGCATCGTGGCCAGCAGGAAAAGGCTCAGTGCGGGTAGATGGGGCGTTTTCGTCGAATGATTTACGATTGGTAAGGGACGCAGCGTTGCGAGGATTGGGCATTGCGATGATTCCGCACCTCGTGCTGGGTGATTTGGTGGAGCGCGGGGTCTTGGTGCAGGTCTTGCCGAAAGTGCTGGAGACGGAGCATCGGGTGAGTGTGGTGTACTTGGAGCGGGAATTCACGCCGCCGCATGTGCGCGCGTTTGTCGAGGCCATGGTGACGTGGGCGCCGAGTTTGGGGGGCTAGGGAAAACGCCATGGGAGTCCGGGATTGTTTGTCTATGCGACACATTGCTGATTCGCGGCGTGGACGATCTTGCATGAATGGCCCAAGAAACAACAAACGATCCCAGCTCAATGTCACCCGAAACGCTTCCTCCTGCGCGTTGGTTGACGAATTCGTGGTATCTTCTACGTCCGCGAACTACCGCGAGGTAGCGAGTATCGACGCGAAAAGGAACATAGAACTTTTCACTTCCGCGCTCCATCTTGTACATTGTCCGAATGCGCAATGGATGGAGGGCAGTTTTTTCGAGTCTGCTGCTCATCACGAGTTCTGTCAGGGCAGCACATGAGGAAGGGCCTCCCGAAGCGACAGGAATTCAGGCGGCCTTGCGGATTGGGTATGCGCATCCCCTTGGCTCCTTCGAGAGCGGCTGGAGCGAGATTTACGAAACATTTCGAGAACAGATTCCGATCACGTTGGATGTGGGAACGCGAATCGATCCAAACCTCTACCTCGGTGGTTTTTTGGCAGTCGCACCAGGCGGCCCAGGTGTCCATTTCGAGGCGCTGTGTGCTCGTCGAGACTGCACTGCGTTGGGCGTGCGGTTTGGCGCGAACCTGATCCGGTATTTTCGCCCGCAGAAGCGTTTCAATCCTTGGTTCGGCTTTGGCATTGGCGGCGATATCTCGTCGTTCGTGGTGGGCGAGGCGGATGGAAACGCGACCTTTAGCGTGCGTGGCGTCGAGTTTGCAATTCTTTCTGTGGGTGGTGACATCCGTATTTCACGGAAAATTGGGTTTGGACCTTATCTTCAATATGCGTTTGGCGTGTACACCCATCACCGCGTCTCGACGCCTCGTTATACCCATGACGAATTCCTTCACGAAAAAGAGGTGCACGGATGGCTCACCGCAGGCATTCGGGTGGTTTTGTTCCCCTAGCCATGAGCACGAGGCGAAGCATGGGACTTCTATTTGGCTTCGTTTTCCTTTTCGCCTGTCTAGTCGTAGGCTGTGTCGACGAGTGCCCGGCTGATTTCCCAGGTGGAAATATTTGTGGACCCGACGGCAAGACCGTCCTGAGCTGTTACGAGGTGGAGGATTGTTTCGAGCCTCCTTGCACTGAAGGTGTGTTTCTTCGCGAATCGGGTTGCCCTACATATGCCCCGAATTGTGTGAGTGACACCGCGGGCCAAGCCACGTGTATTGGGGAGATCCTCGGCACGTGCGAAACGCCGGGGATTGTTGATTGCGAGGATACATTTACGGAGATTCGTTGTGCAGACGATGGGTCGGGAAAACTCGCGCTACAGCGCGGCGCATGTCTTCCTGGCGCCCTCTGCAAAGTTGACCCGGCAAGTGGCCCTTCGGGATGTGATCCGAGGTATTGAGTATCGAGATTTGCGACATTGTCCAACATTGCGGAGAATCTACGGGTTTGTCATGTCCAATATCTACACCGAACATGCGCGTCTTTATTTTCGTCCCGGAATGACGCTCGAGCGACCAGAGATCGAGAAATTGCTCGATAACGTGCTGACCGAGCGTGGTTCGTATTGGGTGCCCGTGTGGTACGAATTGGCGCCTTGGAGTCACGTCGATTTGCAATATGGCTCGGGCAAGGCGGCCAGCTTGTTTAACCTCGAAGTGGAAGATTTGCAGCCATTCGAGGAGATCTGGGTTCGTTTTGCGGACGAAGGCGCCGATTACGACGTGATTTACGAATGGTTTCCGGCGCTCGACGAAACGCCACACGACGGCTATCCGCGGAAACGCAACTGTCGCTACATGTTCGACGAGATAAACGTATTTTTGCACGAACAGCAGCGCCGAGCCTGGGTTCCGGGCGTTTTGCCGTGGCAACCCATGCGCGGAGGATTTCGGGCCCCGTTTTGGAGCATTTATTGGGCTTTGAACGAGCGATCCGACATGGAAATCGGCCCAGGTGCCAGGCTTGCTTCGGAAAAACGAACCCCCGGAGGGCTTCCGACGTTGACCACGCCGAGTCACGGGACGTGCTCTCTTTCCATGGACCTGGTTCACGCCGAAATCGTGGAGCTTGCCGAACATGGGCATCCGTCGATTGCTCGCGTCGATTTGTTGTATTCAGGACGTGTCGTCCATCGAGCCGAATGGATTGGCAGTGGACACGACAAGTCATCGAGGCGCTGGGCGCATTACACAGCGGATCATTGGGACAATTGTAGCGACCAGGCGTTTGTGCATTCGCCGCGCTACCCGAAAAAACCTTGATTTGGGGGCACTCGGAAAATACTTGACAAATGCTTGCACTTGTTCTTCAATCCGCGGCCCAACGCTCGAATCTTTTTTGGGTGCGTTATGACCGACGTCGCGAAGACCAATGATGAAGCTGCGGACCTCGAGAGCCTGAAGAGCGACAACGCGGCCTTACGGCAACGGGTTGCAGAACTCGAAATGCTTCAGACCGCTCACGAAGATGAAATGCTGGCGCTACGTGAACGCTTGCAATTACTTAATTCCATCGTGTGGCTAGCGCCGAGCATCATCTTCGTCAAGACGCTCGAAGGGCGTTACATGGTTGTGAATCAACGCCTTGCCGAACTTTACCACACGACGGGTGATTCATTGTTGGGCAAGACGGATGGTGATTTTTTTCCGGCTGAAGCTGCTCGGGAGATGCTCATCAAAGACCAAGAGGCCTTGCATGCGCCGGAGCCCATTCAGTTTGAGGAGTCTGTGGGCGTTGGCGACGATATTCGTCATTATGTGACGATCAAGTTTCCTGTGCGGAATCTCGAAGGCACACCGGTTGGCGTTTGTGGAATCGCGACGGATATCACGGACCAGAAGCGGCAAGAAGCAGAGCGATTGCAAATGCGCGAGCAGGTGATTGCCGCGCAAGCTGAGGCATTGCGGGAATTGTCGACGCCGGTCGTGCCCATTGCCGAAGGTGTCGTCGCCATGCCGCTCGTCGGGACCATTGATTCCAAACGCGCGGAGCTCATTGTGACAGCATTGCTCGATGGCGTGAGTCATCAGGGCGCGCATACGGTCATCATGGACATCACGGGTGTGCGCACGGTGGATGCGCAAGTGGCCGAAGCGCTCGTGCGCGCCGCGCGATCGGTGCGGCTGCTCGGCGCGCGCGTCATCGTCACGGGGGTTCGTCCGGAAGTGGCGCGCACGCTCGTTGATTTGGGGGCGGATATGCAAGGTATCATCACGCGCGCCACGCTCCGAAGTGGCATTGCCTCGGCGCTCGGTAAATAAACCGGACAAACTCGCTCAGTCCGTCGACCATTCCCTCGCCAATTGCAAGACGCGCGCATGCCAATCAATCTTTTCGAGATACGCCTGGCGCACTGCTTCGTCGGGAATCTTTGCGGCACATCCGAGTAAATCATCGCGGCCTTCACGAATGACGCGGCGGGCATTGTCGAGATCTCCAGCCGCATGCAAAGCCAATGCATGGCGCAACGAGTACGGGTCTTCGCCATAATTGTACCGCGGTCCGGCGCGACCTACGGCGACCGAATCTTCCGCGGCCTGCACGGCTTCTTGATGTCGTCCCTGACGCCGACGAATTTCCGAGCGGAGCGACAAGAGTCGAGCCTTCAAGAAAGGCAAGAATGCATTGGTTTCGCCCAATCCATCCAGAATTGCATTCGCGTCGTCCAGTTTGTCATGGGCCGTGAGCACCTGGGCCGTCGCCAATTGCGCGCACCAAAGCAAGAGGTAATCGGTTGCTTGCAAAGCGTCTTTGGCGAGCCCCGTCGAGAGCGCCAAAGCCTCATCGTGTCGCCCTGTTTCGAGGCACAAGGCGGTCTTGTAATAGGTCGCGTACATACGCGCGAGGTTACCGGCATCGCTTGTCGCCAAGACGGCATCGAACATTTTCTCGGCCTCGCCAAACGCGGCCAACGACATGTGCGACAAACCTAAATGCGCATTGTAGATAGCCAAATTTTGCCGCGCCCCAACATGTTCGAAGAGCGTCACGCTCGTCCGATTGTGCTCTCGCGCTTGCCATGGGTCGTAATCGGTTTCGCGGGTCGAATGCATACGCGCCGTGTGTTGCCACGCAACCGTCAGCAAATCGTTGGGGTATTGGGCGGCGAGTTCGTCCAGGCGTAACAACAAAGGTGGCGTTCCGCCGCCGTGACCCGCGAGAAGCAACGTAATGACGGCCATATACAAGGCATGGGCCACGATGGCGACGGCCTCGGGACCTGGTTCGAGGGCGAGAATTTCGGCAATCAATCCGCCGAAAACTTCCACTTTCCCGAGGACGATGGCGCTCGTTATGGAATAACCAATGGCCCTCGCTCGGCCCAAACCATGAAGAGCCGGATTGGCGAGCAAAAGCTGTGAATTTTCGTAGGCTTTGGTGTATTCAGCCGTCAGGGTGCAAGACGCCGAAATGACATAACGCAGAGCCACGAGGGCGTCGCCTTCGGCCCCACAAGCCACGCCCCGTTCGGCGCGCTTGATGGCTGTTTCCAGATCTGCCCCGCACATTGCTTGCTCGGCAGCTTTCGCATAATGAATTGCGGCCTTCATCGGCGCCGTCCCACGCTCGAAATGCCCGGCCAACACCATGGAATCCTGCTCGCCCGCGCGAATGAGCCACTCTCCGGCGCGATCGTGACCAACGGACCGATCGTTATCGGTCAGCATTGCATAAGCAGCCTCCCGCACGAGTGCGTGTCGAAAACCATATTCGTGCTCGCCGAGAAAACGACTCGAACCTCGCCGGCTAATCAATTCGGCACGGCAAAGATGTTCGAGATGGGTCGTGAGTTTGGTCGTCGCATCGCCGTGCAACACTTCATCGAGCGCCCGTTCCCAAAACGTTTCGCCAAAAACGCTTGCTGCACGCAATAGTCGTCGAGCATCGGAATCGAGCGCTGCAATTCGGGCCTCGACCATGCCCAAGACAGTTTCCGGGAGCGAGTCACCACGTCCGTCATTGACGGCGCGGATGAGTTCTTCCAGGTAAAACGCATTTCCCCCCGATCGCTCCACGATATCGGCGATCGTGCGACTTTGCGTCGTCTCGCCGAGCATTGTTTTGACCAAGGTTTCTGCGCTCCGCCGAGTCAATCCGGCCAGTGGAATCGTGTGCACGTTGCGTGAGGCCCAAACGTTGGGAAAAACCTCGTGGACTTCGGGGCGGGCAAACGCGACCACCAAAAATGGTTTGTCGGACAATTCACGCAATGCGGCGTCGATCAGCTTTATCGACGGACCATCACCCCATTGCAGATCCTCGAGCACCAATAAGACTGGATTGGACGCGACCGCGGCGCGAATGAGGTCCACGTATGCGGCTTGGATCCGATCCGCCATGATTGCTGGGTTTTGCCGCGCAGCCCGGACCCGAGGGTCGTTCTCGTCGGCCAAGGGAATGCCGATCATTTCGCCAAGAAAACCGGCCACTCGCCAGAGGTCATCGCCCGAAAAATAACGACTCACCATGGCCGATAGCTTGCTCCGCCGACTTTCGACAGGTTCGTCGAGAGCAACGCCGAGTGTGCTTCGGAATGACGAGGCCACGAGCGAAAAGGCCGAGCCCGCACTCACCGAATCGCCGCGACCAATGGCGGTGATCACCTGGGGAAGCGTGTTTTGTACGCGATGCACGAATTCGACGCGCAATCGAGACTTTCCGATACCTGCCTCTCCGGTCACGAGCACCGCGGACGACCAACTTTCTTCGAGGGCGTCATGCACGAGGTCCAGCAAATGCCGCAGTTCGCGGTCTCTCCCGACAAACGGACTCGGTTTTCCCAGGAGCGTGCGGGCTTGCACGCCGACGTCGCGTTCGCCGCGTAGTACGACCCGCCCCGATTCATGACGAACATCGAACCGAACATCCAACAATGCTTGGGTTACTTCATCAATGGCAATGGTCGCTTCTTGCTCCGAGACTTCGATTTTTTGCAACATCGATGCGGCATGTTCGAATACATCGCCGATCGGAATTCTTTGGGTATTTTCCCCCCGCTTGGTCAGCAGCACGAGGGGATGGTCGGGCAACAGCCATTGCATTCGCAACGCACAACGCGCCGCATTCGCCACTTGATCGGTGGCGGGTCCCGTTCCCACCAGCAGCGTGACGAACGTTCCTTGCCCGATTTCCTCGACCTTGGCCCCAAAGCTGCGAGCGACACGACGAATCGATTCCAAGAGTTTTCCTGGCGCATTCCGATCGTGCGCGCCAGGCGGTTGATCTTCGACCGTTTCTTGAGTCACATGCGAATTCGTGACGATGGGCGGGGCAATCACCACGACCGAAACCAATCGTTTTTCCGCGTGGGTCAGCGATTCCGAAGCCCCCAAACTCGGCGCCGCAGCGGTCATGTTCCAATCTTCGACGGTATCGAGCCTCGCCACGACCTCTTCGCAGGTTGCCGGGCGCTGGTCCGGGTCCTTTGCGAGCATCCGATGGATCAGGTCGTCAAGCTAAACGGGTACGTCCGGGCGTAACTCGCGTACCCGAGGGGGTTCGTCCAACAATAACTTGGCCAAAAGGGCCATGACATGCGTCGCTTGAAATGCGGGTTTGCCCGTTAAACATTCAAAGAGCACACAACCCAATGAAAAGACGTCCGCTCGCGCATCGAGCGTGGTTCGATCCCCTTTGGCCTGCTCCGGCGCCATGTATCCTGGCGTTCCAACGATCGTCCCTGTTTGCGTGACGATCGTCGTCGATCGGTCCAGACGCGCAATGCCAAAGTCGAGCACCTTGACCTGCTGGACATCGCCTTGTGGCAAGAAGATATTGCTCGGTTTGATGTCTCGATGAACAACGCCCCGACGGTGCGCCAACCCCAACGCACTCGCGACCCGCCGCCCTAGATTCACCGTATCCAATACGCTGAGCCTCCCCATATTCGACAATCGATCTGCCAAATTCGTCCCCTCCAGCCACTCCATGACCAAATAGGGAATTTCATCGGGGCCGAGACCATGCGCAACGTATCGAACCACGTGCGGATGTTCGATTTCCTCGAGCACCCGCACTTCATTGAAAAATCGACGTACGGATTCACCGCCCGCATCGAGCAGCTCCTTCATCGCAACGACCTGTTTCGTCGTGCGATCCAGTGCGCGGTAGACGGTGCTCATCCCCCCTCGGCCAGCTAATTCCAAACGCTCGAATCGCTCGCTTTCCTGTTCCACCACCACCATAGCTTCACCTTGCACCGAGCTTCGTCGCTGCGGCAATGAAATTTTGCGGCGAACTACGAAACTATCGTCCGTTTGGATTTCATGCCCACATGGTGATAATCGTCGTTACCACCCCGCGTGCACTTGGCGGTACGTTTCGTTGCTCCGGGCCCTTTGTTGCCAGAACGTTTGAGGCATTCAATTGTTACCAATTTTTTGCTATGTGAACCCGATTTTTCCCCTCGTTTCGCGAGGTTCTGAAACCAATCGCACATGAGATAGGCAATCTTGCGTATTGCAAATCAGCTCCATGTGTGCTTGGTGGGCGGAGGCCAATTGGGACGATGTTGGGTGGGAAGCAATCAATTCAATGGCCAGAGCGTGGCTTGGTGCAGCACGCCGCAAGCTCGTGACCGTTTGTCTAAGCGAAACGTCGCATTGGGTCAAAGCCCGCGCGTGGGATTGGTCGATGCTTGACGGTCACAAACTTCTGGAACGCGGTACCTAGAATCCGTGAAGTACGATTTTGCCACGAACCTTACCGCTCTCGATCTGAGCATGGGCTTTGCGCAAATTCTCCGCATTGATGGGCGATCCCGTTTCGGTCACGGTCGTGCGCACGCTGCCTTCATCCACCATTTTCGCGACTTCGTCGAGCAATGCCCCCTGCTCGCCCATGTCTGGCGTTTCGTAAAGCGAACGCGTGTACATCAATTCCCAAATCAAGGCCAAACTCTTGCGCTTCAGAGCCATGATATCGAGTGGCTTGGGCGGATCGTCAATGAGACAAATCTTGCCTTGGGGCGCCGCGCTTTCGACGATGGTCATCCAATGCTCGTCGGATTGCGTCAGTGCTGCGATGTATTCGCAATGGGGTACGCCCGCATCGGCCAATTGCGGTCCAAATGGCTTCGTGTGGTCAATCACGTGATGCGCGCCTAGTTCCCGGCACCAAGCCTGCGTTTCCGGACGACTCGCCGTGGCAATGATGGTTAATTTCGTGAGTTTTCGAGCTAGTTGAATTTGAATCGATCCGACGCCTCCGGCTGCGCCAATGATCAAAAGTCGCTGCCCTTCGCCCCCGCCACGTGCCACGCCCAAACGATCAAAAAGCATTTCCCATGCGGTAATCGTGGTCAGCGGAAGCGCCGCTGCTTCGATATCCGAAAGGTTTTTCGGCGCGTGACCAACAATTCGCGCGTCGACCACGTGATATTCGGAATTCGTTCCCGGACGGTTGATCGCCCCGGCATAATACACGCGATCGCCCAGGGAAAAACCCTTGACTTCCGCACCAAAAGCGTCGACGACACCGACTGCATCCCATCCGAGCACCTCCGGTACGCCCGGTTTCGGCGCGCGATTGCGACGTATTTTCGTGTCCACCGGATTGACCGAAACCGCTGAAATCTTCACCCGCAGATCCTTCGGCCCAGGCTCGGGAATGGGCAAGTCGAGGTCAATGAGCGCATCGGCTCGATCAATGGATCCCGATTCCGTATATCCAACAGCTTTCATCGAAACGACTCCTCTGCGAACCAGACGGTTGGCGTTTGGGGGGACGAACGTACAGATTGTGGCGCACGCACCCTATCCCAAAACCGATCTCGACGTCCAGTGTCTTCGAACAACACGACCCTCCCAACCAACCGCCTCCTGGGCCATCAGGATTGTCGCGACGTTGCCAACGTTTCTCCGGTCACGAAATTGGTTTGACTTTTTTGGGTGGTCGATTCGAACGCTTTCACGTATCGTTGACGCGCAGGAAGGCAGTATCGAAAACGTATGCATACACCGTCGAGCGTCCTTGTCGTTGGTGCTTCTTTGGGTGGTTTGTCCGTTGCAGAAGCGTTGCGACGCGAGGGGTATGCAGGCAGTTTGGTGCTTCTTGGGGCCGAACGCCATTTGCCCTACGATCGACCGCCTCTGTCCAAAAAAGTGCTCGCCGGCGAATGGGAACCCACCAAGGCCGAATTGCGGTCCGCCGCCGCCTTGGAAAAACTCCATGTACAGCTCGCGCTCGATGAACCTGCAGTTCGTCTCGACGTACGGGCGCGGGAAGTGTTCACGGCTGCGGGGCGCAGTTTTCGAGCTGACGTCATCGTGCTGGCGACAGGGCTCGAGCCGCGGCAATTTCCCGGGCAACCTGCATTGACGGGTGTGCATATTCTACGAACGGTCGATGAATGCGTCGCTTTACGGGCCGATTTGCTGGCGCATTCGCGCTTGGTGGTCGTGGGTGATGGGGTGCTTGGAACCGAGATTGCCGCAACAGCGCGCGCGATGGGTTTGTCGGTGACGCTGGTCGGCCCGCAAGAATTGCCCCTCGGGATGCAATTAGGGCGCCTCGTTGGCGAACAATTGGCTCGATTGCATACAGAGAAAGGGGTTGCTTTGCGCCTCGGGTTGGGCGTCGAAGCATTTGTCGCGGAACAAGGGCGTGTATCTGGGGTGCAGCTGAAAGGGGGCGAAGTTTTGCCCGCCGATATCGTTGTCGTGGCTATTGGATCCAAACCGGCCATTGGTTGGCTCGCCGAAAGTGGACTCGAATTGGGCGACGGAATCATTTGTGATTCTCGGTGCTTAGCGGCCGAAGGTATTTACGCTGTGGGGGACGTCGCGCGCTGGTACCATCAGGGACTCGGCGCGAGCTTGCGCCTCGAAAACCGCAGCAATGCGGTCGAACAAGCCATGGCGGTGGCGGGCAACATCATGGGCAAGGATCGACCCTACGTGCCGGTGCCGTTTTTCTGGACCGACCAATTCGACACGAAGATTCAAATGCATGGGTTCATCTCGCCCGACGCGGAAGTCGCCATTCTCGAAGGCGATCCAGCCAATCGTCAATTCACGGCGGCATATGGAAAACATGGCAAAGTCGTCGGGGTTTTGGCGTGGAATATGATCAAGCAAAGCCGGCTTTATCGAAAACACGTGGTGGAGGGCACGGCGTGGAATGATCCGAGTCTTCGCGCGACACCAAGCGGTGGATCCTAACATTGGGCGAAATGGTGGGAAGAACCTGGTCCGAATTCGGAGACTGCCTGCAATCGTAGGCTTTCGTGGGCATTTATCGCCGACGACCGTGTTGTGTAAGAATCGTGCTGATGGCGAGATTGAGTCGGGGCAGCGTTTTGATCCCCGAAAGGTCTACGTTGCCCGCCGTGAGCATCCTGGCGGGCTCGCCGCGTAATCCCGTGATCACGACTTCCGCGCCCACCAGGCGGCATGCATCCGCGACTCGACCAAGCTCGGGTACGGCTTCATCGGTAATGGTCGGGACTCCGGTCATATCGAGAATGACCGTGCGCGCGCCTTCCGAAGTCGTTCCCGTGAGCGCAACATCGAGCATGCGTCGCGCCCGTGCCGCATCCAATACTCCGACGACGGGCATCAAGGCCACGGTCGAGGTAATCGGAATGAAGGGAACGCTGAGCTCCAAAATCAACTCGGATTGCTCTTGGATTTTCTCCTGCTGCAATTTCTGTGCGGTCACATCGGTAAACGTCGCAACGACCTGGCGAATGGTGCCATCCGGGTTCAATTGCGGAATGGCACTCACGAGCAGCCATACCCGATCATCCATTTCCGGACGATGGATACCCACGGTAATGCCCCGCTGCGCCCGTTTGGTCTTGAACGCCATGGCTGTCGGACGTTCTGGGGCTGGAAAGTCAAGGCCATCGGCGCGAAGCGCGCGCCACCGAGGATCGAATGAGGTCTTTCCACGCAATTGCTCCATCGATGCGCCCAGCAATTCTTCCGCGCGTGGATTGCCAAACAGAATGGCTGTGTCGGGCCCGTGAATAATGACCCCGACGTCCAAACCATCCGTGAGACTCTTGAAACGAGCCTCGAGTTCCAGCACGATATCGCGCAACAAAGCGGGCTCGTCGCCGGCAGCGGCGGAAGAGGGAAGATACTCGACCACACTCGTCACGATGACAGCCGTCCCGGTTCGGGGTCAAACAGGTCGCAATGCCGCAATGCTTTCGAGCAATGCCACAAGCTCTTTGGGATGCGTAATCATGGGATGGTGTCCCGACGCAATCTCGTGAAATCGGAAATTCTCGTTGCGCGCCTTCTCCACGAATCCCGCGAGTGGATCACCCTTGAAAAACGCGACCATGCTCTCGCGCTCGGTACAAATGACGTAATGTTGCGGCATTTGCGGAGCACCATGGTCGAAATGGCTCGCGTCGAGCAAACATTTCATGGGCAAAGGCACTAGCTTCGGTTCGACCCAAGCCCGATCCGCCGCTTCGAATATACCCATGGCCTCGAGCGATATGGGCGGGAGCATTTGCGGCCCCGCGCTTTCCGTCATGCTCCCGAGTTTTTCCGCTGTATTGCCCGGCGATTGCCCCATTGCATTCTGGCCGTGCGTCGCGATCTGCGAATCGAGATACACGATCTGCGATACTCGGTCGGGAACGCGATCCGCCACGTTTGTCACGACCGTACCCGCATAACTGTGTCCCACGAGAATCACGTCGCGCAAATCCTCATATTTGATGAGGTTCACGACATCGAGCACGTGGGTGGCAAGCCCAACGTCAGCGTTGAGCAGGTGGGAGCGTTCGCCAATACCCGTGAGCGTCGGCGCATGCGCTTCATGACCGGCCGCTCGAAGCAGCCGAAGCACACGACTGAACGCCCAACCCCCAATAAATGCGCCGTGTACGAGAACAAATGTGGCCATGTAGCAACTCCTCGGGCAACCGTGTGAACTTCGTGGAATGTCCCAACTGCACTTAAAACACGAACAAAGATAGGTGTCAATCCTTCGCAGGACGCCCATGAAAAAACACCATCGTTCTCGCTGCAGAATCGATGGCTGGTAACGATCATTGCAACGACGTTTCAGCCGACATCCAAATATCTCGTTACGTGCGCGCATGACATATGGATGCGCAAAGAGGCGGGCGATGTCGTTTCACCACGTATCGATGAATGCTTTTCGCGGACCGAGCGGCGGCACGGATTTCAAAGCTCGCAAGATCCAGGGGCGCGTTTCCGATGGATCAATCACGGCATCGATTTCCAAATAACTCGCCATGCTGATTGCTTTGCCGCGGTCGTACGCATAATTCACGGCCATTTGAAACATTTGTTCGCGATCCTCGGCGCTTTCAATTGCCGCGAGCTGCTTTTTCAGCGCCAGCTTGACGGCGCCTTCAATGCCCATTCCGCCGAATTCTCCCGTGGGCCACGATATCGTGAAAAACGGGGCGTGAAAATGCCCGCCCGACATGGCTTGCGCGCCAAGACCATATCCTTTGCGCAATACCACCGTGAAAAACGGCACGCGCAGGCTCGCTGCAACAGCAAACATCCGCGACGTGTGCCGCACGAGCGCCGTCGTTTCGGCTTTCGGACCCACCATGAATCCGGGCGTATCGCACAAGGAGACAATCGGCAAAGCGAACGCATCGCAAAGCTGCATGAAACGCGCGGCTTTGTCCGATGCATCCGCGTCGATGGCTCCTCCCAAATGGTACGGATTGTTCGCCAATAGGCCAAAAGCTCGTCCTTCGATGCGAATCAACGCCGTCACGATGCCCACGCCAAACTCTTTTCGGAGCTCCAGGACCGACCCGGTATCCGCCAACATCTCGATGATGGGCCTGATCTTGTAGGCTCGGCGGCGCCGCTCGGGCAAAACATGCCGCAATTTCGTTTGATCAGCGCATTGCCACGTCGGTAGTGGGCCCTGAAAATACTCGAGGTACTTTTTGGCCATGGCCACTGCTTCGGCTTCGTCCCGCACGCGAATGTCCACCACGCCGTTTTTGCTTTGCACATCAATGGGCCCGACTTCTTCGGGCGTGCACGCGCCCAAGCCTCCGCCTTCGATCATGGCCGGACCTGCCATACCAATGTTGCTGTTTTCCGTGGCAATGACGACGTCGCAACAGCCTAGCAATACCGCATTTCCTGCAAAACACCTGCCCGAAACGATTCCCACGCGCGGCGCAACGCCACTCAATGCGGCAAACCCTAGGAAACTTGGCGTGTCGAGGCCCGCGACCAAGGGCATGTCCGTGTCATTGGGCCTTCCGCCTCCGCCTTCCGCAAATAACACAATGGGCAACTGCCATTGCGCCGCGAGGCGGAGCATCCGATCCAGTTTCTTGTGTCCCATTCCGCCTTGGGTTCCGGCGAAAACCGTGTAATCGTACGCCAGGACCATGGCGCGGGACGACTCGGCCCCGAATTGCGCCGCGTTCACCGTGCCAATTCCCGCAATGAGCCCATCGGCGGGGCTGTTTTTAACGAGTTCTTCGACGGAATGTCGCTGATGCTGCGCGGCCAAAGCCAATCCGCCATATTCGATGAAACTGCCCGGATCTACGAGGTCGGCAATGTTTTCGCGGGCCGTGCGTTGTCCTGTTTTGCGCCGACGCGCAACGGCTTCGGGACGACCTTCGTCCTTTGTTGCATGCAGCCGCTGGCGAAGCTCGGTGAGTTCAGGGCGCTCGGGTAATGACGCATTCTCGTCGGACATGCGCGCCCGTGTAACGCGTCTCGAATGCGCGGGCCAAGTTTATGGATTTGAGGGGATCAAAGAGCGGCTTCGATGGCGGCAATGACTTCCGCTGCATCGGGTTTGACGCGGGGAGAGTAACGCTTCAATACCTTGCCGTCGCGGCCCACGAGGAATTTCTCGAAGTTCCAGCTAATGTCGGAACCTCCGCCGGCTTCGCTGCCAATCAGCCATTGATAGAGGCGGCTGCGATCGGCGCCATTGACGTCTTGTTTCGCGAGCAAGGGGAAATCCACGCCATATGTGGCCGAGCAAAAATTCGCGATTTCGCCGGCTGTTCCGGGCTCTTGCCCCAAGAACTGATTACACGGGGCGCCAACGACCAAAAATCCCTTGTCCCGGAAGCGATGAAAAATCTCGACCAGTTGTTCGTATTGCGGGGTGAGTCCGCAACGGCTCGCAACGTTGACGAACAGCACAACTTTGCCGTCGAGCTCTTCGGCGGGCATCGGTGAGCCATCAAGGCGGGTAAAGGTGAGTTCATTCATCGCGGTCGGTCCTCCATCAGGGGCTTTGCCGTAAGCGGCTCGGTTTACGGCGGCAATTGCAGCGTCTTTGAGTTTGTCGAGCATGCGCGTCTCCTTGGACGTTTTCTTCGCGGCGCGATGTGTACCACCCCAACGCGACGATGTAAAGCGGTTTGGCGATTTTCAACCACCTCGCACGAATCGCACCACGCGGGACACGATGTCGTCGAGATTCACCCCCGTGACATCATTGTGATCGCCCTGTTCGTAAAGCACGAGCGCGGATTTTTTCGCCCACGCGGCGTTTCGCTCAGCATGCGAACGCTGCACCATACTGTCGTGTTTGGCATGCAAGACCAACGTTCGTCCTGGAAATGCGCCGAGTTTCTTTTGATGATCGAGGTGTTTTTCTGCTTCGTGCATCATTTCCGCCAGCTCGGCGCCAATTTCTTCCGGGCGGACGCGCATGAGAATCCGTTCGATGGGGCTCGCAATGCCGCTTTCGATGACGAGTCCGCCCAAGTTGGGCGTGCGATATGCCGATTCCACAGCGAAAATCGATCCGACCGAACGACCATAAACCACCATGTTCTCCGGCTTCGTACCCACCGCGGCGAGAACAGGGGGCACGTCCCCGAGCATCGTGATCATGCCGGGCGTTCCGGTCGAAGCGCCATAACCGCGATACTCGGCGAAAAACACATTGAGCCCCGCGGCGCGAAAATGAGGCAGGTATTCGTGTTCCCAATCCGCGACGACTTCGCCATTGCCGTGAAAATGCACCAGCCACGGCGCTCCAGGATGCATTTCATACCGCGCACAGGCCAATGTGGCCCCTTCGACGTCGACCGAAAAAGGATGAATCGGGGCATCGGGGCGCGGGAAAAAATAGCGCGACGAGATGAGCGGATGATCGAGCAAAGAATGCATGGTGTTTCGTGCTTTCGGGAATTCCTCGGAATCGACCCCAGCACTAACAAAAAGCGTCGCTTGGAGCAACCCCAAATTCACGAATGTGCCGTTTGGGCGTGTAATTGCGCCGATTGAGTTTGACGTCCCACGATCGCGGGAGCCTCGTGGACCAAATCGTCATTCGTCAACGCGTCGACCATGAACAAAGCATAATCGATGCGCCGCGTGAGATTACTCGCCAGAATCGGATCTCCCACATGGCGGCTCCACACGGGCAAACCTTGGCTTTCGCCTTCTTCCAGGTCACTGCCGCGCACGACAGTCCAACGCGTATTGCTCCGGAAAATGCGATTGCAAGCTTCGACCTGATCGTCGATGTCGCCAACACGCAAGGCCCGCCCGATCCAGCCAAAAAGTTTCACGATCACCTTGAGCTTCGTCGTATACACGTCGCGGCCGTCTTTGGTGATATGCCAGCCACAGGAAAAGACGAGCCGCGCGTTCGGCTTGGCGAAATCGAGCACCGCTTGCGCCGTGCCGCTCGAATAATTTTCCACACCCCAAGGCGCCAGGACCGTGAGCACACCGTCGCATCCTTCGACCGCGCGGCGAATCGCGTCGCGATCGTCGGTTCGTCCAGGAACAATCGTCATTTTTCCAGCGAACTTATCGAGCTTCCCGACGCTCTCCGGGCGACACACGCCCACGACTTCATACCCGCGATCGAGCGCGTGTCGAATCATGTATTGACCAAGTTTGCCCGATGCTCCAACGATGCAGATCTTCATGTTTGACTCCCGCGTGCTTTTGTGTGGACAGAGTTATGAGGCTGTTCGTGTCGATTGGCTATCCACCAGATGTGCATGCGTGGTATGCACTTGTGCATGGAGTGGAAGAAGTCGGGGTTTCAGTGGAACTATGCCCGCGCCTTTTTGGTGGTGGCCGAGGAAGGTTCGTTTTCAGCGGCGGCGCGAGCTTTGGGCATGGCCCAGCCAACCTTGGGACGCCAAGTGACGGCGCTCGAAGAAGAGCTGGGTGTCGCGTTGTTCGAGCGCGTCGGGCATAACCTCGTGCTGACGGAAACGGGCCAGGACTTGGTCGAGCACGTGCGCGCGATGAATGAAGCCGCGACGCGGTTTGCATTGACGGCGGCTGGGCAGACG
This sequence comes from Polyangium sp. (in: bacteria), assembly GCA_035437985.1. Classification (GTDB taxonomy): domain Bacteria; phylum Myxococcota_A; class Polyangia; order Polyangiales; family Polyangiaceae; genus Polyangium. Next base: position 1,923 of record DAOMZH010000091.1, on the reverse strand, counting down.
CAAACGATTGATGGAATCGTGCGCATCGCGGCCAGTGAGGTGTTTGCTGCGTATTTGCTGCCGCAAATCATCGAGGAATTACGATTGCAGCATCCGGGGATGCAAATTGAATTGGTCGTGTCCAATGCGACGAGCGACTTGCGGCGGCGCGAGGCGGACGTAGCGATTCGGCATTTTCGTCCGCAGGGGGATGATTTCGTGGCGCGGCTCGTGAAAGAAAAAAGCGTCGCGCATCTTTATGCTGCGCCGAGTTACCTCGAGAGAATTGGCAATCCGCGCACGCAGGAAGAATTGGCGGCGCGGGGGCAGGTGATTGCTTTCGATAACCTGGACCGATTCAAAAAAGGTTTGCAGGCCTTGGGCTTTCCATTTGGTGACGAGAGTTTTGCGGTGCGGACCGACAATCATTTGGTGCAATGGGAATTGGCGAAACGAGGCGTGGGCATGTGCATGATGATGGAGGAGATCGGCGATAGGGAGCCGCTCTTGGTGCGGGCTTTGCCGGATTTTACTGCAGGCGTTGCGTTTCCGACGTGGATCACGAGTCATCGGGAATTAAAAACGAGTCGCCGCATGCGGGTGGTCTTTGATTTGTTGGCGGAGCGGTTGGCGAAGGCGCTCGTCACAACCCCAAAAAACGCGCAATGATGTTGCGTTGTATGTCCGACGTGCCCGAATACAGCGTCCCTCCAATCGCGTCCCGCACTTCTCGCTCGATACCGAATTCCGTCGTGTATCCATATCCCCCATGAATGCGCAATGCATCCATGCTCGACGCGACGAAGACCTCGCTCAAGTACAGTTTCGCCATGGCCGCTTCGAGTTGCGCGGGCTTGCCCTGCTTCTTGAGCCAAGCCGTTTTGTACAGCAATAACCGCGCCGATTCGAGCCGCACCTTCATTTCCGCCACACGATTGGAGATGCTCTGAAACTTGCCAATGGCCTGTCCGAATTGCTTACGCGTTCGCGCATATTCGATGCATTCTTCGAGCTGGCGCTCCATCACGCCAATATACGACCCGAGAATGCAGGCGCGTTCCCATTCCATGGAGCTACTAAAAATCTGGGCACCAATTCCTTCGCGGCCCAAACGATTTTCCGTCGGCACGAAACAATCTTGCACAATGAGTTCGCCCATCGTCGCCGTGCGTAACCCCATTTTTTCGATATTCTTGCCAACCGAGAATCCCGGTGTGCCGCGATCGATGATGAAGGCACTAATGCCCCAGCTTTTTTTCTCGGGCGCCGTGACGGCAAATACGACGGCCACGTCCGCCACGGGAGCATTGGTGACGAATGTTTTGGTTCCATCCAGGCGATATCCGCCATCGCAGGGGGTTGCGCGCATGCGCATGGCAAATGCGTCCGAGCCCGATTCAGGTTCGGACATGCCATGAGCGCCGATCCATTCGCCCGAAATGAGGCGCGGGAGGTACCGTCGTTTTTGTTCGTCCGTGCCAAACGTCAAAATAGGATGCTGCACGGCCCACATCTGCGCATTGAGGGCAAACAGCAAACCGTTGTCGTTTCCGCCATACCCGAGGCCCTCCATGACGAGCATGGCGGTCGCGATATCCGCGCCGGAGCCGCCGTAGGTATCGGGGAAAGGAAGGCCCAGGACGCCAAACTCGGCATAAGCGTGCCACGCTTCGCGGGAGAACTCTTCCTGGCGATCGCGGTTGGATATATCGGCGCGGGCGGCTTTTTGGGCAAAACGAATGGCCGCGTTTTTTTGCTCGATCTGTTCGTCTGTCCAGGCAAAGTCCATGACGTGCGTACGGTGGACGGGATCGCGTTGGGTGTCAAGCGAGGAGGAGGTCTTCGGAAAGTGCCGTATCCCAAAGGTGCTATCCAAAAGGTGATCCAAAAGGTGCCAACCACTTTGGTAATTAGTAGCCAATGTCACAAACTTGGCAACGAACT
>DAOMZH010000090.1:0-19717 GCA_035437985.1 Polyangium sp. (in: bacteria) | reverse complement strand
GCGAAGCGAGGGTTGAAATCCTCGGGCCAGGCCTCAGCAGCGCGCGAAGCGAGGGAGCAAATCCTCGGGCCTGTCTTCCGTGTGCTCCGTTTGACCGCACCAAAAGGTCAAACCAGGTGACCGTCTCCAAGAGCGCGCATCAGACCGGGAACGGAGATGAGTCCGAGGTAGTGGCCGGCTTGTTCGACGATGATCGGATCGTGCGAGTGGGCATCGTCGCGTGATCCAGCAAGACGAACCGCAACTTCGATGCTCGTGCTCGCATCGAGGCGGAGCGGATGCGGATCCATGAGTTGTTCCGCGCGTCGTCCTCCGCGATGCGTGAAAGCCATTTCTGCAAAAAGACGCTCGCGCGCGATGAGTCCGGTGACGCGGCCATGGGCATCGACGACGGCCAAACCTGCAAATGCAACTTTTTGGCGCAGGATGTTCGCGACTTCGTGCGTAGCCATGGTTTGTTGCACGGCGGGATGGTTTTGCGTGATGGAACCGATGGTTCTCGTAGGGCTTTTCGTGCGATCCGTCGTCTGCGCGATGTGTCGCACGGTCTCCTGCACATGTGCGGGCAAGCCGCCGAGTTCGGGATGAGGACGGGCAAAAAAGTAGCCTTGTCCAAACTCGATGTTGCACGCGATGAGCGCGGCCAAATCCTGCTCGTCTTCCACACCTTCGGCGATCACTTGAATGCCGGACCGAGCACCGAAATCCGCGATCGCGCGCAAGAGATGAATGCGCATGGGATCGTTTGCCACGTGGCGGACGAGATTCTTGTCAATCTTCAAAAAATGCGGACGAATACGCAGAACCGCAGATAAAGACGCATAACCAGCGCCCACATCATCGAGCGCAATGCGAAAGCCTTGATCCGCATAGTGACGCACGACTTGTTCGAGTCGCTCGCTGTCGAGCACTGCGCCGCTTTCGGTCAGTTCGAGGACGATTCGTGTTGGCGCAACACCATGTTCTTCGAGCACGTGACGGGTAAAACCTGCACTGAACGCCGGATCATCGATGACGCGAGGGTCGATGTTCAGGAAAAACGTTCCCGTCGCGCCGGCTCGCGCAAACGTGCGGATCCCGATCTGGCGAAAACGATGATCGAGCGCAAGAAGTCGACCATGTGCATGCGCCAGTTCGATCAACGCCGCAGGCCCATTCACCCCATGTTCACGCGCATTTGCAGCACCTGGACCGATGCGGCCCAACACTTCCCGGCCGATGATTTCCGCGGTGTGCAGATTGATGATCGGTTGAAAAGCCACGTGCAGATGATCGCTCGCCAAGAGGTCGTCGAGCCATGCACCCGATTTCACGACTGCCCCGGATCCCGGCGGGATCGTACCGGGGACGTCCAATTGTTGCGCCCCCGCGCTCTGATCATTCGCCGTCATTCCTCGCAATCTCCTCTCGTCTTCATAATACAAAGGCGACACGCCTTGAAGCCATTCCATGGATTCTCGAATCTTTTCCTCCCCATATGTAAAACACCTTTCATTGTAACGACTGCATAACGGCGTTCGCAGGGGCTTACGGGTTCGTCCGGTTGGCGTTACGAGGTTCCTGGAGTTTCGAGCGCTGGGAGCTGAATGCGATTGGTGGTTCCCGAGGCTCAATCCAGTGGGGCGGACCGATATGATCGTGGAACTTCGGGTCACGACGCCGCATGGAGCGGTTGTTCAGGGCGCATTTGTGCGGGTAATGGGGCCGTCGGGGACGATTGTCGCTCGGGAGAGACGACCTGGACGATATCGATTTCGATTGTCGCCAGAAACCGCGCACGAAATTGTGATCGACGGACCAACGGGCGGTTTTGAATTCCGAACTTTCCGCGGCAGTGTACATATATCGGCACCTGATGGAAAGTGGGTGCTCGTTAGTGTCCCGTTGATCCCGCATGTGCACGACGCTTCCGTGCTCGATGAACATTTGGGGCAACAGCGAATTATCGGTACCGTGCGTGGATTGCGTCAGCAATTTGACGTGAATCTCGATTACAAGTGGTTTACTCCGATTGGATTTCCTCCGACCTTGGGCAATCGAGTCGAGTTGCTGGTGGATGGTGAAGAAGGATGGAGATCGGTTGCGCGGACGATTGACCAATCGGAACGAACCATTCGAATTGCAACGTGGGTGTACGACCCCCATATGGAGCTCTTGCGGCCCGAGCCGCTTGCTGAGCCAGCATCACGCGCTCCTTATACGATTCATCGGATGCTTGGAAGGCGGGCGGTCGAAGGGGTTTTGGTGCAGCTGCTTTTGTGGGATCCCCCGATTCTTCCCAAATCCAGAGAAACCTTGAAGGTTGCCAAAATTGGTGACGATGGTTTCGAGGTGATGTTCGAGAAAAACCCTACATACAAGCACATTTTCCGCGAAGAGCATGAATTGACCAATTTGGTTTTGGGTGGATTGCCCATTGGTTCGTATCATCAAAAAACGGTGGTCGTCGATGGTCGAATTGGATTTTGCGGAGGGATGAACCTCAAGCAGAACGATTGGGATACACGTTTGCATCGTATTTTCGATCCGGCGCGTTGTCGTTTTTCCCGCCCCCAAGCATTTCGGCAGCGAGTGAGGGATTCGGTGGAAACTGCGGATCATCCGCCTCGGCATGATTTCATGGCGCGTATCGAAGGTCCGAGTGTCGCGCACCTCGAGGAAAACTTTCGCCAACGATGGAATCGGCTCATCGAACGCGGGGTGATGCATGCCGAGAATTCCTCGTGGGTCCCCAATCCTGCACCATGCGCGCCGGTGGGTTCGTCGGCGGTGCAGGTTGTCCGGACAATGCCCGCGCCGTTTCAAGAGCGCGGGATTCTCGACATTTGGCTCCGCGCGATTTCCCAGGCCAAACAGCTCATTTACATCGAAGATCAATATTTTCGCTCGGTGCGCGTGAGCGCCGCAATTGCGGTGGCCATTCAAAATAACCCGCAGCTGGCCGTGATTGCCATTACGAGCGAAGCGCATGCGAATCAACCGCTCATGGGGCAATGGAGTCGGGTATGTTTCGACATCATTCGCGCTGTGCGCCACGATTTCGAATTGTACGCAATGCAGGTTGCAGGAATTGATTGTCGCGGAAATCGTAACGTGCTCCGCGTGGACAATCATGGAAAATTGCTCATCGTCGACGACGAGTTTCTCATGGTCGGCAGTTGCAACGTCAATGATCGCGGTTTGGAGTACGAAGGGGAATGCAACGTCGCGATTGTGGATCGGGAATTCGTGTTTCGAGCGCGGCTCGATTTATTTCGTGATTACCTCGAAGCCGATCCCCGCCTTGGTGGGAACCTTCAGGACGATGTGCGGATTTTTCGGGAACATGCGTTGAACAATCGCGAGGGCGGACCGGTGCCCGTCACCAGTGTTTCTGGCCATCCGTTCGTCGTGCCTTTCGTCCCGCGTCCGCGAAGGCACATGATTTTTGATCGCGGTGTTTTTTGAGAAAATGTGTTTGGGGAGGTCGAGATCCGGGTGGTGCTTTTATCTGCTTGCATCGCGCGGCTGGTGGTGCTCGATTGTTCGCGGGCATCATGCAAATCGATAGATCCAAATTCTTGTTGCTCACGGCAAGTATTGCCGGGGGATCGTGCAGTTCGAATTCGCCATCGTCGGGAGGGCCGGTCGTCGTTGCGGCGCCGATTGTTGCTTTGCCTGATTCTGAAGTAGCGGTTGCGCCGACATCGAGCGCGGCAGCGACCAAGCCTGCTTCAGGCGGGGGCAATTCCAGCGACGAGGAGGCATTGGCTGCAGCCGACCGGGCACCTATCGCATCGGCGGAAGATGGATCCATGTGCGACGAGGGAGGTACTCCGCCGACGGGTTGTTCGACGTTGCGCGCCCCGGGACCTCAATGCGAGAGTTTTTCCGATACGAAAATGATTTGTGGCAAGTTTGCCCGTGGACTTCGTCCTCACGTCGCGGAAAAAGCGGTGGATTGTCTCGTCGCGAAAAGCGGCAAACAGGCGATATGTGATTTTTCCATTGCGGCGAAATGCGGCATGGCTGCCGTGCAAAAAGGCTGCGTCGAACCATCTACGCAATCGGCATGTCAACCTATCGTGCGCAAGTGCGGAAATAGCCTTCAGATGCGTGATTGCCAAGCTCTGTTGTCATCGGTGGCGAGCAAGAATCGCCGGGCGATGATTTCGTGCATGACGGAAGGTTGTGCGCTCGAGTATTGCATGTGGGACATCGAATGACGGTATGGGGGGACGTATGCGTCCCGTGCCAAACCTCATGACAAGGGTGTCGAAGTCGGGTATCGTTCTCGGGTCATGTCGGAATCCCTCGTGCCACTTAGGGCCAAAGGTGCCAAGCGGGTGAGTTTGTCCCCATTTGGTTTGGGTTTTCAGAAGCCGCGGCATTTTTTGGAAATGTTGCGTATTGCCTGGGAAAATCGCGACAATCTGGGGCACGCGTATCGCGTGCTCACTCGAGGCGTGTGTGATGGCTGCGCCCTGGGGACGACGGGTCTTCGCGATTGGACCATCGACGGGACGCATTTGTGTCTCGTGCGCTTGAACTTGTTACGTTTGAATACGATGGGCCCCGCACCAATCGACGTATTTGTGGATGCGGAAGCCTTGCGCCAGCAAGATGGTCGACAGTTACGCGACCACGGCCGAATTCCTTTTCCGCTGCGCCGCAAGAAAGGGGAGCGCGGTTTTACACGAATTGAATGGGCGGAGGCGTTGCGGGAACTGGGAGCGCGATTTGCGCAGAGCGACCCGGATCGAGTCGCAATGTTCATGACCTCGCGGGGAATCACGAATGAAGTGTACTACGCAGCGCAAAAAGCGATGCGCGTTTATGGTTCTCCGCATGTCGACAATGCCGCACGCCTTTGTCATAGCCCGTCGACGGCGGCTATGAAACGCACGATTGGTGTCGCGGCGTCGACGTGCTCGTACAAAGATTGGTATGGTGCCGACATTATTGTGTTTTTTGGATCAAACCCGGCCAATGACCAGCCGGTGGCCATTAAATATCTCTACGAAGCGAAAAAGCGCGGCGCTCGGGTTTACGTGGTCAATACGTTCATCGAACCGGGGCTCGAGAAGTATTGGATTCCGTCGACTCCTGAATCTGCCTTGTGGGGCAGCCAAATTTGCGATGGGTTTTTCTCGGTCCATACGGGAGGCGACATGGCTTTTTTGCACGCAGTGCAGCGAATGCTGATCGAGCGTGGAGCCATTGACCAAAAATTCATTGTTGCCCATACTGCGGGATTCGACGAATACCGAGAAAAACTCTTGGCGCGTGATTTCGGGGAGATGGTGGCGGCGTCGGGCGCGTCGAAAGCCGATGTGGAGCGTTTTGCGGACCTCGTTGCGAGCGCCAAAACCGGCGTTTTCGTGTGGAGTATGGGGCTCACGCAACACGTGCACGGGAGTGACACGGTTGCGGCACTGGTATGTCTTGCATTGTCTCAGGGATTCGTCGGACGAGCGAATTGCGGGGTCATGCCGATTCGTGGACATTCGGGGGTGCAAGGTGGCGCGGAGATGGGCGCGTACGCGACCATGTACCCCGGAGGCCTACCCATCAATGAAAAAAATGCGGAATTATTCGAGAAAAACTGGGGCGTGCGACCTCCGGCCCGGATCGGTATGAGCACCACGGAAATGCTCGAAGCAGCTCACGCAGGAAAACTCGATATTTTTTATATCATTGGAGGAAACCTGCGCGATACATTGCCTGATCCAGCGCGTGTGGAAGAGTCTCTCGCTCGCGTGCCCGTGCGAGTGCACCAGGACATAGTACTCACGCACCCCATGCTCGTTGATCCGGCGGACGTCGTATATATTTTGCCGGCACGAACGCGGTATGAGCATCGTGGGGGAGTGACGGAGACGACGACCGAACGGCGCGTGGTTTATAGTCCGTACGTTGAGGGCCATGAAATACCCGAGGCGCGGGAAGAATGGTGGATTCCTCTAGAAATTATGCGCTCCGCCAAACCCGATCTCGAAAAAGCATTGCGATTCGACGACGCTGCGCATATGCGTCGGGACATTGCGCGTGACATTCCGGTGTATCGCGGGATCGAAAAACTCGAAAAACAAGGTGACCAATTTCAATGGGGAGGAGAACGTCTTTGTGAAGGCGGTGTATTTCCACTGCCCGACGGGCGAGCTCGATTCGAATTGCCCGACTTGCCTGAACGCCAATTGAAACCGGGTGAATTTTGGCTGGCGACGCGACGCGGAAAACAATTCAATAGCATCGTTCAGCACGAAATTGATCCGCTCACTGGGGCCGCACGCGATCATGTTTTTTTGCATCCCGATGATTTGGAAGCCCTTGGACTTCGTCCGGACCAACCATTGATCGTCAAGAGCGAGCACGGTTCATTTGCAGGACGAGCATTTTCGGCGCAAGTTACGCGGCACAATGTGCAAATGTTCTGGCCCGAAGCGAATGTACTTTTGCCTTCGGGCGTCATTGACCCTGGGGGGCTGGCTCCCGATTACAATACGAAGGTGCGGATCGAGGCGCGGGCGTGACGTTGCACAAGGGGATTCGGCGCAGCGAAGTCGTGGTCGTCCGAGATGGCAATGCGACCCGACAAACCGACGACGTGGTCATCGAAGAGCCCCTCGAAATTCGGGTAGCTGGGGAATCGTTGGCGACGACGATGCGTACGCCGGGCGAAGACCGATTTCTCGCCGTGGGTTTCTTGTTTGCCGAAGGGGTCTTGCGAAATCGTGACGATGTCGGGAGTGTGCGGCATTGTGGGCGAATGGATGATCCTCGGTATGGCAATACGATTGACGTGGCAGCTGGGCCTGGGGTGAGCCTCGACGTGGAAATTCTGATGCGTACCAAGCGTGTCGGATTGACGCAGAGTGCTTGTGGGATTTGCGGTCGTGACAATATCGATGATTTGCTGGCGCGAATGCCGAAATTGACCTCGAACGCACAGATCGAGGCCCGATTGCTCTTGCGGGTGCCCGAATTGCTCGCGGACAAACAGCCCAATTTTGCGCGCACGGGTGGATTGCATGCGGCGTGTGCGATTGCGGGTGATGGGCAGGTGCTCGCACATGCGGAAGATATTGGGCGTCACAATGCTGTGGATAAAGTCGTGGGAAAACTCCTTTTAGCTGGAGCATTGCCGCGTGACGATTCTCGCGACAATGCGGTCAGCATTTTGGCGGTGAGTGGACGGGCGAGTTTCGAGATCGTGCAAAAAGCGGCAATGGCGGGTTTTGGGGCGGTGGCGAGTGTTTCCGCGCCGAGCTCGTTGGCCATTGATACGGCTCGAGCAGCAGGGGTGACGCTCGCTGCATTCGTGCGTGAGGGGCGGTTTACGCTTTATACGTACGAGGAACGGGTGGTGTGACCGGTAAAACCAGATCAGGTCAGGCTGGGTAGGTCGCGGTGTCCCAAACGTTTTCGAGCGAATGCAAGAAGGCCGGCGGCGGTCATGGTGAGGAGCACGAGCATTCGGCCTTTGTCGTCGTTCGAGGGCGTTGTGGAAATGGGGGCAACGACTGACGAGCCGCACGCATTTTTCCCGAGCCGAGCCTGTAAATCGGCACTAACCTCCTTTTGGTTCGTCGAGGGCTTGATGATCAAATCCTTGGCGAGACCACTTCGTGGCAAATCTGCCTCGAGTCGGGTGACCCAGACATCTTTGGGATGCATGCCGGTGAGTGCAGTGGCCATATCGTCGAGCGTCGTTTCCAGGACTTCGTCGAGTGCGCCGCATTCGAAGAGACGAGCATCCGTTTCATCGGCAGCGACCATGCCACATTCTGAGGAATAAGACGGAACGCCTGGGGGACAAGGATCCACGACGAGCCGACCACTTTGCGCGAATTGATTAAATGCACTCGCGCAGGCAGCATCTGCCGTTTCTCCGTTGCGCACGCCTTGCCGCACATAGGCGTCACCCATGATGCTGGTGAAGTTGAAATCGTTGTTGACGTTGAAGGCGCGCCCAATCGGCGCCATCAAGGCTTGTTTGCGGGCAAAAGTCGTGAGCCAGACGTTGCCACCATTTTGCTTTATCGTACCTTCTCGCAATTCGGTGTAATTGGAGGAACTGGCCGCGAAATCCCACGCCAGCAAATCGACGGGCACCAGCGTATTGGTGAAGTTTTCCGCTTCCCAGCGTCCTTCACCAATGATGTACAGGGTAATGGCTACGTTGGCACCAGAACCTACCGAAACCATGCGTAGAGGTAATGTTGGATTGGAGCCTTGTTGCACGACGCGCACCGGCTTCATTTCATCGATATTTTTGTCGGGTTGCAGCTTGAGCGCAATAAAGTCGAAACCTTCTTTGACGTAGGCATCAATGACCGGCGCCGAATCTGCAGGAATGTTGAAACCCGCCTCAGCGAGCCAATCGTCGAGTGCTCCGGGGGTTTTCGTGCTCAAAGTGACGGTGCTGAATGGACCTACGGTGCCGCGATGGACCACGAGCACACCGCCGTTTCCACCAAAATCGCCTCCAGCCGTTGGAGCTGCATCACTCGATCCGCAGCCGAAGCCAGAACCGCCGCCGCAGCTGAGGGGCGGGGGAGAAACGTTTGTCGTGGTACCAGCGTCGAGCGTTTCGAACCAGGCATCCGTGGACAATTCGATTACGGCCCCGGGTTTGACCGGGAGAAGCCAGCCCCAGCTCGCCGGATCCCCTTTGTAACGAATTTGGTCCCATAAAACTGTTTGTGTTGGAGATATTGCGAGCGCCATACGATGGGCATTGACGACTGTATTCGTTTCCGGAGGAACGACACAGCCACCACACGCATGCGCGTCACTCGACAAGGCTAACGTGCCAACGAGGGGCGCGAGCAAAGCGAGGGCAAGGAAGCGAGTATTCATGAGGTCTCCAGTCGCGCCGCAACGGGAGGGCGCGATGCTCAAGTTATCACGACGTCCGTGCTTCGTGAACGCCATTCAGCGATCTGTCGGGTGAAGCGCACACATTCGCCGCGAGATGCGCTAACATAATGTCTCGATGTTTCCACCTCCGCCCCCATGGGCCCACAGTGTCCACTCCATTGGAGTCACTGGAACCAATGGCAAAACGACGACGACGACGTACCTCGCGTATGCTCTTGCGGTTCTCGCTGCTCCCGTACTCCGAGTGACGACGGTTGGCTCGTATTTGGACCAAGAAAAACTTACGGTTTCGGCAGATTACAGTGGATTCATCGAGGCCATGGAATATTCTCGGCACGCCGGCGCGAAACATGCCGTGCTCGAATGCACGAGCGAGGCGTTGGCGGTAGGTTTTGCCAAGGCTTGGCCCATTTCGATGGGCGTTTTCACGAACCTGACGCGGGACCATTTCGACGGTCACGGATCAGCCGAACATTACTTGGCCAGCAAAGCCCAGCTTTTTTTGCACCTACCTCGAGACGGCGTCGCGATTCTCAATGCGTATGATTCTGCGTCGAGCCTGCTTGCGGAAATCATTCCAACCGGCGTACGTATCGTGACCTATGGTTTGCCCTCGCGTTCGTCTAGACCGCCAGTGCGTGCAGTGGACTTGACTGCAGACCACGTGGAGATTGATTGGAGCGGTACGCACGTGAAATTGCGAGCGTCCGAGCGGTTTGGCGAAGTGAATCGAATGATGCATTTGCGGGCAATTGGCGATGTATACGCCGAGAATGCTCTGGCGGCGTTGGCCGCAGCTGTCGAAGCAGGTGTTCCGCTCGACGCTGCCGTGCGGGCATTGGAACGGGCTCACGTGGTCCCGGGGCGATTCGAGGTTTATGGAAATGGTCCACGTGGGGTTGTCGATTATGGCCACTCGCCGGATGCGCTCGAACGGACATTACGGACCGCGCGAAAACTTTGTCCTGGCAAACTGGTTGTCGTATTCGGGGCAGGTGGAGGTCGCGACCGGGGAAAGCGTGAACCAATGGGGCGTGCGGCAGCGATTGCGGATCGCGTCTTGATCACGACGGACAATCCGCGAAATGAGGATCCTGCCCTGATAGCGGCCGAAATTCAACGAGGTTTGGAAGGACATTCAGCCGTGGAAATCATCCTGGATCGTGAGGCGGCGATTTTGAGCGCGCTCAGTGCATGTTCCTCGGACGATGTCGTGGTCGTTGCTGGCCGTGGTCCCGAAACAATGCAAGTATGGGGGGCCGAGACGCGGTGGCTGGCGGATGCGGATGTCGTGCGGCGCGCGTTGAATCGAACCTAGGATTGAAGCGTTCTCGTGGATCTCGCTTGACAGCGACGACGTCATGTGTTTTTTTGATCGACGCTATGCCGCACGTCGAATTACACGGTCAAAACATATTCTACCAAGATTCGGGTGGTGATGGTCCGGCCATCATCCTGGGACATGGATTTCTCATGAATCACACCATGTTCGACGAGCAACTCCGGGTGCTCGTTCCGAAATATCGCGTGATAATGCATGATCAGCGCGGGTTTGGCAAAACAGTCACCGATGGCCAACGATTCTCCTATTGGGACTGCGCCGATGATGCGGTTCGTCTCGCCGATTATTTGGGGATCAAGCAAGCTGTATTTGGCGGAATGTCGCAGGGTGGTTTCGTTTCGCTCCGTGTCGCGCTTCGTTATCCAGAACGCGTCAAGGCATTGGTGCTGATTTCGACGCAGGCTGGTATTGACGAACCCGAGAAAACTGCGGCATATCGACAATTGATCGACACGTGGCGTGTCGCTGGTCCCATCAAACCACTACGCGACACCATTGCGCAGATCATTTTGGGGCAACCTGAGTTTTGGGAACCCTGGACATTGGGCTGGGAACAATTGTCGTATGCGGCATTGGAACACCCATCCGAATGCTTGCTGACTCGTGATGACATCACCGATCGTGTCAGTGAAATCAAAGCGCCCGCAATCATTTTTCATGGAACGGCGGATGCGGCGATCGAGATCGAACGGGCGCGAATTCTCGCTGCGAAGTTACCTAATTGCCGGGATTTGCTCGAGATTCCGGGGGCTAGTCATGCCGCCAATCTAACCCATCCCGAAGCGGTCAATGGGCCGCTCGTCGAATTTTTGCAGAAGTACGCGTGAGCGCGTGTTTATCAGGCGTTGCGACCGACGCACCGATTTGCGCAACAGCCTGATAAAAACGCTCTGAGTTACTCGGGGTCGCATACGCCCGAACAATACGGAACGACCATTCCCGTTCGCAACCAATCGTTGGTTTGTGAATAGGCGGCGTCGAGCACCCGGACTTTGTCGTGAGGATCGTCGCTTTCCGGTCCCGGCGGAGGTGTGTTTGTCTTGGGTGACTCCGGCAAACCAAACGAGAATTCCACCATCCCGGGACCTGAAAATGGCCCATCGGCTTCTTCTATACCGAAGATGCTCCGGTTGACGGGCTTGAGGTTTTTGGCGCCAATCGAGCGGGCTATCATGTGCGCTCCGAGCGGAGTGACTTGGTAATCCCCAATTGCTACGTGCAGGAGCACTTCGTGATCGGGTGTGCCGGGAAGGGGATTGCCGTGTAGATACGGGGCATAACCGCACGGTTCCGTGCGATCCCACAACATTTGCAACAGCCCCAAAACGACTTGCATGTTGCGGCTCGTTTGGTAGGCACCTTTGAGCAAAAGGAAAAACGGTGCGAAATCGACGCTGCGATTCAGCAGCAAACTGTAAGGCATTCCGGGCTCGCCCAGCAAACCGCGCGTCACGTCCGTCGAGAGCGCCATATAACTGACCCCAAAAATTCCTCCTTGGCTATCGCCGCGGTAAAAACGAAGCGTCGGATCGATTGCGCTTGCACCATTGTATTGCACTTCCGGTTCCGTGACGAACCGACCCGACATCATGCGCATGGCCAATAGGCTATTGATCATGCCCTGGTGCTGGCGATCGACGGAGCGTTTGAAATTCCCGATATCACCCACGATTCCATCGCGAATGAAAGCCTCGTCGTCCTCGGCCATGCCCACGAAATCCACCGAAAATGGCAAATAATCGTGGCGATTACCGAGTTCGGCGAGAAAACCGTTTTGCCCCTCGAACTTCGTGCCCAAAAGCCCATGACCATTTTGCAAAAGTGCCAGCTTTTTGCCTTGTTCCGCAGCGTGGGGCACGTGCACTACGAATTCGAAATCCGCCGTGCCATTTTGCATGGGTTGGCCATCGGGGCCGAAATTCAAATGCGCACCGGGACCAGGTTGGTCCAGGTACAAAGGCACCGTCATCGTTCCATGAATGCGTTTGGCCACTCGCATATTCTGATCGACCGTGAAGTTCTCGACACTCGTAATCTTGTAATCGGGCCCGAGCATTCCCACTTTCGCCAAAGCATCGTCGCGCATGGCCAGCATCCAGCCAGTCGTGTTTTCTTTGCTTGCCGTCGTAAAATCCCAAGCCAGCTGCAGGTTTGTCTTGGATATTCCGGCCTTGTCGAGTTTTGCAAAAATATCTGCGTATAGGTCGCGTCGGGCATTAATCGCCGCGTCGCAAGACTCCTCACCATCACGCAAAGCTTGGAACGCAGGTGTCGGAGCCAGAACTTTTCCGGCGGGATCTTTGACGTTACGTATCGCGACAATATAACGCGTAGCGTCCGACAAACGTACGACCGGGCGAATCATGAAAGTGCGCTCGGTGTCGTCTTCCGTAGTGACCGAATAATCGAGTTCCGCGAAGTGCGGGATGAGTTCTCCCGTGTCCGCGTTGATCAAAATCGTCGACGATTTGTCGGTGACGGAAAGATCGATTGTGTCTTGACTCGGAAGGCCATCCACAGTGGCTCCAGGGAGATGTGTGAGAATGGTTTGCCCCGGCGAAAATCCATCTTTATCCGACCACGAAGCAGGATCGACGTTTTTCCCGGTGCCAGACACGACGGGCAACGTGGTGGCCCCGAAAGCCACTCGTTTTCCCGTCGCCATGGAGGCATCGTCGGCGAGCCAAACATTCGAAGGAAATGGAAAACCGCATTGCGTGGGCACGAGCGGGTCGCAGTCGTAACCTCCGAGCAATGGTGGACCATCTGGAGTTATCGCTGGTGTGCTTGGACAAACGAGTTTGTCATCGGGATTCGACGAGCAGGCCGTGCTGAGCAAGGCCAGGCTCGTCAGGACGAAAGTTCGGGCAAGAAGAGTCGAGGGTTTCAGCATCGGCTCAAGATAACAGACTGTCTCTCGTCAAGAGCTTTTGATTTCATGAAATCGCAGTAGCATCTCGAGCCTTGCGCGCTACATTGCGGGGCCATGTCGATCGCCGTCGTCGTTTCTTGCCACGGTACTGTCGCGAATCTCGATGATTTGCCGGCATTCATCAACAACATCCGTCGTGGTCGGCCTGCTCCGCCGGAGCTCATTGCCGAAGTCAAGCATCGATTCGAATTGATTGGTGGTTCGCCTCTGATGACCATCACTGCCGCACAAGCACGCGCTCTCGAGGCTCGACTTGGTTTGCCTGTGGTCGTTTCCGCCCGCTTGTGGCACCCCTATCCGCACGAAGTATTGCCGAAACTCGTCGAGCAAGGCGTTCGGACGGTGATTTCAATGCCGCTGGCGCCGCAATCGGTAGACATCTATCACGCTCCAATTCGCGAGGCGGCCGCAAAACATTCCGATTTACAAGTCATTGGCGTTCCAGCGTGGGGAATGGAGCCTTCCCTCATCGATGCATTCGTGGAAACCATCGACGATGCGCTCGAAGGCGTGGAACCCGACGAAGCACGCAACATTCCAATCATCCTTTCCGCCCATAGTTTGCCAAAACGAGTGATTGCGGCAGGCGACGCGTATGAAACCCAGTTTCGAGAAATGGCGGCCGCTGTGGCCGAGCGTTATCAAGCCCGAGGGTTTGTCGTGCGCATTGCGTTTCAAAGTCAGGGTGCCAGCAATGAGCCATGGATTGGGCCGGATTTGCCCGCGACGTTTGCAGACCTCGCCAATTCGGGAGCAAAAACCGTATTGATTGCGCCGATTGGGTTCGTCGCAGAACATGTCGAAACTTTGTACGACTTGGACATCGAGGCCCCTACGCTCGCCAAAAAAGCTGGGCTCGATCGGCTTTTGCGCGCCAAAGCCGTGGGTACTCGAAAACGATTCATCGATGCGCTCGAAGCTGTGGTTCGTCGAGTTTTGCCGGCTTGACGGGGAATCATGACCCGACCGGTTCAAAATCCGCCGAATCCTTGGTCGTCGACACAAGTCGAATGGCTCGAAGAACCGCCCAATGCAACGCTGCAAATCTTCGAGGAACGCGCCCGAAGCATTCTGTCCGAAAACGATAGCCCGGATTTGCCATTTCGTTTCAGTGTCAATCCGTACCGAGGGTGCATTCATGCCTGCGCATATTGTTATGCCAGACCAAGCCATCAATACTTGGGATTCGGAGCAGGTACTGATTTCGACCGCAAGATTGTCGTCAAGACAAACGCCGCGGAGCTGTTGCGCGAGGCGTTTGTCCGTCCGTCATGGAACGGGGACACTATCGTGTTTTCGGGAAATACCGATTGTTATCAAGCGCTCGAAGCGAATTATGAGCTCACGCGGCGGTGTTTGGAAGTCTGCTTGGAATTTCAAAACCCGATCTCCATCATCACGAAGAGCCGTTTGGTCGCTCGGGATACGGCATTGCTCGCCGAATTGACCCGTCGGGCCCGCGCGAAGGTTTTTCTGAGCATTCCATTTGCCCATGACGAAGATTCGTTGAAGATCGAACCCTGGGCGGCCAAGAGTAGTCTGCGGTTTGCGGCCATGAAGATGCTCGCAGATGCGGGGATTTTCGTGGGTATTGGCATTGCCCCCATCATCCCGGGACTCAACGATTCCGATGTTCCTGAATTGCTCGAACGCGCAAAAGAGGCGGGAGCGCAAGTGGCCTTCATTCAACCATTGCGTCTAGCGGCGGAGGTTTTGCCGGTATTCGAGGAGCGGTTGCAAGAGGCGTATCCCTTGCGTTTCAGCAAAGTGCAAAATGCGGTGCTCGAAATGCGCGGCGGAAAAATGAATGAGAGTGCATTTGGCGCGCGTTTTTCCGGACGAGGTCCCCGCTGGGCCATGATTGAAAAGTTATTCGCGGCGCATTGCGCACGTTTGGGGCTGGATCACGACCGAATTACCACGGAAGTTTCGTCGACATTTCAGCGGCCGAAAAAACAGCTCTCGTTATTCGACACGTAGGTCGATTTTCCGTCTCGCTACCGGACCCGATTTTCTGCTACGGTCGACGTATATGAGCGTTTCCGTTGACCAAACACCCGGTGAAGCTGCGGGATCTGAACGCACCGTACACGAACCCTACGTTCCTGCGAGTGACAATCGAGCAGAACTCACGGTGCGCGCGCTTGTCCTTGGCGCGTTACTTGGCGTCGTTTTCGCAGCTTCTTCCGTGTACTTGGCGCTCAAGGTCGGCTTGACCGTGTCGGCATCCATTCCGATCGCCGTCATGTCAATCACAATCTTCCGCTTGTTTGGTCGGGCGACGATTCTGGAGAACAACATCGTCCAAACGACCGGTTCTGCCGGTGAATCCATTGCCGCGGGGGTGGCGTTCACGTTGCCGTCGTTGCTTTTGATGGGTTATGATTTGCCCGGCATGAAGGTGCTCTTATTGAGCGTTCTCGGCGGATTGTTGGGCGTTTTGATGATGATTCCTTTGCGCCATGGGCTCATCGTCGAAGAACACGGTAAACTCAAATATCCTGAAGGCGCCGCGTGCGCCGATGTGCTCATCGTTGGTGAAACGGGCGGAACCAATGCGAAAACCGTGTTTTCGGGGTTTGGATTGGGCTTTCTGTACAAACTCGTTGGGGATCCCCTGAAGTTTTTTCAGATGAACCCGGAGCATCGTTTTGCGGCGTTCAAAGGGGCCAGCCTTGGCGGTGAATTGTCGCCGGAAATGCTCGGCGTTGGCTACATCATTG
The DNA here is from genome assembly GCA_035437985.1 of Polyangium sp. (in: bacteria). Taxonomy (GTDB): domain Bacteria; phylum Myxococcota_A; class Polyangia; order Polyangiales; family Polyangiaceae; genus Polyangium. The sequence goes on along the minus strand of DAOMZH010000090.1, from coordinate 3,858 downwards.
GACCGCGCACGGCGAGTATCATGATGGCTGGCGGCGTACTCGCGTATTTGATTTTGATTCCAATGATTGCCTTCTTTGGCGATCACCTCGACGTGAATTTGTTTCCGGCCACCAAATTGATTCGCGACATGGCGCCCAATGAAATTCGTAGTCGTTATGTCCTTTATATCGGGGCCGGCGCTGTGGCGACAGGCGGATTCATTAGTTTGGGTCGCGCGCTTCCGACCATTCTGAAAGCATTTCGCAGCGGTATCAAGAGTTTTCGGGCGGGACGCGCGGGAGGAGCCGCTCATCCCCGAACCGAGCGCGATTTGCCCTTTTCGGTGGTCCTCTACGGATCGATTGCCCTGCTTTTGGGGATTTGGCTCGCCCCGATGTTGGGCATTACGTTTCCTTCGGCCGTGCTCATCATGTTGTTCGGGTTTTTCTTCGTTACGGTTTCGTCTCGCATCTGTGGCGAAATTGGTTCGTCGTCGAATCCGATTTCAGGCATGACCGTAGCGACGCTGCTCATTACCTGTTTGTTGTTTCTGGCGATGGGCTGGGTCGGAGTCGACTACCGGGCAATGGCTTTGTCGACAGCAGCAATCGTCTGTATTGCCGCATCGAATGGTGGGGCGACAAGCCAGGATTTGAAAACCGGATTTCTGATTGGTGCGACCCCATATCGGCAACAAATCGGGTTGCTCGTGGGTGTCGTGACCAGCGCACTCGTCATTGGCACGACGCTCCTTTTCCTAAATAAGTCGTACACGACGCATGCCGCAGAAACGTACGAATTGCCCATTCCTCGAGCCTCCATCACGGCAAATCTCGAAAAAGGCCCCGACGGCAAAGAATATCGCGTCGCTTATCAAGCCGAATCGGGGATGCCCATTCCGCAAGGAAAATATTTGGTCGACGAAGCGGACAAAGTCGCTTTCGTAATCGATCCGGGCATTGGTGGACGCGTGCCGCATGAACCGGAAAAACTCGACGCTCCTTCCGCATTGCCTGATTCTGCAGCGAAAAAGGGGACCATGCTCGGTCCCGATCGCAGGTCGTACGATGTCGTCGAAGTTCCGTCGGCTGCCGGTGGAGCTCCTACTCGGTATCTCGCGGAAAACGGACAATTGGCCTATCGCCTGCGCGAAGTGAAAAAGCTCGATGCGCCAAAAGCGAGTTTGTTTGCGCTGATCATCGACGGCATTCTTACGCGAAAGCTGCCGTGGGACTTGGTGCTCATTGGGGTGATGCTGGCGCTCATGATGGAGCTGTGTGGCGTTGCTTCGCTGCCATTTGCCGTGGGTGTGTATTTGCCCATTTCGACAAGTGTCCCCATTTTCATTGGCGGACTCGTGCGCTGGCTCGTCGACAAACAGCGTGGCGAGAATGCAGAGGAAGCTGATTTCAGTCCCGGGACACTGCTGAGCTCCGGATACATTGCGGGCGGGGCCATTGCCGGGCTTTGTGCTGCATTCGTGGCGGGGGTCGGAATGGAGGCGAAATTCGACGTGAGCCATCTGCTGCCGGTTTTCAGCGCCAGCAATGCGTCAGGGATTCTTGCGTTTGGTTTGTTGGCGACGATGCTGCATTGGACGGCCGTGCGTGGAGAATCAGCAAAGGGGAAGTGATTTCACACGGGCGGTCTTGCGCCTGGCGGCTTTGCGCCCGGCGGTGCATTCATTCCCGGCGGTCCAGCATTCGGCACCGGACCTGCCGCAGCCTTGCGCGTCCCCTCAGCCAATAACGAGCGGTAAATTTCCGATGTTTTCACCAGTTCGTCATGGCTACCCATTGCTGCAATTTTGCCTTGGTCCAGGACGACGTTCCACGTAGAACGAACCAAATGGGGCGCGTGCGTCACGACAATCGTCGTGCGCCCTGCAGATAATTCCACCACGTTTTTCAATAACTCCTCGGCCGTTGCTCCAGGTAAACCTGCTTCGGGTTCGTCCAAGACCAAAATCCGTGCATCACGCAAAAGCATTCGCGCCAGCATCAAGCGCCGCTGCTCTCCCCCCGAAAAGTTCGGCGGCACCTTGCGGACCTCCGTCGACAAACCTCGACCATTACGTCCTTCAGCGAGTTCGTCGAGATGGACCTTGGCCAACATCGCCTGCATGCCCTCGACGCTTGGCGCTTGCTCCAAACCCAAGCGAAGATTCTGCTCCACCGAACGCTCCAGCAACACGGACGCTTGTCCGAGCACCGCAAAAAGCTTCGACAAGTCACGCGGCGCAATACGCCCGAGGTCAACACCTCCAACGCGGATGTTGCCTCCTGTTGGTTCGTCCAGGCGCAACAGCATCCGCAACAACGAAGATTTGCCCGAGCCCGATGCTCCACATATCGCCACGATCGCTCCTGCCGGAATCTCGAGCGACAACCCATCGAGCACCGCGCGATCCGAACCTGCAGGCGTGTACGTCAAGTTGTCGAGCGTGACCGCAGCACTACCAATTTGCTCCAGCGGCACGGGATCACTCGGCTCTGGCGGATGCGTTGGAAGCGAGAGCAGATCGTTGAGTGCAGCAAGCAGCGGTGCTCGTTCCAAAAGGCCCGAACGCAAGCCATCGATCGCCTCGAAGCGTCCCAGCAGAAGCGGCACCACGAGCAATAGTTTCGCGACATCTCCAGCATCGTGCGTGCGGCCCGAGATCTTCATGGCCACCAGAATCACGAGCGGCGACATCGCGGTCAGAACACTCTTGATCTGGCCGGAAAGAGCCAGCGCAGCGGCGAAATTTCGTCGGGCATCCGCAGCGCCATGCGCCGAGCTCGAGAACTCTTCGAGCGCAGTTTGACGAGCGCCAAGCAAACGTAGTTCTTCCGTCGCGCCGAGCAGTTCGCCAAGCGATCCAAAAACGCCTGTGTCGGCACGTTGCATCGCCTGCATGCGTGTACCCACACGCTTCGACGCTCGATCGGACAACACCCGCGAAAGCACGAATAGAACACTCGTCCCGACGAGGACAAACCCTGCTCCGCCCGTCGCGAGATCCACGGCGAGAACGGTCAACGTCACGATGGCTTGTGGCAAACCCGTCATGACGGCGACTGCGAAATCAGCGACGGCGGCAGCATCTCGGGCGATGACGAGTTTGACCGCGTCAAACCCGCGAGCGGCAGGGGCTTTCACGCCTGGAGGTGCCGGAGGTCCACCTTTGGGAGCGATGACTGCGGCACCCGCATCTGACAAGGCACGCGGCGAAGCCCACAAGGACGCGCGCACGAGCTCGATGCGCAAAGCTGCGGTGACTTCACCGGCAAGCTCGGAACCTTTCCGGCTTTGCGCCATGGAAATGCCGACCGTCAACGTCGTTGCGACGAGGGTGCAACAGATGATCAACCACGCACTTGCACCGGAAAGCAGTTGAGCGAAAGCGCCAGCAACGCCTGGTGCCGTGGTTACGGGACGACCGAGAATCGCTCCAATGGCTACGCCAATGATGCTTGGCAAGAGGCCTGCCGTGGCTCCCGCAAGTGTGGCAAGGCCGATGGCGGAAGCGAAGCCGAGGATGGGTCCACCGCGTAGAGAGCGGCGAATGATGGCAAGGATGGCCCAGAGATCACGCACGTTACGAAGATGCTACAGGACGAAGGCCTGGTGGTTGCAAGCGTCGTCCTTTCGCGAGACGCTACGCGCCGTGCGTGCCGTGCTGCTCACGGGAGTCGTGTTCGTTGTTGGAGCGTGTACGCAACCAGCGCCGACCACCACGTCCAGACCAGCTTCTTCCGTGTTTTCGCCGGAAGCAGGCGGGGGTTTGTCCGTCGTCGATGGCGCGGATGGCGGTCCTCCTTTGGCCCAACATCCCGAGCCTGGCGTGCTCGACGAAATACTTGCTGCAGCACCAAAAACCTTGCCCGCGTCCACGG
>DAOMZH010000089.1:0-19966 GCA_035437985.1 Polyangium sp. (in: bacteria) | reverse complement strand
CGTTCGTGCCGACAGACCTCGGACGAATGTTCCAATTGCGCGTGATTGGTGTCGCCCGGCTCGAAGACAAGCTGGAGGCGGTGGCCGTGGCGCTGGTTTTACCGGACGGACAGTTGTTGGAAAGTGGTTTTTCTGAAAATACCATTCCGCACGTGACGGTGGCCACTGATGGCGTGGAAGAACCGGCCCACGCGAATGATTTGCTGGCCGCGGGTTTTACGCGTATCGAGGGCCCGCTGCTCGAGGCGTTTTTGGAGCACACGCGGGCATCGAGCAAGATGAAGAGCGACTGAGCGCGGCGATTCCGAAAATCCCTCTTGAAGATGGTCTCTTTGGCAAAGTTCTTGCGTTTTCTCTGGGAAAACCTTTGCGTGCAGACACGCAGCCATTGTAACGTCGTGGACTCTGATGTCTCTTTGTTCATCCTGGAGGCCCAATGCGCGAAATTGACCTGATTCATCGCCAGCTGGAATTGGTTGCCGTATCCGTGGGCAATCGAGTTCGCCGCTTGTACGACGCGCTCGAAAGCGTTTCGTACCTGACCAAGGCTCTTTTTGCTAAATCGGCCGTGGCCCCCGAAACCATTACCCAATGGATCGAACGTGAGCAGCTCGAACTTCTGCCGTCGGGTTATTTTGGTTCGGCCGCCCAGATCGAACGTCTTCGCCAAAACGGAAACGACTACAATGATGCGATCATGTTCTGGTCGGGCCTGGTTCGCGATGACGAACGATTGCGACGTCGTTATTATATTTTGCAATCGGTCGTTCCTCACGCAACGACTTTGTGCCAGCAAGTCAAAGCGACATGGATCTACTTCCAACATGGCTGCACGCCACACGCCGCATTGACCATGCCCGCCACGATTCCCGAAAACACCGTGCCGAGCGATTTTTCATGGCACGAATATCATAGTTTTACCATTGCTTCACCGCAAAACAATCCCGAACGGATGATTCGGTGGACGCCGCCCAACATCGATTACGGCGGGCAAGGACTCATTTCGTGCGTATCCAAGCCCGTATATGCCGATGATGACGAACTCTTGGGCGTCTGGACCATCGACGTAAGAGGCTGTTTAACAGGGTTTCCTCGCTTCTTTTCGGACGTCGTCTGAAGTTGTCAAGCGTCGAAGCATCAATGATATCATTGCAAGAAAAATATCCGCTTTGCTCGATTCGAGCGTTCGTTCGTATTCCTTGCTGAGGAGGCGGTATTTACCGAACCAACCGAACGTTCGTTCCACACACCATCTTCTGGGCAAAACGACGAATCCTTTCCTATCGTCGGAGCGTTTTACCATTTCAATGGTTATTCCGGTTTCGGAGGCGACGTCATCAATGACTTTCCCATTGTATACACCATCAACCCACACACGCTCGAGCGTTGGATATTCTCGATGTGCTTTCTGGAGAACGGGAACTGCTCCATCACGATCTTGAACGGATGCAGGCGTGATGCAAACGACGAGCACGAGACCCAGAACGTCCACCAGCAAATGACGCTTTCGCCCATTGATTTTTTTTTCCCAGCGTCGTAGCCCTTGGGTCCGCCGACGTCCGTCGTTTTGACGCTTTGGCTGTCGAGAATCGCCGCAGTCGGTTCCGCTGCTCGCCCCGCAGCAACACGCACCATGCTGCGGAGACGATCGTGAATGGTCTCCAGCACGCCTTCCTTCGACCATTGCGCATACCAATGAAAAACCGACCCATACGGCGGAAAGTCATGCGGCAATTGCCGCCACGAGCAGCCTGTCCGCAACCGATATCGAATCGCGTCCATCAAATCTCGTGGGTGGTATATCGGCTCCTGAAGATTTGCGATCCAAATGGGTGCTGGAATCATCGGACCAACGATCTCCCACTCTGCATCGGTCAAATCAGACGGATATGCCCTGCGAATTGCCCGGTTCTCGTTCGTCATGCACAACCGTTTGCCATGACCCAACTGGCCGGGCCAAACTTTCTGCCAAGACTTCCGTTGTGCGTCACACAGCAATAGGAAAACAAACCCATCAATGCTCGAAACCCCTGTTAAACACCCTCTTACCTGGTTTTGTCGCGGGAGGATTCAATCTACGTGCGGTGGTAACGAGAAGGCACACCAGAGCAAACGCGTGACGAAGACCCATGCGTTCACACGCGCGCCAAGCCTCACGTAGAAATGCGTCAATCATCCGCTCCGCCGCAATCAGCGGGCACACATTGCCCCCCACGACAAGCTTCGGTGCACCCGCCCGAACATTGACCGACGCCGCATCCCCCGCAATTCTGATCATTCGATAACGGATCGATGCATTCGCCTTGGCAGCAGATTTTGTCGCCATCTGTGCAGGTCATCGCGCAGGTGCCATCACCACCGATGCATTGACCCGATACGCAAACTTGATCGGCTGCGCAAGCAATTCCACATGCTCCGCAGTTATTGTCGGAAAAACGCAAATCTACACAATCACCGCTGCAATCGGTCAACCCTGCTTGTGCACAAGGAATGCATACTCCCTCGACACACGACGTGCTTCCCGTGCCTTTGCCACATTCCACCCCGCAAGCTCCACAATTGTCGCTGTCCCAAGCGAGGTCGACACATTTATCCCCGCAGTCAACGAGATCGACCGACAGGCATGTTCCCACGCAAATTCCTTTATCACATATGGGCGTGGAGCCTCCACACGTGATTCCACAACCGCCACAATTGTTGTTGTCTAGGAGTACGTCTTGACAAGCCCCTTGTCCACAATCTGCAGTTCCTTCGGCACATCGACACGAGCCGTGATCGCATATCTGGTCCCCGGGGCAGATGTTGCCGCATCCGCCGCAATTCCACCGATCCCGCGCGGGACTCGTGCACCCCTCGACGCCCCAAAACCAGCTGTTCGAACAACAAATGGTTGTACCTTGACAATCGATCGCGCAGTCCGGTTCCACACACGTTCCACCAGCACAAACCCCACTGGGACACGTTACGCCGCATGCACCACAATTGCTCGAATCAACGCGTGGGTCGGTACATCCGGACGCACCATTTCCCCACGCATTGGCACACTCGAGGAGCGGAGACGCACAAGCTGCCTCGAAAAGCGGCGCCCGGCCATCACAACTTGCATATCCTGGCGCGTAGGCGACGAGTTCTTCTATTTGTACCCTGGGCAAAGGCATCGTGGGCCATTCGGTCCGTTCCCGCACTTCCCCGATACCGTCAACGTAATGGCTCACGACATTGTGGGCATTAAACGCATCCCATTGCCGTTCGATCGCGAGCGCATCGTATTCTCCAGCCACGAGACGCACATGCTCGAGACCTTGCACAGTGTCGATGGCGCTCGTCGTGGAAAAACCATCCGATACATTGCCAAACCCAGGAACGAATTCGCCCGTCACCAGGGTGAATGTCCCGGTAAAACCATCGGGATAAGGGGCATTGTAAATGCGCGGACCAGGCGGATCGTAGGTGGCAAACATGCGCATGCTGCCGGAATCGATATCGTCACGGCGGACGCGTTTGACGCCTTCATCATCCTCAATCAAGTAATGAACGGACGTCGTACCCGATTCGCTTCGATTCTCTCGCACATACGCACGCACGATACGCGGCGCGCCCGTTTCCGGATCTGGAACGAACACGTCTTCGCATCCGGTGATTTCTTTCCAGCGTAAAACGTCACCCGATCGAAGGAACGTCCAGCGTGCGCCCACTTGAAGGCCATAATAACGAGCTGCCGCTCGTTCACCTTCGTACAACGACGGCGGAGTCGTCACGGGAGGTACCACTTCTTCCCCGCAGCCCATAAGCGTCAAGACAAACCATCCCATAACAATTCTGCGATGACGGGAACCATTGGAGATACGCATAAAGTGTCGTCCTTTCTCAGGCCAGGGCGCATGGGTAATGCTACGCCGGATGAAGCGCGTCAGATGCAGACGCGATACGATTGTTCCCTCGATCCATCGGTTGTGCGCGTAATCGACGAGCATTTTTATGATTTCATTGCCGAGCTCCTAATCCGTGGCGCATCAGAACCGTACATAAGAGAACACGCTTGCACATCGAGGCGCGCCGGTGCAAAGATAAGGCAGAGCTCAGCTCGGCAAACGTGCCCTGTGCGCTCTTCGAGAATCTGTAGACATGAACGAAATCAATACCAAGGACCTCGGGAGACGAACGACCGCAATCGAAGCACTTTGCGGTCGGAGGCTCGACGGATTTACTGCAATCGTAACTGGGGCAAACTCGGGAATCGGAGTAGAAACCGCCCGCGCATTGGCCTTTGCCGGCGCCAATGTCGTCCTTGCGTGTCGCGACCTTTCCTCCGGCGAAGCTGTCGCTTCCCACCTACGCGCCGAGTTACCTCAAAACGCCGGGAGGCTCGAAGTCGACCCGCTCGAACTCGCGGACCTCGATTCAGTGCGGGCATTTAAGGAAAGGTTTCGCGTATCTGGGCGCTCTCTCGACATATTGATCAATAATGCTGGAGTAATGGCCAGACCCTTTACGCTCACGGCACAAGGCATTGAGTCTCAGCTTGGAATCAACCACTTGGGGCATTTCGCGCTGACGACGGGCTTGCTCCCGGTGCTCAGCGCACGGGGTCGCGTAATCAACGTAGCGAGTAACGCCCACGCAATGGGGAAGGCGAAAAATATCATCGACTCGCTGACGACCGATCGAACGTTCAAGACCCGGCGCTACTCCCCGTATCAATCGTACAATGACTCCAAATTGGCCAATGTGCTCTTTACTCATGGGCTTGTCGAACGTCTCGCGGCTGGTCAATCGACGTATTCGATCCACCCGGGCGCCATTGGTACGAATCTGGCGCGGAGTATGGGGTTGATGGGCAACGTATTCGTCTTTTTCCTGAAGCTTTTTGCCAAAAATCCGGCCCAGGGAGCAGCGACGAGCATATTCGCCGCCGCCGCTCCGGGACTCACGTCGGGCGCTTACCTGGCAGATTGCGCCGTCAAAAGCGCCTCGCCGGAAAGCCTGGATCAATCGATGATTAAAACGCTTTGGAACGTCAGTATGGAGCTGACGTCGAAATGATGTGCCAATCAGTACCGCAGGCAATGGCCATCTACGATTCGGGCCGTTAACAATTAATTCGACAGGCATTTTTCACGGAGCCTCGGGCATGAGCGGTTTGGCCGTGGGCGCGGAGGCTTTCGGAGTTGCCATTGCAGAATTCCCAGAGACATGACGACCGCAAGGTATTCCCGGCGCCCTTACTGAACCAGTCGCCGATCCAGCCACGGTGAGGGCAGAGCTGACCACTGGTAAGCTCGCGACGGGTAATATTTCCGAATGAATGGGATTCGCAGAAGCAGTTGCTATGCAAGTCCTCGCTCTGCCCCGTCATGACGTCATTTCGTTTTCGTGGTTGGCTACGAGGTCGACCAGTCGTCAATAGCGCGCGTCAAGCACGGTCTTGTGCCCGCAGCAATCACGAATTGAGCGCTCGCGTCGATTTTCACGCTCGCGCGACCAGCGAATACACCACCGCAATCGCAAAGCAGCACATCACGCCGCCGACCTGCGACGCACCAATGCAATGGTCAGACTGCGGCCTTCTTCGCGCTATTCAATCAGCGCGGCAATCGCACATGTAGTCAATCCAACGGCAATTCAGGGATTCGCCGCGACTTCGTGAGGCAATGGGATTCGCTCACCATTCAGGGCCGCGATGACCGCGCGTTTCAAATAGGCTTTCGGGTCGACACCACAGAGCTTTGCGCTTTCGACGAAGGAATAGAAAAGCGCAGCAACCTCCGTCCCGCGACGTGAGCGCGAGCCGTAATGATTTTTTCGCCCCACCACGATTCCGCGTTGACTACGCTCGGTCAGGTTATTGTCGATTGGAATTCGCGCGTCGTTGATGAATCGTTCGAGACCACTTCGAATTCTGGCCATGTATTTGAAGGCATCGTCGAGACTGCTATCCGGGACGACGGAGGTATTTGCGGCATAAGCGAAAAGCTCGTCGAGAATTCCTTTCGAGCGCTCTTGTCGCAATTGCAGACGCATTGCATCGCCCTTGGGTCCCGCAGGGCAAAGCCGCTCCACCTCGTAGAGCTCGCCAATCAAGTCAATCGCGACTTTAGCTTGCTCCGGAAAAGCTTTTTCCGCCTTGATGAATTCGCGACGTACATGCGCCCAGCAATGCGCCAAGGTCAAACCCTTCGATTTCGCCAATGACTTGTACACGCCATACGCATCGCAAACGAGGATCCCCTTGTATTCACCGACAATCTTCTCCGCAATCTCGGCTGAGCGACCATCGTGAATTTGATAGGCTGCTGCATCGTGCGAGGCAATGGCCCATGAATGCCACTTCGACGGCTCATTGTTTTTTTTGCCCAAAAGTGGCCGCCGAGTTTCATCCGCTCCAATCACCGGCTTCGCAAGAATGTATTGGATGAGTTCGATATGACCTGGTGAAAGGAGTCGCGCGACTCGTTCGATTTGATCCCATAACGTCTGCGAATCTACATTGAGCCCCTCGCGCGCCATCTTGCGCACTTGCCTTTCCAAAGGCATGTGATCGCAATACTTGTCCGTCGCGACCTCGATGGCGAAATCAATCGAATACCGGGCTCCCTCGAAAAGCTTGAGCGGCCCCGGCGCAGTTTCGATACACGCATTGCAACGGCAACGATACTTTTGTCGCTTGTGCTTTTTGATAAAAAACCGCCGCTCGACGACTTCGATTTCTTCCGATTCCTCGAATTGTCCTTCCCATGCATCGAGCTGACCACCGCACGAGCCGCACATTCGATCCGCTTGTTCGCTCTTGTGCTCGACTTCGACGACGGGCAAATTCAATTGTGGCTTTGGGCCGTGTCCTTTTTGAGGTGGTTTGGGCGAGCCGGCCGCGGGTTTGTCCCCCGAGCGTTTTTCCGATGAAGCGCCAAACAGCATCTGGTTTTTCAAGGCCAGTTGCTTTTCGAGGTCCGCAATGCGAAGAGCGAGCTGTTCGGCGTCCCCACCTTTGAGCGTCAAAAGTTCGCGCGTCAGTTCGATGATCTTTTGTGTCAGCTTTTGATTCTCGCGTTCGAGAATCATTGCTGCCTGGCGAAGGATGTCGGGATCGGTTTCTTTGTCCAAACGCATTTCGATTGACAGTCATTATGCGACCGCCAATCTGGTTTGTCCAGGGATACGCGGAAAAATAATCGGAAAAACTTCAGCCCCAGTGGAGCACTCGTTCAGCGCGCGTGTACACAGGGGGCGACAACGGCATTCGCGCAATGAGTTCATTGCCTTCGAGGAGCAATGCCAGCTCGCTCGTCGTCAGCACGAGCGGCCCGTCACCTTTACGTGCCCAGGGTGCCGCAAAATGTCCTTTGGCCAAACGCTTGGCAAAGAGACACAAACCCGTACCGTCCCAGAAAAGCACTTTGGCCCGTTTGCGCGTGCGGTTGACGAATAAAAATATCTCGCCCGACATGACGTCGCGGCGAAGGCCCTGTTCGACGAGCCTCGTGAGCGCATCAAATGCTTTGCGCATATCGACGGGCTCTCGATATGCATACACGACGACTTGGCGAGTCGACCCAATCACGATAACCTCCGAATGAGCTCGGCAAGCGAATCGATATCGAGCCCTTCAATGCACAAGCCTCCCGGCCCACGCACGACAAACCGCTCACTCGACGAGCTCGATGGCGCATTGACAACTTCGAGCCGCTCGAAACCCGCCGAACCATCGGTGATTTCACGCTCACGCTTGGGCGATGTCCAGAGCCGTAATGTCGGAACTCCGATTCCGAGCTCTAGACAAATCTTGGCCATTGACACCCTTTGCTTGCGGCGAGCAAGACAATAGCCGACGATTCGATTCCGAAGCGCTACAGGATAACGATGGCCTGCTCCGCGCGGTCCGGGTAGTGCCGCAATCTCGGCTCGAATTGCTGCCGCTTCCTCTTCCATTCGCACGATGTGCCTCCTTGCGGAGAGCAGTGAAATCATGCGGCGAAGAGGAGTTCACGACGGGCAGAAGCGAGGTGTTACCTTCGTCATGATTGTGTTCGCATCAGCCGCACTTTGTTACGCGAGCGGGTTCAGATTGCGCTGATCGAGTCCAATTTTGATCAGATTTGGATGAAATTTTGAGCAAAGTCGTTGAAATTCTCTCGACGCATATTTGTAACCACTTGAAATTGTTTATCAATTATGATCGCACTTGGGATGGCCAAGAAAGGGCCTTCCTACCCCTATGATCGGGCCATTGGATGGCGACATGTTCGAGGTAGGAAGGCTCGACGGGGGACATCGGAAGGCATGGGTTGATGCTCCGTGGGTCGTTCATTGGGGGTTCTGTTGGCCCCTGCGTCTGTGGTGGTTGCCCCGTCCGGAACCGTTGACTGGCCAATGAAAGTTCTTGACCTCTGAATCTCGATGCGGGCATGATTGGGGAAACAATCGATTTTGAATGATCGCTACGTACCAACGATACGGTTGAAATCATGAATGCTGAGCAACGAATTGCCCACCATCGAGTCGTCTTTGAACCGCCGGATCTCCTATTGAGCAAGCCGAATAAAATCATCACGCAAGAAGACAATGACGCGATCTGGAAATTCATTTTTCATGTAACTGCGAGCGTCGAACGCTTCTATTGGATTGCGAATATTTCGGAACTCGAACGTTTGCCGCCAGCGACGAAGACCGCGAATGCTGCCGGCGCCATCGGCAAGCTGCACGGACTTGCCTGCGTGCAAGGAAGTTTTGCCCAACGAACAATCCTCGGCATCTCTGCCCGAGCCGCAAAACTCATGGGGTATCGCCATGCAGAAAGTGATGTTGGCTTTTTTGACAACGAGTCGGAAGCGCGTGCCTGGATCGAATCGCTACGTCAACAAGCCCGAAATAAGCGCAAGTAGCTAGCAATCACGCGGCAATGTAACCGTCGCGCGCGTGCCTCCACCTGGGCGACGCGAAAGCCGAAAGGTTCCTCCGCTCGCCTGAGCCAATGTTCGCACGAGCCAAACACCCACGCCAAAGCCTGGCTTTTCTTTCGTTTCTCGCCCACGGACAAACCGTTGACCAATTCTGGCCCGAGGCGCGATCCCTGCGCCCTCGTCTTCCACGACAATGCGCACGAAATCACCCCGCCCCTCGATCCGTAAGCTAACGGGTTTGCCAGCGCCATACTTGAAGGCATTCGACAATAATTCCATCAGCATCGTTTCGATATGCGCAGCATCGAAGCTCCCGCCAAGTTCACCAATGCGTTGCACGTGTAGAAGCGGGAATTCCTCGCGCGGCATGGGCATTTGCGCTGTCCATTGCTGAATGCAACCTTCGATGCAATCACCCACGTTCAAACGCTCGCGCCGTGGCATTCGCGCGTCCTCGCGCCCCGAGATGATCGCCAGTTCTCGGGCAAACCCACGTAATGCCGCGACCCCCTCGCACGTGCAGGATCCCAGGGCCGCAATCCGCGCATCCAGCCCCGCACTCACGCGCGCCAAGAATGCATCTCGCGTGGCCAGCTCACGACGAAGATCTGCTATCGTCGATAGATTCTCGTTTTTCACGACGCCACTTCGGGTTCCGCGGACTCGGACGCGCGTTCTGCTTGCAATCCAAAATTCCACAATGCGCGACCGCCAAACAGGACAATCATGCCAACAAGACCAATTTGCAAGAGTCCGGCTCGAAGCACGAGCCCCGGTATTCCATAAAGAGTTTCCGCGACCGAGGCTAGCCCTTCCGACAACATGTCCCCCAGAATCACGACAATCGCGTAACTGCCCGCAATGCGCCCACGCATGGCCGCGCTCGAGACGCTGTTTTGCGCCAAGTTCGTGAGCGTTCCGCTAATGAGCGTGAGCGATTGATCAATCGCAATCACGGCCGTAAACGGAAGAATCGCCGACGGCATTTTGGCTCCTGCCACATGACCCGCCAACGCAATCATCGCCCCATCGAGAAACATCGTCACCACAAAGATTCGGCCAATGACGGCGACACGTTGCGCAATGAGCGGCAAGAATAACGCGCCTACGACTCCGACGAGTGTCCAGACAATCTCGGCATAGCGAACATTATCGTCACCACCACTGAGAATGTGCTTGATGACCATTTTGCCATCGTATGCTTCGGTAATCACTTCCACGAGCCAGGCACCCGCCAAAAGAGCCACGAGAGGCCGCTGCTCGGGACGCGCGAGGAATCGAAAACCATCGGCCAAACTACGCCAAAAGAAGCGGAATCGACCAATTGGTTTGTCCGTCTGAACTTCGGGCGCCGGCGAACTCGCCTTCATGGGCCGGCACCACATGTACACGATGACGAGAAATCCGATATTCGTCAATACATCGAGCGCAAAGAGAATCCAGGTGCGGTTGTCGACGAGTTTCATCACTTGGCCCCCGACCACAAGACCTATGAGAACGGCCACGGTGGATACGAGGCTCGAAATCGATAAGAATTGCACGAGATAGGATTTTATCCGCAGGGGAGCACCTTGCTCGTCCAGTAATTCTTCACCATTGGGGCCCCGACGAACGACTTCTTCCTGCAAAATATCAACGGAGAACGCCATACGCGTGGCCCGCAGGCCAGTTTTCATGAATGCGGCCACCATGAAATAAGGCAATATGCGGGGAATGGTCGGTGGAGCGCTCGCAACGACGACGACACCAATCGCTAGCAATGCCGTTTCAATGGCCCGCCCACCCAATACGACCTTCCAGCGCCAGCGAGCAAGTTCGAGAGCTCCTTTCCGGGCAAACCAATCGGCGAGAGGTCCCGAGACGAGCGTCCCCAATAAAAAGCAAAAAAGAGACGGAATCATGAGGGTCGCGCGCGCTGCTTGCGTGACATTGAGATTCGTCATCATGAGCGTCATCGCCCATCCGGAAACGGCAATTCCAATGTCGTCAATCAATCCGCCGGCGAGGTAGGCACGCGCTTGGGGTTCGAGCCGGAGAAATGTCGCGTAGTCGCGAATGAGCTGTCCCAGTCCAGCTTGTTTTTCGGTTGCGGTGGAGGCCATGCAGGGAGTAACGCCTCGAATCCGCAAGTGTGACACGAAATTAATCGTCGGATTTCTTTTTGTGATCGGCGTGGCAACACAAGTCGATCACGACCGCGCTGGCGACGATGAGAAAGGGGTCCTCGCTATCGGCCACGTCGATGCAATACGAGTCGGTAAAACTGAACCAAGCTTTGGAGACTTGGGCGACGGTCTGCCCGTGCCGACGAAACTCGTAATCGTGTTCGAGCAGGTTTCCCTGCGCCTCCAAATCATCGGGCCCCGGCACGTCGACGGTGAATGAACAACGCAAGATGTTGAAGAAGTCCTTTTTTACGACAGCAAGAACTTGCCCATTACGCGTGACTTCGTACGCCGGTCGCAGCGAAATCAATTGTTCTCGAATTTGTCCGATTTCGCGACCCGCTGCGTCTTGAAATGTCAGCTTGTTGCCGATCGAAAACACGTGACCATCGACTTTGGCGACCACACTACCTCGCTCGTCGGTGATGGTAAAGTCGTCGCCAAGAGCAATCCAATCTTGTTTCATGCGATACTTCATGAGGTCTCCATTTGCAGCAGCTCGCTGCCGCGCTCGTCCTAACGAACGATTTTAGCTTTTTTTTCACGAGCGAGCACGCTTTTTTCGGCAGTGACGGGGTGACTCGTGTGTGTGTCGTGTAGGACGACGTGGGGACAATATCGTTTGGAATTCCGTTCCGAGGCACCATGAGGAAGCGGCATCGCCACAAAGGTTCGACTTGACGAATCACCCAGCGAACAAATCATCTCGCTTGCACTTCTTGCTTGTCCGAGTAAAACCCGATGTGTGACCCGGACAAATCGCACTGCACACAACGTTCGTCCCCGCAGACGTTCAAGCCCTCACGACACCTTATTTTACAGCACGTTTTCGATACCAAAGCATGCTGCGTCAGCCTTGAAAAACGTATTGCCCAAAACACTCGTCGAGCGTATTGCATGGAGCACGTTGCGCAAGAGTTCCAGCAAGTTTGTCGATCAAAAACTCACGCAACGGTACTCGGACATTCTCTTCGAGGTAGAAATCGGCAACGAGCGGGGTTTCATCTACGTTCTGTACGAGCATAAGAGTGAGCCTGAAAAGTGGACACTGCTGCAACTGCTCGATTATATGGTTCGCATTTGGCGGGAGTTTTTGCGCGAGCATACGGGCGAACGCATCAAGCATTTACCAATTATTTTGCCTGTGGTGTTACATCACGGTGAAAAGGGTTGGACGGCTCCGCAAAGTTTTACGGAATATTTCGGCGACATCGACGATGTACTGCGACCATATCTGGTGAATTTCAGCATCTTCCTCGATGATCTCGGACCCGTGCCTCCAGACGAACTCATGCGGCGCAAGATCACGAGCGAAGCCAAACTGGTGCTTTTGGCATTATTGCTCGGACGAACACCACGACAGTTTTTGCTGGAGGTCGAACGTCACCGCGCAATCCTTCAACAAGTTTGGCGGGTACCTGAAAATGGTGTTGTCTTCTCGAGGCTCGTGGTGTATTTGGAGGATGTCGGGCAAGTCCCACAGGAGGAAACCATGATGACGCTGCAAGAAGTATTGAAGCTCGATCGTGGCGAGCGTATCCTTTATGCTCAGGAGTACCTGGCAGCTCGCGCCCAAGTCGCGCTGGAAAAAAAGCTCCGTGCCGAGGCACGTGAGGCGAGGCGCGCGGGAAAAATCGAGGGGAAAATTGAAGGAAAACGCGAAGGAAAACGCGAGGGGAAAATCGAGGGGAAAATCGAGGGGAAAATCGAGGGGAAAATCGAGGGGAAAACCGAGGGGAAACGCGAGCACGCCCAACAACTGCTTACCAAACTTCTCGAGCAACGGTTTGGCTCCATTTCGACCCGCGCAAAGCAGATCATCAGGAAAGCGACCCAAGAAGAACTCGACGAAATGGCACTCCGGGTACTCAGCGCGACCAAGGTTGCCGATGTTCTGGCCCGGCGGCCGTAATGCAATGGGTATCAGGCTTCGATACGGCGATACCGCAATAAATGAATACGGCAAGGCGCCCAAGGCGAGATTCGTAACGTTATGGTGGGAGTCCAAAAAAGTCGAACAATTTGCCGACTTGAAAGGACTGAACCAAGCATCTTGCATTTACGCGATTGAAGGATGCCACGACGCGCATCCGCTTCCAAGCGTACTCTACGTCGGCAAGACGGAAACGAAAAATGGTAGGAGAATTGTAGATTCCGTGGGTGCCAAATGCTTTTGGAGAGATGGCGGAGATGCTGGCATGTATGCAGCCGTGTGGAACGTGGTCGTACGTTTCGCACTCGTTAACGAACCGCTCGTGGATCCTGTCGAACGCCTTCTTATCAAAGCACATGCACCACCGTGGAACGGCCAGCGCGTTCTTGGCGCCTTGGACAATGAGTTCGACGACTTGGTCGTGGTCAATGCAGGAGAGAAAGGTCGACTTCTGCCCTGCATTGCAGGAGTCTATTTTGTACCGAGTGCCCATCCATCACCCTGAGCACCTACAAGCTTTTGAGCCACTTCGCCCATTGTATCACATCGGATCGATCCGGTAAACCTTTCCAGTCGAATTGCCGTCCATGACCACGTACAATTCGCCGGCCGTATCTTGGCCAAACGACGAGATTCCTGCGGCCAAGCTGGTGCTATCGAAAATCGCCGTCGCTTCTCCTTGCTTGATGATGTTGCCCGCCGACCACGCCAAGGTGTAGATGCGTTTCGTGCAATAATCGGCAAAAAGGTACGTCCCGACAAGCCCTGGAATGTTCTTCCCGCGGTAAACGTAGCCTCCTGTAACGGAGCAATCGGGCACCGCCGTGCCATTGTCGTGGGGATAATCGAGGACGGGAAGGGTCAAGCCGGTCATATCGCAATTGGTCATGGGCTCGAAACACTGTTTGCCCTCCATCGTATCCCAACCGTAATTTTTATGGCCAGCGCCCGGAGGCTCGATATCGATTTCCTCGAGCGTGTTTTGTCCCACGTCGCCAATATAGAGATCGCCCGTGCAACGATCGAAACTGAAGCGCCACGGATTGCGCATTCCGATATCCCAGATGTACGGATCTCCGCCCGCCATGTTGCCCGGAGGCGGCGTCGGGTGGTTTTCCACGTCAATACGCAATATCTTGCCCAATTGGGCCGTCACATCCTGGCCATTTTCGTCGGGATCTCCAGAACCACCGCCGTCACCCGTTCCCGTGTAGAGATATCCATCGGGGCCGAATGCGAGATTACCCCCATTGTGATTGGTACGACCAGGATGCGGAATGGTCATGAGCACCTTGGCCGATGCGGGATCCGCAATGTCAGGCGTACCCATGCCCGCCTTGTATTCGGCAATCACGAGCGCTCCGTCGCCTTTGCGTGTGTAATATACGTAGAATCGACCATTTTGCGCATAACTCGGGTGAAACGCGAGCCCAAGCAAACCGCGTTCATTGGAGCCCGATTCGACGAGCGCCACCTGATCGAGAAACGCCGTTGGCGAAAGCATTCCATCCTTGAAAATCCGAATGCGCCCGGGTTTTTCGATGATGAACAAGCGCGTCGTATCTCCAGGTGCGCCCGTGACAAACGTCGGTCGCGCCAAATTGCCAACAACCTCCGTCAGCTTCATCATGGGCAGCGGATCCGACGTGCCCGGCGCGCATACAATCGCACCTCCACCGGCTCCACCAGCGCCACCCGCTCCGCCTGCTCCACCAGAAGCACCGCCCGTTCCACCCGTGCCACCCGTGCCACCCGTGCCACCAGCGCCACCCTTGCCGCCGCTGCCCATTCCCGCCATTCCCCCTGAGTTTGTCCCTCCAGTACCGCCGGTCTCCGCGCCTCCAACCCCCGCCGTTCCGCCATTGCCCGAGGAAGACGAAGATGACGACGCGCTGGTCCCGTTCGTCGTTCCATCGGTACAGCCCTGCGTCGTGAGCGCAACGACGCAAATTCCCGCGGTAACCGTGAGCAAACAAGATGTTTTCGTTTTGAAGGAATGCATGACTCCAACCCTAGCGGAATCTCTACGCATTTGTCTACAAGATTCGTGACGATTCGTCGTTCAATGGCCGTCGAAATTTATACTCTCAATTCTTCAGCGCTACGAACACCGGAATCAAGAGCGTCACTGTGGCAGAAAAACTCCAGGTGGCAATCGATTGGAAAAATTCCGAATCACGACGCAGCAAGACCAAGAGAGACAAACCATACGTGGCACAAGCAATCGAATCGAGCGTCCGCATCGTATGAAAGACGTTATTGGTGAATTTATCCGGTGAAGACCAGGCATATCCGAGGATCGCCATGGGAATCAAAAACGTAATCGCCAAAATCACTTGGAGGTTGGGAACGAGCCCCATGCTCCAGGGTCTCTTGTACGGTTTGTTCCAGGACTCCACTCGTCGCACGTGCTCCTGGCGAACACTCCACGGCATCCGTTCCTCGAGGTCGATCCGATACGAAGACAGTTCCGGAATGCCAAACGCCATCAATTCGACGCGACCACAACGACGACAGGCAAAATGGACATTTTCGCTGTCCTGCGCATGCGCCTTGCGATTGTAAACAATCAGGTGCTTGGCTTTGCAATGCGGACATGACGTGTCGTCAATCCGGAGTTGCTCGGAATACGTCGATATCGTGCCACTCTCGAGGGGCCCGAGCGGTAAGGGACCGAAAAGAATGAGATTTTCAATGGGCAATTCGATGGTAATTTGCAGAATGGGGTCAGATTCGGTTCTTGCTTCGTCTTTGCTCTCGTAAAGCTGCACGTCGGTGACTCGGCAATGGGTCTTGAGCTTACCCAATACGTCTTTGACCTGACCGAGATCTTTGGCGGCAGATTCCTTCGTGAGCGGGGCAATCTGCACGATTGCATGCCCCTTGCCTTTGGGAACTCGCAGCGTCAAACGGTCGCCCAATGCGGGACCGAGGTGTTTTTCGAGTTTGCGTTTCTTGATGCGCGATTTTGGATACAGCTGTATCCGATGCAAGAAACTATCTTGAAATGCGAGTTTCAGCTCGTGCGGAGCTCCCGCAAGTCGCTCTTGCCAATATGAACCCAAAAAAGATTTCGCAATGCGCTGAACGAGATCTGGATTCATACCTGCGGTCATATCTCGACCGCAACGCGCCTGTCAAGTGCTCACGCGCATGCGCACGAACACTCGAGCGCGCGAATGCCAGCTATTCGTTCATGCTCCGCGGTCCAGAGCCAAGGACGCCAAACGTTCGCGTTGCCAAACCTGAAGGTCCTGCTGGCTCACATGATGCCCATGATGCAACGTCCAATTGAGCACGGCAATGATATCGTTGGGATCTTCCAAACCTACGGCCAGGCGAATCAAGCGGTCGAATCCATTTCGCGCGAGTTCCGCGGGGATGGTAAAATATTCCGACACCGTCTTGTGATGATTGACTTTCGTAACGAGACCATCGAACGAAAGAGCATAACGCACGATGATGCACGTGGCGAGAACGTCCGCATAATGGCGGGTTTGGTCTTCACTCGCGTCTTTTATCCGAAACGAGAGCAAAGAACCATGTCGAATGTATTGTCTCGCAATCGCTTCGGCATCGGGATGATTGGGCAACGAGGGATGAAAAACTTCGCTCACCTGCGGATGTTGCGCGAGAAATGCCGCAATTTGAGCCGCCGAGTGGGACCGTCGAGCATGAGCTGCATCGGCATCGTCGATTTTCGTCAGAATCGCGGCCGCGCGACGCCAATCCAAGATCCCCCCACGCAGCGCCATCAAATCCATGATGCCATTGGCAATTTCGGAATCGTTTGTCGCAATGTAGCCCCAAAGATCCCGATCCGTGCCACTCATCGCTTTCGTTCCCGCCGCTACCACGATATCCACACCTTGCTCGAGTAATGGCCGGTGAAATGCCCACGGCGTGGCAATGGTCGAATCCATGATCCACCGAAGATTCGGCGCAATCTTTCGCCCTTCCTGCATGAGCGCCGCCAATGTCTCCAGATCCTGCGCTCGAACCAAAGGATTGGTAAACGTCTCAGAGAAAATGAGCACCGTCTTGGACGAAATGGCCTTGCGCAACGCCTCGAAATCGCCGTCGTCCACGATCGTGACTGAACCACCCAGTTTTTCTGCGAGTTGTCGCAAATAGGTCTTCGTCTTGTTGTAAACTTGCCGCATCAAAACCGCATGCGTTCCTGGGCGCATCAAGACATCGAAAACAAGGGCCGTCGCCTGCATTCCCGAATCACAGACCAGCGCGCTGCTCGCGTGTTCGATCTTTTTTATTTTTTCAATCAGCTGCCCCGTCGTCGTCGTTCCATAACGGGCATACAAGTGCGGCAGCTCCGACCAACATCCCGAGCTTGCAAACAAAAACGCCGCTTTGCCGTCTTGCCATGCAATCGTTTGCGCTGAACCAAAAAGGTCGAGTTGCACCGTGGGTTCGTCCGGATGCAAATACGGAATTCGCGTACGGCGCGTGTGTTCATCCAGCGCATCGTGCAGACGTCGCGTAGATTCGCCCATTGCCACATAGGGCGGACGTTCAGCAGGGCATTGCGCCGGATCGAGCCAATCAAATATCGAAGCGTTCATTCGAGCACCCCCAAACTCGAGCTCTTCTCGACGCGCGCCAGTTTGGACACGGCCGATTGCAATTCGACAATCGCCTCCGCCGAGCACGCCGAAATCAAAAATCCAAGGTGCACGCGTTCTTTGTCGCCTCGATGCGCGCGACTTTGCACAATCAATCCTGCTTGGCGAACAAAGCTATCAATACGTCGATCGAGCCCGGGATGAGCCTCCGCGGTCACGCGCAAGTAATGGCGACGCGCGGGCATGTGTTTGGTCATGGGAATTGCGCGTGGCTCGGGCCAACCCACCGAATTGTCTTGCGCCAAATCAATGAGGTCCCCGAGCACCGCGGTCGCCGTCGGCAATGCACCTGCGCCCTTGCCGAACAAACTCAAATCGCCCGATGAAACACATTTCAAGTAAACGGCATTGTATTCTTCTTCGACCGACGCGAGAAGGTGCCACGTCGGCAATAACACGGGTTCGACTGCCAAATGCAGAGTTTCGCCGACCCGTGCAGCATGGGCAATCAAACGAATACGGAAACCCATGGCTTCGGCGAGGTCGCAATCTGCCGGGTCGATATCGCGAATCCCGCGGACCAGGAATTCATTCGGACGCAGCCAGGCCCCAAACGCGCGATACGCCAATATCGACAACTTGGCCGCAGCATCCAGTCCATCGACGTCGGCCGACGGATCTGCTTCGGCAAACCCTTGGCGCTGCGCAATTTCAATGGCTTGTTCGAACGTCGATTCTGCTTCGAGGCGCGTAATCACGAAATTGCACGTGCCATTGACGATACCCAGCAAGCTTTCGACTTCATCCGCTCGGTGGCTCAAATGCCGAATGATGGGGATCGCCGCTGCAGCCGCCGCTTCGCAATACAGTGGCGTTTCCGTGCGTTGCGCGAGCGTTCCGAGTTCCGCCAATTTCGTCGCCAAAAGAGCCTTGTTTGCCGTGACAACCGGTTTTCCTTGCGCGAGCGCCGCGTTCAGCACCGGTTCCATGGCCATTCCCCCAGCCACTTCCACCACGACATCTACGTCGGGATCACTCACCACCTCCAGCGGATCGGTCGTCAACGGAATACCTCGGACCCGAACGCCGCGATCCTTGGCGATATCCCGAACCGCGATTTTCGTGACCCGAAATTGCACGCCATACCGTTCGGCCAGCGCTGCTTGCTCCAGTTCGAGCAATTCGAGCAGTCCACCGCCAACGGTTCCGCAGCCGATCAGACCAATGCGCAATTCTCGCACCGGCTTTTTGCCCACCCCATCATACCGAGTCTTGAGCGCCGCTGGTTTGGACAATGCGCCAAAAGCTCCCGCCATGCGCAACAAATCGGCCAATTTTTCTTGATCGGCCAAAAATGCATCGTGCCCGAATTCCGAATCGAGTTTCCACAACGATGACGATGCTCCCGCAGCTTGCAATTCTCGGTGCAATTCGACCTGCAGGGCCCAAGGAAAAAGCATGTCACCGGGCACGCCGACAACAATCGTTTCGGCGGTGACACCTTCGAGCAACGACCGCAATTCTCGCGCGTCATGCGCGATGGAGCCGCGATCGATTGCTTCGCTCAAGAGCAAAAATGTTTTTACGGGAAAACGCGCCGCAAATCGTTTCCCATGATGATCCAAGTATTCCGCCACCGGAGGACGTTCCAGGCCCGGCAAGAGTTTGCCGAAACGAACATCCAGCTCGCCACGACCTCGATAGGTCAACATCCCGAGTTGCCGGGCGCGAATCATTCCGGTGGCGACGTCGCCGCGCGCCAAGGCATCGCGCACGATTTCCCGCTGCAAATGCCTTACGGCCGTGCCCCAACCATCTGGACGAACACCTGCGGAAATCGTGACGAGTCGGGCAACTCGTTTGGCATACCGAACTGTAAATGCTGTAGCGACCATACCGCCGAGGCTCGAGCCGACAATCGTAATGGCGTCTTGGCAACCAATTCCGTCGAGCCACATGGCGACGAAATCAGCCAATCCCAAAACCGATATCGCCGGCAGAGGCCCTTCGTCGAATCCGCGCCATGTCGAACCATTCCCCGGCCAGCATGGGCAAAGCACGGTCGTCGTTGCCGGATCGATGAGTCCTGGACCGAGCAAGGCTGGCCACCAAGCTTCGACATCTGGAGCCGCCGGATTGCCAAAAGGAAATGGCGACGCCGTAATGCCGCCAATGACGACAATGATGGGTGCTCGACCAAGCCCGGGGCCATATGCCCACCCGGCGAGAACAGCTTCTTCGAGTTGATGACCATCGACAGCGATCGACGGGCGCTCGACGACGAGACGGCGGGGCACGAAGGCCTGGGTATTCGAGGACATAAGCGAAACTCGAGGGCTCGGGGTTTGAAACGCCCGACCCTATCACGTTTCGATTTTTCTGCAATACGGT
>DAOMZH010000088.1:0-20018 GCA_035437985.1 Polyangium sp. (in: bacteria) | reverse complement strand
CCTCCAAGGCCCCACCTGCCAATGGTACGTCGCGAAGAACCTCGGGCAATTCCGGGGCGTTTTTCGACGCGTGCAAGGCATGCGGAATGTGCGTGTACAGTCCCGCAAGCACCATAGCTGCGCGGTCCCGGTCGGCGAGCAAATCGGCATCGCTGCGAATTTGCACGGCGACCATTCCGCAACCAATGTCCCCGCCCACCGCAGCGGGCAAAAGACGCTGCGTCGTAGCGGTGACCGTTCCGACGCAAACGTCTTCCGCAACATGCGCATCCGGCATGAGGGCAATGCGCACGACGTCGTCGGTTTTCGCGAGTCGTTCGACGGCGCAGCGCAATTCGGCATTTTTATTGCCATTTTTGTTGCGATCAGGAAGAAATTCCACGATGGACGCGGTCATGGTTCTCCTTCCGTATCTGCGACCAACACGCGAAACGTGAGGGTCGGAACGCGTTTGCGCGTAATGGCACTGGCCACTTCGGCCCGCAAAAACGGCGCAATTTTATCGAGTCTCGCGAGCACTTCGTCCGGTGAAACCCGGCTTGGTGCTTCGACGAGAATGGCGAGTCGTCCCGCATCTGGCGCGGGTTCGACAGTACAAACCCAGACATCGAGGAGCACATCGTCATCGATGCTGGCCAAAGCTTCACTTACGGCTTCTTGGACTTGCCGACAGAGCTGACGCTCTTTGCGTTCGAGTTTTCTATCGGCGACTGAACCAAACAATGAATCGGCATTGAGCGCAAAACCGTCTTGGTTTCGCGAATGATTCCTCGTCATGCACTTGCTCCCGATGGCGCAAACATGTCCGCAACCGGAGAATCAATCGCCGCACGTGCGAAATCGCTCGTCTACCTTGCGGGAAATACACGAGTATCTCTCGCAATGACGCTCGCTTTCGAGTGCTGGCGACAAAACGCCCCGGCTGTCATGCGCGCCGCTGTTGATCGCGATGAGCAGTTTGTCGAATTGTCTACTACGCGCCCGAAATCGTCGGTCGACATCGCTCGAAATACCAAAGTATTCCTCGCTCCGTCACCCTAGCTATCGGTTGCTCGTGACGACACTTCAACAAACTGCCAGCTCAGCAGTTTCTTCGGTCTGAATGCGCCTCGCCCAAGCTGCCCGTTTTGGCTAGCAGCTTTGGCCGAGGCGCGTCGTTGCAATGAGTCGCATGACGGGCCTCCTTCGGATGGCGGAGAATGGCCGAACTTCCGGAACAATGCAAGCAGTCCAAAAAATATTTTTCGAACAGCTCGATTTCCCCAGCGTTTTGGCGAGAAATGAGTCCGTTCGTCGGAGTTTGTCGCAACGATCTTGGTGCCCCGAACCCCAACGAGCGACATCATACCAGAGTCGGACCGCAATCGTCAAGGGCATTTTCACTCGTTGCACGTCGTTGTTCGTGTTAGGAGTCGCCACGAGGAGTGGAGTGCATGAACCGTCCCGAGGTCATCCTGTTCCCCCAAAGCAGCTACCGCCGCATGCGGTGGAAGAACGGTGCTGGTTGGACGTCCGAAATCGCGCTCGAGCCGGGGGCCGATGGTCAATTCGCGTGGCGCATCAGCATTGCCGAAATCGATGCCGATAGTGACTTTTCCTTGTTTCCAGGCATCGACCGAACGCTCGTCGTCTTGTCGGGAGGCGGAATGGTTCTCGATGTTGCGGATGGTTCGAACCATGAACTTCGGCCGCTCGGAACGCCGCTTGTTTTTCCTGGCGAACTCGTCATTCGTGCACGGCTGCTTGCGGGAGCGACGCGTGATTTTAATGTGATGACGCGACGAACGGTTTTCACCCATCAGCTGGCTGTTTTATTTTCGGGCACGAGCAAGCGCATTACGCGCACGCCATCCGCGCGCGTGTTCGTGTATATGCTCGCGGGGGCGCTGTGGGGCGCGGAGGCGGGCGATAGTTTGCTGATTCCTGCGGGGGAGACATGGGCATTCGATTTGCCTGAGGAAGTGGAGGTGATTGTGGTGGAGTTGAGGCAAATTTAAAATGAGCCGCTAATTCAGCAATCACAACCATTCCTCTTCCACTGAAGGCTAGGTCTCGCGTGACGACCACGGGTTCAACTATTCGTCGGTGTCGTTGCATTACCTGACAATTCGCGAGCATGCAACACGTGGTATGCAATTCGCTCCGACAATGCACCTATCGTCATTGACGGATTTACCGACAGGGCCCCGGGAATGATTCCACTGTCGGCCACGTAAAGATCCGGATGCCCGAAAACCTCACCCCGATCATTCACTACGCCTGCATCTTCTCGATCACTCATGATGCAACCCCCGAGTGGATGTGCGGTCAACAATCGGCGAAATGGCCAAGACCACAAGAAACTCTCGACGTATTTGCCACCCGCCGCCGTGGATATTTCCTTTAAGGATTGTTCCATTTCGAGAAACATCTCCATACTCGCTGCCGGATCCCACGCGACATTGATTGCCCCGTCCGTTCCCAATTCGAGCACTCCGTCTGCGGCGTCCGTCCCCATTCCCAGGTAGGGCAAAAAGTGCGACGAGAACGTGTCTGCAAAAAGCTGATCAATCTCGAAAGCCATGCGGCTTTGACCAGGTTTGTGCATTCCGAGCGCGGCGCCCATGTAGCTCGTTGCTGCCCGTTTCATACCCCAAATGCGTGCCGGCGAGGGTATCATCCCTTCGAGCAACCACAAGAAAGGATTTGGAAATCCTAGGTCCTCGATGTAAATCCGATGTTTGGATCCTTTGCGTGAAAAATCAGCGCCAGCCGTAATGCTTGGTCCCTGGCCCGGGTCGATGTACCCGCGCGTTTCCATGGTCCCCGCAAAAAGCATATCTCCATTTCCCGAAAATCGCCGCCCGAGGCTCGCTGGCAACTTCGGAAGCGTCTTGTGTACGTCGCGACAACGTAAGAGAAGCTCGGTCGAACCCAGCGCTCCCGCAGCAATGACGACTTTCTTGCCAATCACCGAACCTGTTTCGTATTTTCCTGGCGAATCAGGATCGAGCCGGTGAAATGTCACTCGATAACCACCCGAAGAAACCGGCTCGATTTTTTGCACACTATGCAAGGGAAAAACCTCGGCACCGTGTTTTTCACCGAGCGGAATGTACGTGATGTCGAGCGAATTTTTCGCGTGAATGCGGCATCCAATGAGACAATCGCCACCATAATCACAAGGCTCTTGGACGACGCCTTGAGCATTCGGCCCTACTTCTCCCGTGTGCACCGCAATGGGTACGAGCTCCGGCTTTCGTCCCGCGGCTTCGGCTGCAGCCATGAATTGATTCGTTCTTGGTGGCATTTTGAAGCCCCGCGGCGCAACCAACGGTTTCGAGCGTTGCATATCCATGATGAGATCGTAATAAGGATCCATCACGTTGCGCTTGATGCCCGCCGGCCATTCTGGACGCGCGAAGATTTCTTTCGGCGTGCGCAGGTGCACATTGAAGTAGTGAAGCGATCCGCCTCCTACGCCCGTTCCTTGCACCACATCGATACGCTCGAAGGCTTTGTATTCGATGAATCCATAACTTTTGCCTTCGAGCCAAATGCCGTCGCGTACTTGTCCCATCGAGCGCGGGAATTGCCGTTTGTCCCAGCGTCGCCCACGCTCGAGGATACACACGGAGCGGCCACCTTGGGCGAGTCGCGCGCCCATGACCGCTCCGCCAAAACCAGATCCAATGACGACAACGTCGTAAGTATCGCGCATGTGGTCCTTCACAATGATTTCATGTATTCGAGGAGATTGATTTTGTCCTCGGCCGGCAAATCAGCGCCGTAGGTATGGCCCCGGTTGCCATTACCCTTCAGGCTCGTATCGTACTTGAAACCCTTCTCGGCTTCTTGTCCAGACGAGACAAACCCGACATTTTGATAATCGTAAACATCGTGCGCCCGGTAAAACACAGCGGGTCTTTCTTCGACGAAAAGCAAAGCGCGCAATGTCGGTATCGACCCGTTGTGCAAGTACGGTGCACGTAGCCACACGCGATCGAGTGGGGCATTGGCATAACCATTCGTCTTTTTGAAGTGCGTCAACTGCCAAGGATAACCGGTACCCAACGTATTTTGCTTTTTCGCTAGGTCCTCGGTGAAGGAATCTAGCCTCCCCGAATCCGTGCCGATTTCTTGAATGGGAGTTACCTTTCCGACTCGAGAACCAGTGAACGAATGGCAATCCGCACACGCTTTTTCCCATACCGCTTTGCCTGCATTGGCTTTGCTTGCGTCGATCTTGCTTTGAGGAAATGCCGGCCCTTGAAAGTCCATGATCCAATCCATGACTCGTTGCATTTCGGGCATGTCGAGCGAATCAGGTTCAGCTCCGGCACCAATGGCTGCGCTAATGTTTCGATCCGCAACGCTCGAGTTATTCCCGTCCCAATGTAGGTCCATGTTTTTCTCGGCACGGGGTCGTTGATTGAAAAGCGCTGGAAAATCGGCCGTTCCTACGGTTTCGTCATGCGCCATGTCCATTCCCCAATAGGTTTTGTAGGGATTGAACGTGTCGACACGGCCCGGACCAAACGGGGGCCGACTGTCGACCCACTTCAACTGGTCTTCGATCGCGCGCAGCTTCTTGATCGTCTCGGGGAGCACGAAATAGCGATAAACGATGCCATCGACGAATCCGAAATTCGGGTCGTCTTTTTTGATGGCATCCACGAGGTTATCGACGGTGGTGCGCGGATCTTGCCCAATTTTGCGCAGGAATTGAAAGTAGCCGGCGATATTGAAGTTGTTTGCTGGAGCGCCCCATAGGAATTGGCGTTCGCCTCCAGGTACCTCCCGTATCGTGCCCGTATGACAGGATGCGCAGTTCAAACCCACGAGCGTCACGGGTAATTCGCGCAGACTCGTTCCAATGGGCCGATCCTTGCCTTTTTCGTAGATGAAACCGACTTTTTCGTACCCCGTTCCCGGGCCGTCTGCCGGCAATAAATCAGCATAGATTTTCGGAAAAACCTTGAACAGCGGTAAGGGAATGCCGAGACGTTTCTCCGTACCCAAGGAGCCGTATTTGAAGTGCTCCAGCGGATTGTCGTATTTCTCGACGGCGCGATTTCGTTTTTGGAACGAGTTGTACTTGATTCCAATAATCCCGACAATGGCCAAAAGCCCGCCGAGAACGAAAAGCGTGGTCTTCTTCTGCTTGCTGGTCATCGCCATCTTCGCTCCTAATCTTGCTCGCCCTTTTTCACGTCGGCACCAGTTGGTTCCGCGTAAAACGTAGGCTGAAAAACGGAAAGCGACGTACGTACCATCTCATCATGGGAATCGAAGCGACTTTCCTCATAACATGCGAGCGGATGTTTGAGCACGTTCACAAGGCATTTGTTGCAATACGTGCACGGCCGTGGTGCAACATCGAGGCCCTTGGCAAACATTTTCGGCAAGTCGCGGTTGGCGATGAGAGGCCTGGCGATTGCGACGCCATCCACTTGCCCCTCGGCAATTGCGTTGCGAATGACCGAGGCCGTTTGAAAGCCCCCAGTTGCAATGACCGGAATCTTGACCGCCTTTTTAATTTTTGCCGCATCCGGAAGGGTGAGCCCTTCCGGGTGCCGATCCCCAACGCCCCGTTTGCGCCACCACCAGGTGAACAATTGATTCCATGGCCAATGGGTGAAGATCCAATAATTCCGCTTCGTATTTTTTCCGCTCACCAACATGACGTCGTAGGTCGTGCCCGCCGACTCGATTGGAAAAACTCCCGGCGGATTCAGGGGATGCGGAAAACTCGAGCCTGCCGATACATGCACGGCATCGATGCCGTCTTTCTCGAGCCATTTGATGATTTCGACCGCATCATTGACCGTATTTCCTACACCTTCCCACGGAAACAGCGCATTGTGTTTTTCCGTCGCGCTGATCTTGTACTGTATGTGAAACTTGCCCTTTTCAAATCCCGGCAACGAACGGATCTTTTGGACGATCTCGCGCGGAAATCGCGCCCGGTTTTCGAGCGATCCACCATATTCGTCTTTCCGATCGTTGATCGCCGAGGAAAGAAACTGGGTGAACAGATAGCCGTTTGCCCCGTGAAACTCGATTCCATCCGCGCCCGCCTTATGCGCGCGCACGGCGGCGTCAACGAAATATTGCTGAACCTGGTGAATTTCCTTTATCGTCATCGCGCGACATTCGAGCCCATGCAAATCTTCCGGCGTGCTCGTCGAACTCAGACCCGGACCAGGATATTCGATCATTGGCACGTCACGTTGTCGACCTGAATGGCTGAGCTGAATGATGTATTTGCAATCGTGCCGATGAGCTGCTTCGATCACCCGAGTCCAAAATGGTATCTTGTCGTCGCTGTCGATGCGGGCATAGTTTGGTAGGATACGCCCTTGCGCATGTACCGGGACGAACGAGGAGATGATCGCTCCGGCTCCCCCCTTCGCAAACGACTCTTCCCAATTGATTCGAGCTTGGTTCCCTGTGCCATCGTAGTTGTCGAATCGACCCGATATGCTGGATCGGAAAATGCGGTTTTTCACGACGAGCCCACTCTGGAACTCCAGCGGCTCGAAGATCGGATCTTTCCCCATGGACTCCCTCCACATCCCGCGATTTGGGACATGAAATCGGATTTCGTACGCCTTGTCAACTCATGATCGAATTTTTCGCGCGGCCGTCTGTACCCCGTCGCCGGACGTGTGAATGTAATTTGCGATGCATTGAGCGCAGGCATTCACCGGGGCAAACGCTGCGCTTGGCGGTCCAAACTGGCTGCAGCGTTACGGCTCTTGACTTTCGAGGTCACGCACGACGTCCGCAAATGCGGCCGTAGCTTCGGGAAAACCCAGCGCGACAAGGCCCGGAACGATATCTTCTTCCATCGACTCGAAAAACGCTCGGGCGTAACCGGCGTGCGTGAGCGTGCCAAAATTGGGTTCTGGTGCGTTTTGCGGCTGGCCGCGTGCCCAGGTTGGTCCGGACGAAGCACCACACAAGCGCGCGTAATGGGCAAAAAGAGCGGGTAGGTCATCCGCTAGTGAGTTTCGCTCGAATTCAGTGATTTCGCGCATCAAGAGCGCAGCGAGCTCCCAGCCCAAAGATTCATGAAAAGATTCATCGACGAGAATGGCTGTTACCACCTCGCGCGCCAAAGGCACCGTTGCGGCCTGCAAACAACGCTTGAACATGCGCCCACTCGCGGTTTCGCCAATACAAAACGCGGCAATGATGGTGCTGCGCACGTGGGCCAATAAAGAATTCCGCACTTCGAGATGCAATTCGTTTTCTTGAACCATCGGGGGTTGGGGTCGACCGAGTTTGGCACAGAACTTCAGACACAAATCGGTATGGCGCACTTCGTCGGCAATCATGCGCGTAAATGCGCCCGACCAATCGAGCGGCGCGCCCAATTGATGGATTTGCGTCGTCAGCTGCGTAAAAAGCGCGAGCGAATGAAATTCTTGTAATGCGCGTTCGCCCCAACTACGCGCGGCAGCATCGAGCTGCTCGGGCGAGAAATCATCGACGAGAAATGCATCCCAATGAATCGCGGTTTTTCGCGGCTTGGCAATGATCTCGTGTTCCGACGTGAGAACGAGATCTGCATCGCTCGAACGGCGCAGCTGAAACGACACGTTACTGGATATCTGGCGTGTTGACGCGAATGGGCGGCGTCGAATTGATGCGTTTGGGTGGTGAATTGACGTGAATGGGTGTAGGGACCGGGCCGACTTGGCCACCCGGCGGTTTTGCCGGCGGCGTTGCAGCGCTCGCCGAAGCACTTGCCGACGCAGCAGGTGGGGCCGTTTCCGCACTAGGCATTGGCGCCGCCGTCGCCGAAACAGCTGCAGGCGTTGCGACCGCATTGACGGTCGGAAGCATGGCCGAAGGAGCCGCACTGCTCACGGCTTCGTTCGTAATTGCATCGCCAGGTTTGGATTCATTGCCATTGCACGCAGCAACGGCAACCAAAGCCGCACCCTGAGTAAGGCGCATGAGACGCTCGAGACGGTGACGGACCATATCGCTAGCCTATTCCGTTTGCGATTCGGGCGTCAAGCTTTTTTTCGACTGGTTCGTTCAATCGTCTTTTTTGGCCGCGCGACGTTTGATGCGCCAAGCACCAACGGCCACAATCGCTAAAATGTCGAGCGGTAGCGGAATTTCCGAATCGCGATGCTCAACGAATGGCGGAGGTCTTATCTCGGTTTGATCTTTGGAGGGCGAAAAGAACAAATCATCTGTGCCGGGGCGAGGCGAAGCCGTATCTTCAAATACGGTGAGCCACGGTTTGTCCAGGCTCAAAAAAGGTAGATTCGCGGTAGTTTTCACGGGTCCTGACCAAGTGGTTTTTCCCCCGAATGGGCCCGTTCCCACTGCGCCATCCATCCGCTGTGTGCCCAAGAAAAACACCCGCAAAAGCCGCGGCTGGTACAAAGCTTCCGGCGGGAGATTTTCACGTTGATCGGTTGGTTCTCGATACGGATAGACGGGTTTGTCCGTTGCAAATGTCATGCGAATCGCGTCTGTTTCGACGGTTTGTCCTTCGGAGACAATCTTGAACGCAGTGATTTTCCAATGCGCATCGACGTAGGGTCGGAGCCAGTTGCGCAACGTTGGTCGTGCATCGTAGCCGTGGGTCTTCAGCCAATCGACGAGCGCATTTGCATCATCGGCTTCCAATACCACCGCATCGTACCCCGCAATGCGTTTGGCATCGAGAACCCGAACCGGTGCGATGGCTGCCTCGGGGGCCGCGCGGCCAAGGAACAGAAAAAACGGATACAAGAAAAGGGGCAATGGATTGACGGAATAATGGGTCTTGTGCTGGATCTCGGGGCGCGTCATTTCCTCGAATTGCGACAAGGTCGTGTCGGGTGCGGCATTCAATTCCGGTTTGGTCGGAGTGGGCACCAGGAACCCAAAATCTTTCGCGCCAGTACGAAATGCCCCGCGACGAATGAAATGCTCGCGTTTGGCCTCCGGTTCCCACACGATGAGCGCCGTTTCTTCAGCGATTTGCACGAACGCGCCTTCAGGTGGCGCCGGCGCACACGCGCGTGAGGGCGTAATGTTCACAAAACCAAGGGTCAAAGCAGCGGCAAAAATCCCAACGATGCGGCGCATGACGACCCGTGATACGCGAAGTATTTTCGAGAGCCAAATTCTTTTGATTCGAACGTCATAAAGGCTCGTCCGCGCCTTCGATGTCCCATTGTTCGCGGAGCTTCGCCGAGCGGTCCTGAAAAGCGTCACGCTTCTTGGCGTTGAATTCGGCCCAACCGGGGTCATCGAGGAGGGAGATCAATCGGGCGGCGCTGGCTCGTTGCTCCGGCGTGACGGGTTTTTTCCCGGTAGATTCACCATAATGGCGTATCGCACACTCATACAGCGCTCCAAGCATCTGGCCCACTTCACGAAGCTCGGTACCGTCGTCGCTTCCCCAAAAAGGCCCACCATATTTCGTGCGGAAGGCGTGTCGCACACGATCGCAATTCACTCCACCAGCCACCTTCTCCGAGCCATTGTTGGGCAAAGCGATCGAATGCAAAATGTCGCGCAGCGCGACGAATTCTTCGTACGTGACCATGCGCGGTGCGAACCGGCCAAATTTTGCATCGAATGCGGAAATGATTCCCTCGATTGCGATCCGAGCTTCGTCGAATTTGGCCTCACCGAGCGTTTTGACCGCACGTGCCGCGAGAGGACGCAACTTTTTTTGCCGGAACTCTTGCCATTGCTGGTGTTCAAGCGTGAAATGCACGCGTTCGATATTGATTTCGGCTCGAGCATTGTCCAAAATTCCCTTCACCTTGGTCATGAAACCTCGGGTGTCGAAAGGATCGAGCATTGCGCCGCCACGCGGAGGTGATCGCGGAGGTTCGAGTTTGTCTTGGGGAACATCGCGCCTTGGGGACAAGGTTCCTTCGACAGCTACGACGACCGGGGAAAACCGTACGGTCGATAGTTTGACCCCGCCACCTCCAAGCAAGGGATACAATGTCTTGGAAACATCCCCATCGGTGCTCAGATCGCCTTGTGTGGGAAACTCAAGTTTGGCCGGTAAAAGTTTTTTGAAGGAATCTGCGGCGGTCCCACGCAAAATATATCGACGCGCGCCCATCTCCCAGTGCGGCAAATCGATACAGAGCGTCCCGTCTTCGCCACGCACCAAATAGCCCATCAATGCGGCCCGCCTGGGCTGTTTTCCCATGACGATTTCGCGCCGTGTTGCCTCAGTGGCTGATTCTCCCGGTGGCGTTGCAGTATCGGGCCAGGGTAAAGGGAACACCAGTCCAACATCCTGCTCGAAAAGGCGTAATGGATTGTCAGACAGTAACAAATACAAATTTTGTGGTTCGTCCGCAGCTCCTGTGCCCATCAGTCTCTTGGATCCAAAAGCATCACCGAATACGCGAATAGCCGCCAGCACATTCGGATCCCGCGGGGCGCCCACAAGTCGCACCGCCAGAAGTCCCCCAGGTGCAAGGCGCTTGCGCAAGAGGGGAATCGTGTCTGGATTGACAAACGAGCTGGAAAGGTATGTCCCAGAAAATGCGTCGAGGAGAATGAGACCATACGCGGGCCCATCACGACGCAACCAGTCCCGACCATCAATCGCTTCGGCATGGCCGCGGTAATCAAAAAAGCGCCGCGCGACATCGATCACTCCTGGGTCGATTTCGGCCACTTCCACAGCATATCCGGTCGAAGCAAGCGTGGTCGCGGTCGTGCCGGAACCAAGTCCGATGATCAGGGCTTTCATCTGATCCGGGTTGCTGATTTCACTGAGCAAATCCACTAACGGGTCGAACGGGGCAAGCGCTGCATCCGCAGATGCTTCGAGCTGTGCGGCATGCAAAACGCCGTCGATGGTCAGCAAGCGAAATGGCGCCGATTGTTCGACTCGAATGAGTCCGGTTTTTCCTGGAACAATAGCAAGCACGCCTGGAGGCAAGGGAGGTTCGGCGGGTGAAACCGACGCCGACACTTCTGGCGCAAGCACTTTGGGTGGCGAGTACGTTGGTTGTGGCGCAGTTGCGCTCGGGACTGCTGGTCGACCATCACATGCGAGCAGCGTGAGCGTGGCGAGGGCGCGAAGCAGGATCGAACGTTGGGACATGGGACTATTCTTCAATACCTGATTTATTGATTTGGAGCGAGTCTGTTTTCAAGGTCCGACGTCGCGGACAGGTTCCTGATATGCCTTGCGTACGAGATCCTGTACAGCATCGAATCGAGCGCGATCTCGGGCATCGACTTCCCGATCCAAAATATCGGAAACTTCACATTCGAGGTTTCCCCAACGTAAATGAATGGCCCAGCCACCGCGATGGGGAGAAACGTATTCGGTGATCTTGCGACTGCGAATGGTATGAGGTGAAAGTGTCTGCAGTTCCGCGTAGAGTTTGTCGAAGGCAACACGATCAATGGTCTTGCATGCGGCGAGCGGGGGATTCATCCAGGGCATGGCCCAGGAAAAATGACATGGCGACTTTTCCGCGAGGCCATAATACGTCCAATCTCCGGGCTCGCCGCCTCGTTGCACCAGGATGAGTGTGAATTCTATCGGGCGTTTGTCCGGCAAAGGTTTGCATTGCCATTCGCCAGGAGATTCGAAGACTACGGTCCCGTTTTCCCGCGTAATGACCCATTCGCGTCGAGCATATTGGGCTCCAGCGGAATTGTCGGCATCGGGGGCGGCATCGGAATACCCCGCATCGGCATGCACCGCATCGGTATCGACAGCGGCATTGCTCGGACCTGGTCGCGGCGCCGTTGCGGAATTGCCTTCGCTTACCGGCGTGCACGAAATGGCACACAGAAAAACGAATCCCAGGAGGCATTGTTTCATTGGAAGCTCGTCGGAGAAACTTTGGGCGCGCGCATCAACTGCAGAAGAGCACAAGATGGCGCCAATTAGAAGTGATTTTCGAAGGCACTCGCCACCCTTGACCAGGGAGCAAAAATCAGCCATGAAATGGCCCGAAACGAGCTCGAGATGACGGCAGAAACGACAAAGATGCATGTTTCGGTGTTGGGCGAACGGATCGAATACGCGTGGGTTGGTCCTGAAGCACCCGAGTCTCCGACGCTCGTTTTTCTGCACGAAGGTTTGGGATGTATCGATACGTGGCGCGATTTTCCCGCGGATGTCGCGTACGCCACGGGCACCCGAGCGATCGTATACAGTCGCGCGGGATATGGCGGTTCGAGTCCAGTTCCCGTGGGTCCTCGATCGGTGCGGTATTTGTATCACGAGGCGGAAGTGAATTTGCCCGCGTTGCTGAACGTTTTGCACATCGAGCAATGCATTCTCGTGGGGCATAGTGACGGCGCATCGATTGCCTTGATTCATTCGGCAACGCAAAATGCTTCGGGTCGCGTACAAGCCCTCATTGTCGAAGCCCCGCACTCGTTTGTCGAGGATATGTGCATTACGAGCATCGAGCAAATCAAGGTCGCGTATGAAACGACCGAGCTGCGGGAAAAGCTCCAACGTCGGCACGGGGAAAACGTTGAGTGTGCGTTTTGGGGTTGGAATGGTATGTGGCTCGATCCGGAGTTTCGCGACTTCAATATCGTAGAGCTCTTGCCCCGAGTAACGATTCCAATGTTGGCGATTCAGGGATTGGACGACGAATATGGTACGCTACGTCAAGTCGAAGTGCTCGAAGGATATTGCGCAGGAGGTGTCGAGCGCCTGGTGTTGCCCGCATGTGGGCACAGTCCACATCGAGATCAACGTAATGAAACGTTGCGGGCGATGACTGAATTCATCAAGAAATCGCGGGCCTGAATTGCTCTTTGTGCGTGAGGGACAAACGCAGAGCGCTCATGGCGGGTCGCAAGACTTCATCCATTCCGCGTTTTGCCGCGCGGCGCAACGTCGCAGCATCCAAACGACCATGGGCCGCGAGCGCCGGATTTTCCGAAGCCCCCGATACGTCGATGTCACGCATTGCCTGGACAAACGCGTTAGAAATCGCTTCGGCAACATCCCGCCCACCCACGCGAATGGCCCACGCGAGCGTGCGGAAGGCGAGTTCCGCATGGCGGGCTTCATCTTCGGCAATGACGACGAGCGCTTCGCGTACCGCAGGATCCTGGGCGTGTGCGAGTTGCTCCGAAGCAATGACCGCGGAGATGGTTTCTCCAATTGCGCCTTCTTTGGTTACTCGCATCGCGAGATCGACGAGATCCGAGGAGACGGCGACGCGACCGTCGAACGGGAACGGAGCAGGTTCGAGCACGCTGCCTGCGTAATGGCTGGCCAAGGTCAAACAAAGCTTGGCATGACGAACCTCTTCCATTGCTGCTTCGTGCGCCGCGGAAATGAGCTCGGGTGGGGCGCCGACGGCCATGAGTTCCAGGGCAAACCGACTGAACGACGCCACAGACGCATGCTCGAATGCTCCATCACGGGCCCATGCCGTGGCGAGCTCGGCCCGTTCGTCGGCGGAGAGTGACGAGACGTCGGGACTCAGGTTTGGCGCGACACTCCATTGCGGATCATATGTGCGGGCCTGTATGAGCGCGACGCGGGGCTGCTCATCCACGATAAAGGGTCGTCCACCAATACACTGTTCCACGTACGTTACATCATAACAGCATTGCCCATTGGCGAGCACGCCATCGCTCTCGACAGTCACAGGCGTGAAAAAATTCGCGTCCAGCATGGGTTTGGCCTCTTCTCGCGAAGGACACATCACTGGGATGCCGCCACCTGCTCCGCCCGCCCCTGCGGCGCCTCCAGCACCACCACTCCCTGTGGTCCCTGCGCCTCCAGAGCCGCCATTCGCAGGCCAAGCGAAACACTGATTTGTATTGACAGTTTGACCTCCACAACCTGCATAGGGATCACATCCCGTTTCGAACATCAGGGTGGCTGGCGCAATGAGCGCCATGAGGGCCAAAATGCGTTGAGAAAGACGATGGCGAAAAACTTCAGGTCGATGCATGCGAACCTCGTGGAATGTTTTGGGACCAAAATAACCAAAACAAAGATATCGACGAAGCTTGCGAGCGGTCAAGGTTTTGTTTTGGCTATTGCGACGCCCTGGAGGTATTCGGCAAGAACGTCAGCAAATGTCATTGACACGCGGACTTTTGCACCTGGACGAAATTCGTCGTGCTTCGCGGCGAGCCACTTGCTATGATCCTGCGGTGGAGGCTCAACCCCTGTGACTCTGATTGCATCGTTCATTCAATTGCCAGCGTTGCTTGGCCATTTTCATACGATTGCGCCCGTCGTTCGACACCGACTGCGGCCTCGACGAGTGTCGCCCTCGATTTCATTTCAGCATGTCATCGACGATCCCGAGGTTGGTCCGGTACGATTATCCGGTCGATTGCACGATGTTCCATCGGATACGTTGTTCGTCGTCGTGCACGGTCTGGGCGGGGACGTTGAAAGCCATTACGTGCTCGATGCACTGGCGGCTGGAGAGGCTGCGGGGGCAGCGGTGTTGCGACTGAATTTGCGCGGAGCGGATCGAACGGGTGAGGATCTATATCATGCCGGCATGAGCCACGATATTCATGCGATATTGACGAGCCCAGCATTGGCGAAATACAAGCGAATCTTGATTCTGGGTTATTCACTGGGCGGGCATATCGTTTTACGAAGTGCCACAGAAACGCAGCTCGATCCACGCGTCGCCGCAGTTGCGGCGGTTTGTCCTCCGCTCGATTTGCGTCGGGGCGTGGAAGCCATCGACGATCCCGTTCGTTTCGTTTATCGTCGGCATGTGCTCGAATCGATCAAAGATGTGTATGCGTCCGTTGCGCGGCGGCGAAAAATGCACTTGCCACTTGCGGAGATGCGGCAGATACGGAGCATTCGCGAGTGGGACGAAAAGGTGATTGCTCCGCGTTTTGGGTTTCGCGGGGCCGACCATTATTACGCGGAGTCGAGCGTTTGTTCACGCCTTGGGCAACTCGTCGTTCCCGCGCTCGTGGTCGCGGCACGGCATGATCCAATGGTGCCGGAGGCGACGGTCGCGCCAGCTCTCCACGCGCCAGTTTCCAAGCTCCATGTGCGTTGGCTCGATCGTGGTGGGCACGTGGGTTTTCCCGCAGACATTGATTTGGGAGATTCCCAGCCTGGGCAACTCGAACCGCAAGTCGTGGCCTGGTTGGTTCGGCAAACCAAACCCGACACGGCAAATAGTTGATAACCCCCGCCCAATTTACTGTATTTTGAGCGCAAACGATTTTGCCGCCCACTTGGCTTCATGTTCGAGAAGCCATTTTTTCCGCGGTAAACCTCCGCCATAACCAGTCAACGTACCATTCGCTCCGACGACCCGATGGCAGGGAACCACGATCCCAATTGGATTGGCCCCATTGGCCAAACCCACCGCCCTTACAGCTTTGGGATTCCCAATCATCGATGCTTGTTGTGAATACGATCGCGTTTCGCCGGGCGGAATTTTGCGCAGCGCTGCCCAGCATTTGGCTTGAAATTCAGTGCCCAACGGGCACGTCTCCAGCGTATCGATAGCTTGAATATCGCCGTCGAAATACGCCTGCAAGGCCTTCCCAAAATGAGTCGATTGGTTCGATCTAACAAACGAGGTGTCGTCCAAATACCGCGCGGCCAGTTTTCGCAAACGCTCTTCGTTGTCTCCAAATTCCAATGCCGCAAGACGTTCTCCGTCATGCATCAACACGATATCCCCCATGGGCGTGTCGACTTTTTCAAGCAGCCAGCTCATCGTGCGTTTCCTTGTTTTCCAATGTTCCCCAATGTGTCCACAAATATTGCGCGGCATATCCGCGCCAAGGTGACCATTTGGCGGCAATACGTTCGAGCTCCGTTGCCGTAGGCACGGTGCCCGAAAGTGCGCCATAAGCTTTACGTAAACCCAAGTCTGCGGCGGGAAATGCATCCGCCTCGCCAAACGCGCGCAGCGCAATGTAATGGGCGGTCCACGGACCAACACCTTCCAATGCCGTCAATTTGGTGAGCAAAGCGTCGAGGGATCGCGGAGGCGAGAACAATTCCGGCTCGTCGCTCGCGGCTTTGGACAAACCCTGCAACGCTCGGGCTCGGGCCTTGGTCAAACCCAAAGCCTCCAAATCCGTGGCGTTCGCCTGGGCGAGCGTTTGTGCCCGTGGGAAGAGGTGCGTGATTTGGGGAGCCTCTGTCGAGAAGCCGATCTGTTCGCCAAACCGGTTTACGAGGCGACCCGCCAGGGTTCGCGCGGCCTTCACGCTTATTTGTTGTCCGAGCAAAGCGCGCACGGTAAGTTCGAACGGATCCCAAGCGCCGGGCAAACGCAAACCAAAATGCCGAGAAACAATGGGCCGGAGTACTTCATCGTTTTGCAATGTTTTGGCGACTGCAGTGACATCGGTGTCCAAATCCAAAGCGCGACGAATTCGGGTCACCAGGCCAAACAAATCGCCCACTGTGTTGCGCGTGAGCGAGACGCCGATCGTGTCCGGGTTTTGCAGCGTTATGGTCATGATGGTGGCTCCACTGCCCGTTCGCAATGCGCGTGCATAACGTTCTGGGGAGCAATGTTCGACGCCCTCGATGGCTCGGGCTGCGTAAAACCCATGTAGCGACGGCCAAGCAATCGGGCCCTTTCCCCGTAACGCGAGGTTCATTCCGTTGCCAGTCAACGGATGTTCGATTGAAGTGCGCAATGCGGTAGGGTTTGTCCCGAATTCCTTGCGAATCACGTCATTAAATCGACGCAAGGAACCAAAACCAGCGGCCAGGGCAATTTCCGTCATCGACAAGGAGCCGCTTTCGATGAGGCTGCGCGCAAACGCTGCTCGACGCGCTAGAGCCAGTCGATTTGGCGCGACCCCCAGGTTTGTCTTGATTATCCGGCGCAAATGTCGGGCACCGATTCCGAGCCGCCCAGCAAATGCGTCGATCGATTCGACATCCAGCGCACCCGCGTCGATCAGACGCAACGCGCGCCGCAAGGATGCACCCGTCAGGTCCCACGCAGCAGAACCCGCTTTCACTTCGGGTCGACATCGTTTGCAAGCGCGAAACCCGAGCTGCAACGCCGTTTCGGCTGTCTCGACAAACTGTACGTTTTCCCGTTTCGGAGTGCGGGCGGGACAGATGGGACGACAGAAGATGCCAGTCGTATGAACACAAATGAAAAAACGGCCGTCGTGCCGAGGATCTCGGGCCTGCAAGGCGCGGTAACATTCGTCTTGGTCGAGCGACATGGGGGGAGTATGCATCAGGTCGTTCCAAACCGCTCGCCATTTTCGGACATGGCCATCACGATGCTGGTCGAGGGGCAAACCAGGCCGTGCCAAACTCCGCGGACGAACCTGATCTGGGGTTTGGGGCGAAGAGCGCCGCAGGCGACTCGAAGCCCCAAATGATCAAACTGGTATCCGACGGCCGTAGCGCGGGGTCGGGCCTCCATGAACTCCGCGCGAATCTAAATGGACCACGATGTCAAAAGGCGTGATAACCTGCGACGATCAACCATGTTCACAACATCCAGCCGGCTTCGGGCGGCCTGTGCTCCGTTTCTTCTCGTCGCCGCATGTACCCGGACGACGGATCCACCGAGTCCGTCACAAACAGTGACCATTGCGCCAGAACCAGCTCCCACCCCAGCGTCGACAACGAGTGAAAACAAGGATGTGTCTCCGGCCATGACAAACACAAACCCCAAAGAGATCAAGTCCGACGGGCAGCTCGAAGCGGGACATGTGACATTCGAAGGAATGGTTCGTCCGACGAAAGGTGGATACGAGGTTCGAGGGGTGATCGTTTCTGACGAGGTCCTGCCGAAAGCGCTCGAGCGCGCGCCAGGTAGGGACGCAAAAAACGCAGATTGGTTTCTTGGAGCGATTGTCCGCATCACGGGTCAGTTGCGAAAACAAGAGTCTCCGCCGCCTTCCAAGGACGGTTTGGCAGTCCAGACTCGCTCGGGTACATGGTTTGAGCTCGAACGATTCGAGACTGCTTCGCTCGTGAAACCTGCAGAAGTGATCGAAGGAACGCTCGGGCGATCGAAGGGCCTCTTCACGGTCGCCGGACGCCTCATTTCGGCGGAGGACGTGGCGTGGTCGTTGGGGCCCAAAGGAGCGGAGAGTGGAGATGAAGTGCGGTTTTTCGGGCAAGCACATACGGTGGTGTGCGAGCCGAATACACAATGTTTGATCAGTGGATCGTTGCCTCTTTTTGACGTTGGGCGCGCCGAACGTTTGCGTTGACGCACGCTGACGATCGCGAATGGCGCTTGACAGGCGAGGGCTCATTGCGATACCCCTTGCTGAGAAGCTCATGATCGACGTGGAAGCAATACATCAGTGGCTCGTGGAGGGGGCACCAGGCACCGATGGTCCGGGCATGGTCGTGGGCAAGATGTGCGACGCGTTGCTCGAGGCGGGCATTCCCATCGATCGCGTGGGCGCGTTCATTCGCACATTGCATCCGCATATCATGGGGCGACGATTTTTGTGGTCCCCGGGAAAGCCCGTACAAGTCGCCGAAGCGTCGCATGCAATTTTGAATTCTGTGGAGTTCAAGACGAGTCCCGTGGCGTACGTGATGGAGACAGGACAAACGTTTCGTCGGCGATTGCGTTTAGATCCACCACATCGCGAGCAAACGGTCATTGGCCCTTTGGCTGCTGAAGGATTTACGGATTATTTGGCGATTCCGATTAAATTCATGAGTGGCGAGTCGCACGCGATTACATTTGCCACCCTGTCCCCGTCAGGATTCCAGGACGAACATGTGCAGACGCTCCAGCGCGTGGTCGTTCCATTATCGCGCGTGGCCGAGGTCATGGCGCTCCGCCGAGTTGCTGCGAATTTGCTCAATACGTACGTGGGACACGATGCCGGGGAACGGATTCTCGCGGGTAAAATTCAGCTCGGGGATACGGAGACGATTCATGCGGTGATTTGGTTTTCGGATCTGCGCGGATTTACAGCACTATCAGGGAGCACCAGTGCCGACGCATTAATTGCCACGTTGAATGAAGTGTTCGATTGCCAAGTGCGGGCCATTCAGAAATACGGGGGCGAAGTATTGAAGTTCATTGGGGACGGGCTGCTGGCCATTTTTCCGACGAACAAATCACCGGATCGCGCAGTAGCATGTGCCCGCGCATTGGATGCGGCGGG
Organism: Polyangium sp. (in: bacteria); assembly: GCA_035437985.1. Classification (GTDB taxonomy): domain Bacteria; phylum Myxococcota_A; class Polyangia; order Polyangiales; family Polyangiaceae; genus Polyangium. The sequence goes on along the minus strand of DAOMZH010000088.1, from coordinate 944 downwards.
GGAGGCGTTTCGGGCGCTCGAAGGCGTGAATGAAAAACGTCTCGAGCGCGGTGATGGGCCGGTACGTTTTGGTTTGGCGCTGCATATTGGGGACGTGGCGTATGGCAACATTGGCGGCGCTGGGCGGCTCGATTTCACGTGCATTGGCACAGCGGTAAATTTGGCCGCGCGGCTCGAAAGTTTGACGGGACAACTGAAACGGGATATCGTGGTGAGCTCCGCATTTGCGGCACATACGAACTATCCAATGGAGTCGATTGGGTCGTTTGCCTTGAAGGGGGTGACGAATCCCGAAATCGTGTTTGCACCGGCGACATCGCCGATGTTTCATTCGGTGACGGTTTCGTGACGCGCTTGTAGCCTAGGTCGGACCAGCGCGCGGAATGCGTTGCGAACATAGCGGACGATTTCCGTCATGATGCTCGGTTCGGGTTCGTTACATAAAACAGGTAGGTAATTCAGGGAAAACTGTTGGCGCACGGCTTCGCGGGCTTGTCGCAAACTCGACGGATCGTGAGGATCGTATTGGGCGAGTGTAGCCCAGCAGGGCTCGTTTTCGGGGCTTTCCGAAGATTCTGTGCCGCTGGTGTAGAGAGTGACCTTGGGCATGTAGATGGCTCATCATGCCCGACGAATGTGACATGCGTGTGGCACTCGGGTGGAAAGGGGGAGGCGGGGTGATTCGTATTGGGCATTTTTGGAGCGTGCAATTAACGCAGATATTCGAGGAACGCCTGCTTTTGGAGGGAGAGTAGTCACCTGATTGTCATGTTGTATCGTTCGTTTGTAGCTGTAGCGCGTTTTGTTTTCGCTCGCGCACCAACGCTATGAGATCCGCCAAAAAGGGCGTGCGCGAGGTTTCGATGCGCGCTACATGCATCTCATGCGGGTGACCATTCTTGCTCTAGGTAGCCGTGGCGATGTTCAGCCCTATTTGGCACTTG
>DAOMZH010000087.1:0-20130 GCA_035437985.1 Polyangium sp. (in: bacteria) | reverse complement strand
ACCAACCTTACCCGTTGCATCCGTCCAGCAACGCACCGAATTGGCCCCAAGGCGCGGTTGGTACGTATCGACGCTCCAAACTGTCGACGTCGTGGTCAAACGATTACATGTTCCAGTGTTGAGCGAAGTTGCACCACCGGGCAAAATGGCGACGGCGACTTCCCGCACGTCCTGGTTTCCATCGTCGATGGCCACCGTTGTAATGGCGGGCTTGATGGTTTTTCCGGCAAAAAGCGGATCACCCGCGGCATTGGTCGAGATCTGCCACAAGAATTGCGGAGACGCAGCGTTTGTCACGTCAAGCGCATAATAAAACCCGCCACCAGCGCCACCCGCACCCACGATGACCGAACGCCAATTCACGCCCAATGCGCCACCTTGCGCCTGCGTTCGCGTGCGTTCCATGATGACGTCTTTGTGCACCAAACTTCCGTCGAGCAGCAATGCTTGTCGCCCGTACGTTGGCAGAATGCCCGGCAAAACGTAAGGCGGAATGAACGACCAAAGCTCGTTGTTGCGTAATGCATCGACCGGCAGCAAATCGCTCGGATCGTTCGACGCGACTTTGAAACCGTGGAGTTGTCCGTCCGTCGTCGCTGCATACATCATGAGCGCGCGTTTTTGAATCAATGGGTCCGCGGCAAATGCAGCATACGATTCATCCCGCAAATATCCGGTTGGCGTGCCAACCAGCACAGGGCTGGCGTGATAAATGCTGCCCAATGCATTGCCTGCGCGCGAAGACGGCACACCAGCTACGCCCGTTTCCCATTTCATCGTTACGCTTGCACAGTTTGCCGCCGTCGTCGTGGACCCAGCAATCGATCGGCATTGCTCCGGAACAGGGCTTACGGGAATATCCATTGCGGCGAAATTGCTGCTCATCGTGCTCGCAATGCCCGCCGCATCTTGCATGGACGTGACCGTGCCGCTATAAAGCCCCAAACCGTCGTCGACGGTGAGCCGCGGGCGAATGGAGCGTTTCGAATACACGGCATTGCTGCTCGTTGCGCCAACGACCGTGAAAAACTTCCGCACGGGATTGTTCGTGTTCAGATTGGCGTCGAAATCGTCGCCTTTCACAGCGTCGAGGGGCTTGAGCACCGGCTTGAGAATGCCGTTTTGGTTTTCACAGACATACCGCTTGCGTTCGATGTTTCCCGACCACAAGGAACCTGGAGTCGCAGTGAACGACGTATTGAATTGGTATCCCGCGGCGGTGGCGCTGCCTTGCGCTTGCGCCGAACCAGCGCCGGAGAACGTGGGGAATGTGCGCGTGGTGGAACCAGCCGCGACAATCGACAAGACGTTATCGAGAGCGGTTTTCAGCGTGGCCAAATCATTCGCGAAATACGCGCGTTGCGTGCCGCCTTCATAAGCAAGGCGGGCGAGGGTGCAGCAGGCTTTGAGCGAGCCCGTGGGATTGGCGCACATGCCGGCGGGATCGAGAAGCTGTGCGGGGGTGATTTGTCCGCAATCGAGGCCGTTTGCGTTGGACAAACCAAAACCGATGGCAAATGTGCGAATGGGATTGGCTTGCGTGGCCAAATCATGCGCTGTTTCGTACGGCTTGGGATAAGGACAACGACCATTGCCCGAGGCACAAGCATCGCGTAAATCGAGGTTCGGTTCACCGTCGGAAAGAACGATGATGAATTCACCGCGACAACCGCCGAGATAATAAGGATCGCGCCCCGGGCCAAAGTATTCCGTGTTATTGGCCGGATCTCGCGAAACGTCTTGCAACAAAAATGTTTTCGCGTCGGACATCATGCCCGCAAGCGGCGTGGCGCCATAAGGGCGCATCGTGAGCAAAGCCGATTGAATGCGCGCGTTAACCTGCTCGTTTTCCGTGACCGTCGCATTGCTTCCGCCAAACCCGATGAGCCGTCCTTCCCAAGGCGGAGCAGCAGGGTTTCTCGCGCCAAGCTCGAAGTTGCTCGAGGCGCAGTTTGGCGGATTGCCGCTGGACGGCGAACCACCGTTGTTCCAATCGAGGTAATAACTCCAGTTGCCGTTGGTTCCACTGGTATAAGATGGAGTTCCACTTGACAAACCCGTTCCCGAATTGGGGTTCGCATCGAACGTCATGAGGCCGAAACGCACGCGATCGCTGTAGACATCGAGCAGACCATCGCGGGCCTGTTCGAACGCAGTCGTGCATGTGCCCGTGGGGTTGTCCCAAGGATGTGACTTAATGGCGTTGGTTGGGAATTCCCACCAGTTTGTCGGCATCGTTCCTGGGCCATAGGTGCAGCCATTGGAGAGCACCCGATGAAAAGGAACGTAATACTTGTAATCGATGGGATTCACGTTTCCGGGCAAAATGTATTCATTCAGGAATGCCGAAGACGAACGGTCTTGGGCATAACAGGAAAAATTCGAAATCGTGCCCGTGAGAACAGTGAGCAATGTGGCCCAACGATTGAGCGGTGTGGTCGTCCCCGGTGTGCATGCAGCACCCGATTGCGCGGGCAATTGTCCAGCAGCCATTGCCTCCATCGACCCGGACGAGTCAATGAGGAGCAATACGTTGGGGAGCGGCGGATTGACGTCGAGCTGAGCATCGGCCATCGAGGCCGAAGCCAAAATGGCCAGCGCCGTGAGAGAACCTGAAAGAATGCGATTCGTATTGCGCATGATGATATCCCTCAAGGCCCTCCAAGGGGCCCGACCACGAGTTCGGCGCGAAATGTCGTATTGGAAAGCGTGAGCGCGGTGCCGTTTGGCGGGGCTTGACGTACGCGACCCATTCCATGCAACATGACACTCATGAAATTCACATTGGCAGTTCCAGCGGATACGTAATCGAATCCAGCAATGGGCCGGTCGATTTTGAAGAGATCGTTCATTTCGACGAGCATGTCGACGTCGGCATTCGGAATGCGCCCCATGGTTCCGTGGGCGCCGGATTGGGAGTCGTACGCTTGATAGAGTTTTACACCAAGCTCGTTTTCGATGTACGCACGACCGAATTGCGAACATTGCGGGTAATACGGATCGGCCGCTTGCCCCAAGCACGATCGCGAATTTTGTTTGGACAAAGCATTTACGTGCGAACCTAGATCGCGCGAGAGTTTGGCCATGACGGCGTTCATCGAAGCCTCGGCGAAATATTGGCTTTGCGTGGATACACGCGCCGCACCCGTGGTGCTCGTGGCAATGCTCGCGGCTTGGGCAGCAAACATTCCAATGGCTGTGAGCATGCTCAATACGAGGACGACGACGAATACCGTCGCTCCGCGTTCATTACGATGCCGAATGACGCGGCGTTGAAGGCTCGAATTCATCGAAACCCTCCTTTCATGTTCACCAGATTGAATTCACGCTCCAAATTGCGCACGCGGGCATACTTGTCGGCGCCCTTGGCCGTCCCGATGTAAAACCGATAAGGTTTTCCGGGTTGCCCCGGCAAAGTCGTCGGTCTGTCCGGGGCGCGGGATCGCGTGGACAAACGTACCTGCACCGAACGAATGTGTTCAGGCCGATTGCCGACGATATCCGCGGGACCAGCAATCGTATAGATTTGCGCATTCGGAGTCGGATCAGCAATGGGAAAACGTTCGAGCACGGGAGCGTCGGGTTGTGACGTAGTGGTCAGAGCCGTCAAACCAAAACGCATTCCAATCGCAAATTCAGTAATGAGTTCGGTCGTGCCAGCCATCACGTCGTCATTGGGTAATAACTCGGTACGAATGAGTTCCGTGCGCGTCTCGTCGCCCGCGACCGAATTGATGGGCTGAACGAAATCATTGAATGCCGCGTCATTCACGACCGACCGCACTTCATATCGAATGCGCGAAATGACATGCACCGGATATCCAGTGCCAAACCCTTTGATGGCACAAGGCAACAAGCTTTGCGGCTGCATTGGTACGGTTGGAGTGGTGTCGAGCGCGACGGAAATCGAATCGATGACGGCTCCGCCCGTGACGTTGAATCCGCGGATGACTCCGTAATAATCGTTTGTCGGTCCCTCAATGTGCAGAATGCGACCCGTTTTGAAAATCTCTTGCAGTCGAGTCGTGATACTTCCGTTGTTCATCATTGCGCTCAAGCGGCGCACGGAACGACTCCCGGGCTGCAGAATGATGGTCGTCCCAGTTGCTCCGGGCAATGTCGAATTCATTATCCAATTGTCGCCGGAATCCAAGTCTCCAGCAATGGTAATGCGTTCGTTTCGCAAATCATTGCCTAAATTCTGTGGCAAATCCGAAAGAAGCTCGATATGCACCGGAGCCAAACGCCGCATTCCAGTAGGCCAATCAGCAAGGCCCAAAAAACAGACGCGATTGTCCGTACGGGGGTTTTTCGTGCTATTACGCCCGGCGTGCTCGATATCCACGCCCATGCGGCTCATACCATTGGCCAATGCAACCTGGGCATACGATATTCGCGATTCTTCTTGAAAAAGCCGGACAGCGTTTTTCGAAAGGAGCACAGCCGCCGTAGCCACGAGCGACCCCGCAGCAATGGCCACCAAGAGCTCGATCAAGGTAAAACCGCGTTCGTTTTCCAAGGTCGAGCGTCGATTCGAAAGCGCCTTCAAAACGCGAGCGATACGCATTAGTTGGAGGCCTCCTCTTGCCCAATCATCGTCGTAACGTAGTAAAACCCATACCGTTCGTCTTGGGCTTCGATATCAACCGGGTTCGCCGTGCGACACTCCGAAAATGGGGATAAGTCACGCCGCCAAACCACTCGAATCACAGCTCGAACAGCGATAAGATGGGTTTGTCCACCGAGCGAATATTTTTTGGGTACCGCACGAGCCAATTGCAAATGCGTGCAGAAAACTCCGTCTCGCGAGTTGGTATCGAATACGTCCGCGCCATGAATATCAGCCACGGGCGAACTCCAATTCGTCACTGCCGGAGCTCGCACCCAGCTGTTGGCATTGGGAGGATTCGTGGAATTGTACGTCCCGGCAACCGAAAGCCAACGCGTATCGGAAATATCCGAAATACCCATGGGATCATTCCATTGCAAGGCATCGGATTTCAAGCGCTCGACCCAAGTTCCAGCAACCAACCTTGCTGCATCGCCCATCCGTGCATTGGTATTCCCAATGAGGGCGGCTTTTTGCAAGGCAATCACGCCGGTCGTACCAACCGCCAAAATGCCGAGCGCCATCATCACTTCAATGAGCGAGTATCCTCGTGACCATTTCATTGGATCAACCTCGGCAATCCAAATGTGGGAATGAGCACGCGACGAATCAAGTTCGTTTGCGTGTTTTTCACGTAGACGCGCGCTGGACCGGGCAGTTCGGTAAATGCCCCGTTATCGTACCGGACAAACGCTCGGCGCTGCGAATAACAGATATCAGCAACCGGCACCTCTGTCCCGGCACTGTTCAAAAATCCCATCGTCGAGGCGTGGGGATCGCGCTTGGGGCGCAGAAAAATTCTTTGCGTGACGTGGTTAGGATTCGTCCAATCAATCGCATTGCATCGTCGGGGTGAAACGAGTGTCGGCGTAGCTGAATCAAGCGTGGCTCTTACCAAGTCAATCGTAGGGAAGGGCGGATCACCACCCGTCCAGCGCACCAGAAACGTGGCTTGCTGCGCTGAGTCGATATAGGCTTTACGATAAATCTCAGCAACTTGCATATTCATACGGCTGAACTCCGTATCGCGCATGACGCCGACAAACGCCGGCGATGCCACAGCCGCAAGCAATGCGATGAGAAAAACCGTGACCATAACTTCGGTCAGCGTAAAACCACGCGTAAAACGGCGGTCGATGCTGGACCTACGACGGCCAAATTGGTTCGGGGCAGAGTTGATACAAGTCACCAAGAAACGATGATAGCAAGCCTCGTGCCCCGAATACCAGCCCTTCGATCTCGATAAAACAGCATCTTTTTAGACTCCCCACACGCCGCGGGTCAGCAATGATTGCGACACTATGAAAAAAGTGCGGACCTCATTTCGCGCGTGACGGTTGCGTCGCGTCGAGGTCCGTTGCATCAGGGAACATCATGAATCGCTCGCCGACCCATCCCGCCGCGGCCAATAATCGAATTGCCCTGCATTCCCTTTGTCTTGCGCTCGTTATGACGCTCGCCATCGGTTGCAAAAGCAATGAAACAAAGGGAACGCCTCCACCTCCGCCCGCACCAGCACCCAAAGCCGACGCCTGCGCTTCCGGCGGCGGCACATTGAGCGATGCCCAAGCTGGTGCTGTCGTCCCGCGGAAATCGAGCAGTTTTTGCCTAGATCCCAATGGCGGCGACAAAGTTTATGGCGAAGGTGCAACGCTCCCGATCGACAAAATCTGCGACATGTTCGACGGCGAATGCGAGATCTACAAGGGTTTCGGCGTTCGTCGCGTCGTCGAGATGCGTTACGTCGATGGCGGAGGCTCGTCCGCGACGATCAATGTGTATCTCTCCAAGTTTGGGTCGATCGACGGGGCCTATGCGATGTTCACCAAACGCGTCGTGGGCGACGGCGACCCAGCCGGTGAAGACACCCCCCGCGCGATTCCCGGAGGTGGCGCCGCAGCTCTCGGCGTAGGCAACGCATATCTCTGGCGCGGTTCGTACTTGGTCGAGCTGACCTACAACGACGAGACCGCAGCTGAACCAGCCATCAAGGCCGCCAGCGACAAACTCCTCGTGCCGCTCGTCAAAGACATCGGCGACAAACTTCCCGGCGACACGGATTTGCCCGCATCCGTAGGAGCACTGCCCACCGACAAACGTTTGCCCCTCGGAATTCGTTTGGTCACAAAGGATTCGTTCGACATCACTGGCATAGGTCCTGGCGCCTTCGGGTATTACCGTGACGGCGACAAACGTTATCGCCTCGTGTCGCTCATCCGCGTGGATGATGAACAAGCAAAAGATGTACTCGGAACTCTGTCGAAGCAGCCGGGAGCCACCAAAGAAAAGGGGATCGGCGATGGCGCCGTTCGCTTCATGCTCAAAGAAGGCGAAGGGCCCACCACCGAATGGCTCGTGGCGCGGACAGGAGCCCGAATCGTCGGGATTGGCGACGAAGTTCGCGTGCTGCGCAGTGGAATGTCCGCCGATGATGTCGCGAAAGTGTCGCTCAACAAAGACGACAAGACCGCAAAGCTCAAAGACGTGCTCGCGAAGAAGCCGTAAATGTTTTGAGGTGCAACAAATACCAAAGGCACGGTGATGCGATGATCGCCGTGCCTTGGGATGAGTTGTCTTGACGAACTACTTCGTGCGCAGAATGACGTGGTAGCCGAAAGACGTCTCGACGAGTCCGCTGACTTCGCCAACCTTGATCTTCTCGAGGCCAGCTTGGAACTCAGCAACCATGGCGCCCTTGGGGAAGGTGCCAAGATCGCCGCCTCGTTGCCCCGCACCCGGTTCGTCCGAGTACTCGGCCACGACTTCTTCGAACTTCTTGCCGTCTTTGATCTTCTTCAAGCCTTCTTCAGCACGAGCCTTGGCTTCTTCTTTGGTTCGCGTGATCGTGGCGGGCGCGCGTGTGCTGCCCTTGTACATGACCAAGAAGTGCTTCGCGCCAAACATCTCGCGAGCTGGCTGCTGTTGCTGCGGCTGATTCGGCTGCGGCATGGGCCGAGCTTGCGTCGGTTGCGGCGCTGGTGCCGGCGCTGCTGCTTCGTGCGTATCGCCCTGCGGAGCTACGGGTTTGGCGGCGAGGAACGCGAGCGGCTTGTTGAACATGCCGAAGAAGCCAAGGATGCCGACGAGAACGAGCACGCCGAGCACGACATGCGGCGTCCACCAGTAGGGATCTTCCTCATCCCCATGGGCGTGATGCCCTTCGGTGCCCCCGTGATGGTCGTCCTCGTCTTCCTCGTCGTCCTCTTCGTCTTCCTCGTCGTCCTCTTCGTCTTCCTCGTCGTCCTCTTCATCGGCATTAGTTGCCGCTGAAGCAGCTTTCGAAGGCGCGTTGGACGCTTCTTCTTCTTCGTCCTCTTCTTCGTCCTCGTCTTCGCCCTCTTCCTCTTCGTCCTCTTCGTCCTCTTCCTCTTCTTCTTGCTCGTCGTCGAGCTCCGGATCCTCTTCGTCCTTACGGTTCTTATCGCTCTCTTTGCTCATGTGGCCTTCTTGATGAGGGGGGCTTGGCCCAAACGGTGCGCCGTCCGGTTGGCGCGATTTATTGGTCGTCGATTAACACGCATCTACGCAGTTCGCTAAACGATCTCCGCATAGGCGCTGGTGAGAACAGGTTCAGATCGTCCTTTTACGCTCGCTTGGAGCGCAACTTTTCCGCCTTCGAGAAGGAAGCCCTGCGTGACGATCGTATCGCCGGGCCACACGGGTCTGCGAAATTGTGCGGACATCATACGCAGTCTCGAAGCATCTCCGCCCGCAAGGTGCTTGATCACAGCCCGTGCGGCAAATCCATAGGTGCACAATCCATGAAGGATCGGGCCCTGCGGAAAGCCAACCGAGGCCGCAAATTCAGGATCCGCGTGCAGAGGATTGAAGTCGCCCAGCAGGCGATACAGCAATCCTTGCTCGGGCGAAGTCACCTCTTCGTGCGTGAACGACGGCTCCCGATCCTTCGGAAGCGAGGGTTCGTCTGGGTCAGACGGCGGACGTGGTCCGGAAAAACCACCCTCTCCACGAAATAGGATCGACCATGTCGTCTCGAAAATAGGCTGACTTTCGAGTGTGCTGCGCGTGTCGATCACCACCTGCGCCAGCTTCTTCATGTCGTAAATCGCGCGAATCGTTCCCGTCGTGAGCAACGTGCCTTGTGGCGGAAGCTTTGCAAATGAACGAATTTTTTGAGCGCCATGCACGACCATCGCCAAGTTGCCACCCGTGCGCACGAGCGACTCGAACAGCGGTGCATGCGCCGGAATCACAGCAAACGTCGGATACGACGCGATCCCGCCCGGCGTGTTCTCGTAGAGATATCCGAGCTCCTCACGCTTGGCGCCTATGCCGAGTGCATACAAGGCGAGGCTTTTCCAGTCGTATGTGTACGAGTGTGGTTCCGTGGTAAAACCCACGCTCGTTAGATCCAGCGCCATCGCGTCTCCCGTACCGATGCTTCGCTGGCGAGTCAATCGGCTAGAGCGCAATCCGATAGGCAACGAGCAGCCCGAACTCGAGCACGTCGACGTTTCCAGACAGCGACGCACTGTCACCCGTCGGAAGTTGGCGTGCTTTCGTGGGCAAAAGCCACTTTCCGTAACGCAGCGTCGTTCCCAAAAACAAGTTCGACGCCACCATCCACTCCCCGCCAATCGCCACACCCGCAGCAAGACCTTCGGTAGACATCAGCGCTGAACGTGGACCCACGAACGCCGTATCCGCATACGGCTCGCGATCCGAAATCACGCTCCATTCATCTTTGATGATCACCCCACCCAACGTCAGTCCGCCCCACCACTCCCAACGTCCCGCGCGAATGCCGTAATACCGAGCTTGACCTTCGACGAGGAAGTAGCTGCGATCGTGTTCGCGTTGAAGCTCCGTGATCCCTGGTGCAGCTCCAGTCGCCAGCGATGCGGCCCAAGCTACGCTCGCTCCCAGCGCAAAACGACCAAATCGATACTGGTTGTACACGCCAAACGAAACGCTCGTTTCCCCCTTCTCACAACTCGTGCGTGAACGCGGACAAACCGATGCCGCGGGGAGACTCAAGAGCCCTATGTTCACCGAGAGCAGCGTGTGGGTGTAGTTCTGATCGAGCGCCACGGATGCGCGACGGGCCGTGAATGATTCTTGATTTTCTGCCCAAGCCGTCGATGACGAACCTAGGATGCCCAGGGCAAACCCAGCGGCCAAGAAAAACCATCGGGCACCTGCCAATCGCTTCGTATTCATAAGCCTCCAGATGACCGAGCACCTCCTCGATCCCAGGGAAGGGGAGGCGGGGAAGGAGGTAAAACGGGTGTTTCGAGTGTTGAAGGGGGCCGGCGCAAGGACGATTTCGCACTGCTCATCGGGGCGGATGGTTTGCCCGCGGCGCTCGCCGAAGGTTTCGCCTCTGGCGTCGGTCGAGTTTGTCCAGGCGCAGGGGCGACCAAAGGCATCACCGAACCGGTTGGTTGCTGCGCGGTCGCCGCGTTTTCGAGCTCCACCACGAGAAGTTGCGCCGCGGTCAGGTTCGGCTCGAGCGATACGGCAAGACGGGCGAGGTGCAGCGCTTCCCGCATATCCCCCGCATATTTGCGCCCTAGCGCGCTCGTGACGAGACGTTCGGCAGCTTCGTGACGCAAATTGAGAACCCGCGTGTCCGTGGGCCACTTGCCAAGAGCATCGTCAAGGATGTGTTTGACGTTGTCGTTGGGCGGACTGTCCCAGGCCTGGCGCCGCATGGCTTCTCGCGCAGCTTCCACCCGAGCATCCACGGACTCGTGCGAGGTCGTCGTGATCCAACCGAGGTGTTTGCCCTCGAGCATGCCGAAAAACGGAACGGCGAGCACGGCGAGGGCGATGGCCACGATTCGCGGCAGACGAGTTCGTTGTGGGCTGGAGGAATTGCGCTCATCTTCCGCCGAATCGGCATCACTGGCCCTTGATTCCGAAGGTTCTGGGGTTGGCGCAGTCTCTCGCGATTCGACCTTGACCTCCGGCGCAGCAGGTTCGGCAGGACTAACCAGCGCGTGAGGTTCGTCAGGAACGACTGCGGGGGCTGCTGGTTCTGGTGGGACCTCTGGCGCAGCGTCCGCCGACAAACCAGGTGGCGCCGGATCCGTGGGCGCCTTCGGACTCGATTCGCTCGGCTCGGGCACCGACACTGGTTCAGGAATCGGAGTCGATTCCGCGGTGCGCGAGGCGATTCCCCCGATACGTGCGGCGAGCTCGGGCGAAAGGTCGAGCGACTTGGTGCGCTCTTTCGAAGGCATCTTGGTCGCCCCGCGTCGAGCTGCAGTTGTTCCACCACGAAAAACATCTTCCGGATCGAGTCCACTCTCGCGAACGGCGGCGGTGAGTTCTTTGCCCAACGCGCGGGCGTCCGCGGCGCGGTCCTCGGGCTTCTTCGCCAAGTTGCGCATGATCACGGCCGCGATCGGTTCGGGCACGTAACTCGCTCGCGGGATGCTGCGCAAATCCGGAGGCTCGACGTTCGCGTGCTGCATCAAAAGCTGCACGGGCGACTCGGCTTCGAAGGGAGTACGTCCCGCCAAACATTGGTACAAAACCGTAGCGATTGAATAAACGTCCGCAGCTGGAGTGACGGGTTTTCCTTCCGCACCTTCCGGCGAGATGTACTTGGCCGTTCCAAAAATGAGACCAGCTTGTGTGGCCATCGAACGATCGGCCCAATCGAGTCGAGCGATGCCGAAGTCGAGGACTTTGACGAAATCAGGATCATCGCCGCGACGAATCATCATCACGTTTTCGGGCTTGATGTCGCGATGCACGATGCCCGCTGCATGCGCTTCACCTACCGCTTCGCACACCTGAATCATGATGTGCAGCGCGCGTGACAGAGGCAGCGCCGTGGCCACGCCACCGGTTCCTGCTGCAGCAAGAGCCGACAAAAGCGACATGCCGTCGAGGTACTCCATCACGAGATACATCTCGCCGCCGATGCGGGGATCGTTCTTCTGCGGAATCGATCCGGTCATCAGGACCGAGATGACGTTTGGATGGGACAAACGGCTGGCAATTTTTGCTTCGCGATGGAATCGCGCGACGAGATCCGCGTTGCCGCCAAGCTCGCGATGGATGATTTTCACCGCGACGTCGCGATCGATTCCCGCTTGAAATGCGCGGTAAACCCGCCCCATCGACCCAATGCCGATGAGATGCTTGATGCGAATGTGTCCCGAGAGTTCCAGTCCGACGTACAGGTCGATTTCGGGGTTCGAAATGACCGAACCCCGAAGGTTCGTCAGAGGGGTGCCGTCCTGCGGACAGAAGAGGACATCCGCGTCGTAGCGCTGGCCGCACGACGGGCAACTCTTCGAAAAGGACGAGGTCATCGGCAGGCCCGAGTGTAGCAGGGTGCGAGAACGCATGGATCCCGCGCTGGCGACAGATTACCGTCCGCGTTGGTGAGTAAGGCCAAGGCAACCGCAGCCAGCAAGACGCCGCAAAACGCACGACGTACCCGTGCGTCCGAGGCAACCGCTGCGCCTGCACCTGCGCCAATCGTCGCTCCACGCCCCGAATCCGACGTCCTCAACGAGTCCGTTTATCGCGTCCAGCTCCCCGCATTCGAAGGTCCCCTCGACCTCTTGCTGCACCTCATCCAGCAGCACGAACTCGACATCCTCGATATCCCGGTGAGCTTTATCACGCAGAAATACCTCGAATATCTGTCGCTCATGCGTTCGCTGACGATCGACGTCGCGAGCGAATACCTCGTGATGGCGGCGACGCTCACGCACATCAAGTCGAAGATGCTTCTGCCCGTCGTGCCTGCGGGACAAGATGGCGATGGTTTGCCCGAGGAGGAAGTCGATCCACGCGCCGAACTCGTGCGGAGATTGCTCGAGTACCAAAAGTACAAAACCGCCGCGGCCGAGCTGCATGAACGCGGAACACTCGGCAAAGACATCTTCGGTCGCGGCATTCAAGAACCCGTTCCCGAAGGGCCGGCTCCGTTTTCCCCGGTGGGGGTGTTCTCGCTGCTCGAAGCGTTCGAGAAAATTCTCAAACGCACGAACGTCAAGATCGATCACGAAGTCATTTTCGATCGCATCACGATCACCGATCGCATCGTCGAATTGACCGAGCGATTGAGTGAGAGAAAGCGATGCACGTTCGAAGATTTGATCTTGAACGATCCAACGCGCCAAGGAGCTCCACTCACGCGCTTCGACATCGTGATCACGTTCCTCGCGGTGCTCGAGATGGCGCGCATGAAGCTCATTCGGGTCTATCAATCCGATCCGCTCGCCCCGATTCATCTGGAAGTGACGATGACCGCAGGCAGCGACGACGATGGTGAGGGTCTGTCGATTCGGCCCACGGAAGCTGATGGCGTGCGCCCCGGAAAACCGGACGATGACGAACCCGGACAAACCGACGACGAACCAGAGCAATTGCTGCTGTTCGATGACGACGACGTGATAGAGGGAGCGGAGGACGAACCCGAGAACGCGGGTGACGATTCCGAAGTCGAAGATTCCGAGGGCGAGGATGGCAACTGACGGCGGACCCAAGCAACGACGGCCTCGCAAGCCGCCCGTCTTGCGCGAGCGCGAGCCCGTACGTGACGAGGAAGAAGTCCCGCCGGATAGCGAGTCGCCGGAGCGTCTCAGAAGCAGCGCATGGCGGTGGTTCAAGAAAGACGAACTCGCCGCTCGAGCAACCGAAGAAGAACGAGTCGAAGAAGAGCGCGTCGAAGTCGACGAGAAGCCGGCCGAGAAGAAGCGCAGTGAGAGGAAGCGGGTCGAGAAGAAGCGAGTCGAAGCTGATGCCGACCAGACCGTTGCAGCTCAAACGGTATCCGTCGCGTCGGTGCTCGAACCGATGGCGGACGTCGTGGCGTCTGCTCCTCCGGAAAACATCGTCGAAGCTGAGGAAAACGAAGCAGAATCGCCCGTTGTCGTCGACGAACCAGCTGATGCCCTTCCCGCTGCGGATGTGCCGAACGAGGCACATGCGGACGCGCCTGCAGCTGCACCTGCCGAGCCGGGCAAACGCAAACGCGGTCCACGCAAAAAACCTCCGCCCGAGCCCATTGGCTGGTTTCGAGCCCGTTCTGCTGCGTGGTTTCGTGCTCGTCGAACAACATCGCCCGACGCTTCCGTCGCGAACGATGTCGAGACTTCAGCTCCGTTCGAAGACGCAACGAAAACGAGTGGGAGTGTCGCGCGAGCTCATTTGAAAGGTGTTTTGGAGGCGCTGATCTTCGCTTCGGAACATCCGTTGTCGTCACGGGACTTGGCGAAGTCGGCAAAGGCCGAGCATCGCGTCGTGACGTCCCTCCTGGCTGAACTCATGGATGAATACCGTGGACGTGGAGTTCGTCTGGACGAAGTCGCGGGTGGATATGTGTTCCGGACAAGTCCCGCATTTGCCCCGTTCGTGCGCGAGCATGTCGCCAAAAAGCCAGTCAAGATGACGCGAGCTCAGGTGGAGACATTGGCGATCATTGCATACAAGCAGCCCATCACGCGGCCCGAGGTCGACGAGATTCGCGGCGTGGATTCCGGCGCGATCTTGAAGTCGCTGCTCGAACGGGATCTCGTGCGCATTCTTGGCAAGAAGGAAGAAGCGGGTCGACCCTTGCTCTACGGAACGACGCCCCAGTTTCTCGAATTCTTTGGGCTCAAAGCTTTAGGGGACCTGCCCACGTTGCGCGAGTTCACCGAACTCACTGACGAATCGAAGCGCATGTACGAGCGGGAGATGGGCGAAGAACCGCTCGATCCCGCGATCGTCTTGACGAACGCAACGACCTCGGGCACGGAGACGGCCGAAGATGGTTCAGCGAGCGCGAGTGGTGGGCTCATGGGCGGCGAAGGCGAGTTCCGCACATCTGCCACTCGTCCAAGTGGATCACGACCAGGTTCAGAAGGTGATGAAAGCGATGAACCGCATGATGGCGAAGGTACGAACGACGCAGAGCAAGGGGAGGAGGCACACATGAACGACCAGCAAACATCCGAGACCGAAGACCTCGAACAACGCACCTCGAGTCGCGAGGAAGACGAAGACGAACTGGACGAAGACGAACAGGACGAGGAAGACGAGGACGAGGACGAGGAAGACGACGAAGACGACGAAGACGAGGACCTCGACGACGAGGATGAGGACGAAGACGAGGAAGACGAAGACGACGAGGACGAGGAAGACGACGAAGACGACGAAGACTTCGACGATGAGGATGAGGAAGACGACGACGAGGAAGACGACGAGGAAGACGACGAGGAAGACGACGAAGACGACGAGGATGAGGAAGACGACGAAGACGAATGACGTAACGTCTGTCTTTGCAAACGTCTGCGATTAAATTCGTCTGCTGTTTTTCTTGGAACGTCGGCCCGCAGTTTTACGCGGAACCTGATTCTTCTGCCGGATCAGGGTAATTCTCAGCCAGCTTCAGCACTTCTCGACGCAACTCGGCATGCGCCACGAGCTTACGCACCAGCCGCCATGTGGCCGGATCGGCAAGCACCGCCATCGGTGACGCAGCAGCGGCCGATTTTCGCGGTTTGCGCACGATTGCGCCTTTCCCCGCTTTGCGCAGCGCTTCCATCTTCGTGACGAAGCGTTTGGTCGGAAACAACTCCCCGCGCTCCCACGCCAAAATCGTTTCCTGTTCCTCGCCCAGCGCGCCGGCGAGCTCTTTTGCGGTGCATTCGAGCTCTGCACGCAGGTTTTTGACGTCATCGGGGCTCATCGAACACGAGCCTAACAATTTTACGCAACTCTCGCCCCGCCCAAACGATGGATCTGTATGAAGCAACAAATCCCTCTCCATGGGCCCTTTTGGTTTCTCCCTCCAACCATGATCTTCGTGCTGCTGACGCTTTGCGTCGCGGCATGTCGGCCAGACCTCCCGTCGACACCTTCGAGTCCGCTCGCGCTGTCCGAGCGTCCGGAGTTTGTCGTTCGACTCGAGCCAACAACTCCGCTGACCGATGCGCCGCGCGTGTTGCGCGTTCATGCCGAATGGCCAAGTCTGATCGATCCAGCACGGGTGTTTCTCATTCGTGGCGAAGTGACCGACTATCACTTGCGGCAGATAACCCGTGACGATTTGACCAAAACGCTCCTCGAACGGATCGTTCCCGCTGTCGTTTGGGCGGAAGCGGATGGTCATGTCGTCTTGGCGCCGACGGAAGTGCTCGAACCTGGACAAACCTATGCGCTGGCGAGTGGCGAGCCTTCGCAGGTGGTGCATTTCGACGTGACGACCGGAGAATCACCACCGCTTTTGTCGCAAGTATGGCCACCCGAAGACGCGCCTGGAACCTTCGGTATTTTTTGTGGGGAAAAACCGTTGCCCGACGTGACGTGGGCGCAAAAGCTCGAGCCATTTGGTCCGACGGGCCCATTGGCGCGAGGCATTGTCGCGAGTGGTCCAGGGCAGCAGTGTGTGCGTTTGGAGATCGGTGGGCTTGGCGAGAACCAGACGGGGCCATGGATGCTTCCGCCGATGGTGGAAGTGCCGACATTGGGCATGATGCAGATCGACCCAATTCCGTTTGTACCCGCGATGGGCGTTTCGAATGAAATTGCGCCTCTCGAGTGCCTCGAAGAAGAGGTTTCATTCGGTCCAGGATGCGGCCTCGTGCTGGATGATCGAATCATCGTTCGCGCGCCAGACGAAGATTTGCTCTGGGGGATTCAGGGGGCCCAAATCGATAACGTGATAAAGACAGATAACAAGGAAAGGTTTGTGATTCGCCAATTGTGGCCCGAAACGGACATAACGTTGGACGTTGTCGCGCTGGGTCCGTTTGGACAAACAATTCGGCAAGCATTTGCCACGACGACAAAGTCAATCTCCGCGCATGTGGTGTTGAACGAAGTGCTGGCGAATCCGATTGGTCCGGAGCCTCATCAAGAATGGGTAGAGCTTTACAATGACGGCCAAGTGGAAACTTCGCTTTCCAGTTATCGAATACTCGATATTGGTGGCGAGACTGTATTGCCGGATGTCGTGCTTCCGGCGGGACAGTTTGCCGTGGTCGTGAACGATACGTTTGTCCCGGATGATGAAGTGGACGAGGTTCCGGTGCCCGAAGCGATCGTGGTGCGTGTGCCCGCCTTAGGAAAAAGCGGACTGAGCAATTCCGGTGAGCTCTTGCGTTTGGTGGATCCAGAAGGACGTACCATTTCGAGATTTCCTGCTCTTCCCAAACCGAAGGCTGGGCAGAGTGTGTCTCGCCGAACACCCTATGCGCCCGATGGGGTTTCTTCGTCCTTTGAAATAACCGAACCAACGCCCGGATACGGGAATCGCGTTACGAACCTTCCGTGAATGATGCTTTGGGTGAATGATTTCAACGGCGACGAGAATCATTCGTCCAGCAGCGATTTGTTGCTCTTGGGTGGACGGCAGCGAATGTTTCTGTCACTTGCTTATTCATTGCTGCAGCACGAGGTCCAGTGCCGTCAAAGATGACGGCATTGGACCTTGGCCAAAGGCGATGGGTCGATAGCAACAACAAAATTGTTTTGTAAATATATGTCGAAACCCAGCCACGATATGTCCACGACGATTTGGTTGTTCGTCCCGGACAAATGTATGAGTAGATATTGTGATCTACATTGCACGAAAGAAGTGGCGGGCAGGGCTGTGGGAGCTAGGTTTGAGTAGGGAGAGCAACAGAGTGGATAACGCGGAGGGACGGCTCGGTTTGTCCGAGTGGTCTCAGAGTTCTGGCGGGGTGGCACACCTTTCGCGTGGAGTTCCGATGATGGCCGGAGTACGAGGAGAGAAGTTGTTGACCGCGTCCGATCTTGCAACCCTTTGCGAGGTCGACTTGAAAACCATCCATAATTGGGTGGATCGTGGCAGGATTGCGCATTTTCGGACGCCGGGCCGCCACTTGCGGTTTCGGGCGGCGGATGTTGCGGAATTCCTGCGAGCTTGGGGCTACACCGTTCCGCGTGAGCTTGCGCGGGCCAGTGCGCGCTCGGGGCTGATCGTGGGGTCCAATGATGTGGTTTCGCATGTCACGCGTGCCGTGGGTGACACGATGCCGCTCAGAGATGTGAACCATCCTTACGATGCGCTCGTCTTGGCGGGTGCAGATCGCCCGGATGTGTTTCTCGTGGACCCAAAAACAGTCGGGGTCGACGTTGATGTGGACCGGTGGCTCGAAGCACTCAATCGAGCTTGTCCGGACGCACGAATCGTGGTCCTCAGCGACGAAACTTCGGAATTACCTCCATTCGCGACGCGGATGGGGCGTAATGATGCGCAAGGGCTCCGTACGTTGCTTTTGCCCGAGGTTCCCGTCGCCAATACGCCGCAAACCGGAGCAGCGGAGCCGGTGGTGGCCCAAGCGGTCGGCGATGGTTTGGCGCGAGCGGTTGGAAGTCGCTGACATTTCGATCGCGACAAACGAATACGGCCGCTTCGTTTCGACGAGGCGGCCGTATTCGTTTTTGGGGGGCAATTTTCAGCGAATTGCAGAATTGGCGCGGATGCAGTCGTCGACATCGGCGATGTCGTCGATACATTCGAGCTCGGGCGCGAAATTGTCCGCGACGCAGTCGTTGTTCGCCATGACGCAATCGTGCGCAATGAGGAAGTCGTCCGAACACCCGTACGTGTCCGCCGTATCTTCAGCGGCTTCATACTGGATGACACATTCGTCGTATTCGGTATCCGAGCAGTCTTCGCAGTTACATGCGGCGTCACAATATTCGCCAGCGCGGCTGCACCCGCCCACAACTGGTGCTACGGCGAGGCACGCAAGCAATACCAAGATGTTTCTCATGAACGTGCCTCCTAGTTGACACAATCGCGGTAATCGTCCCACTCGTCACTACAGTCGCCATCGTCCGTCCAAACGTCGCCGTTTTGGCAATGCGCTTGTTCGTAATGGCAATCGACGTATCGATTCCAAAAATCACCACAGCCATGCAAATCGGCTAAGTCTTCGTTTTGCTCGTAGCCGATGACGCAAGCGTCGATATCCGCGTCGTTGCCGTCGCGGCAATCCATCTCGTCCACACACATAGAGTTATATGTGCAGCCGCCAAGAGTGCAGGCGATCATAAAACAGATCGTCAGGCCCAAAGTTCGAGGAAGTTTTCCCATTGTTTTTAACTTCCACCTCCAGGACCGAGACTACGAGAAAATCCGTCCGTTGGCAGGTCAAAAAGCACCGCGCACTCGTGCTTCTAAAGTGCGAATTCAGCTTCCCGCTATCGTCATCGAAGAAACGCGAAGCGTTGGTGACGCTGTTGCCGTGCGGAGATCCAGGTCGTTCCCCACGGCATCCACGCGTTGCCACAGCTGATCCAAGTTCAAACTGATCGTTACTTCGCTGACCGGATATGCAAGCTCGCCATTCTCGATCCAGAACCCAGCGGCCCCACGCGAAAAATCTCCCGTCACCGGGTTGAATCCAAATCCCATCATCTCCGTGACGTACAGACCACGCATCGTCGACTTGATGATGTCCGTCGCCCGTGTGCCTGTGGGCAACAGCATGAAGTTGGATGTTGCCGGTCCAACACCTGCTCCACCACCGCGTGAAGCATTGGCCGTCGAGGGTCGCGAGAGCTTTCGTCCGCTGTAGCTGTCGCAGAGGTAGCTCTCGAGCATCCCTTGACGGATGACCATGTTTTTCCGGGACGCGAGTCCTTCGCCATCGAAGGGCCTGGACCCAGGGGCCCGCGGTACCAACGGATCATCGACGATCGTGACGAGATCGCTTGCGACACGTGTGCCTTCGCGACCCATCAAGTAACTCGATTTGCGCCAGATGCTGCTGCCCATGATCGCGCCAGACAACAGTCCGAGTAGCGCACGTGCGACATCGGGATCGAAGACGACGGGGGCTTCGCATGTCGGCACTTTGCGGGCGCCGAGCTTGCGGACCGTGCGTCGTGCCGCTTCTCGGCCGACATCTTCAGGAGCATCGAGAGCGTCGAAGTGACGCTTCGCGGTGTAGTGATAACCGCGGCGTTTCTTTCCGTCGCCATCGTCAGCCAGGGGCACGACAGAGAGCGAGGCATACGAGCCCGCGTAGCCTCCGGAAAAACCTCCCGAGAGCACCATGGCAAACGCTCCTGCCATGCGACTGAACGTCGCGCCTTCGCTGTTGCTGATGCGTTTGTCCGCGCTGCGAGCTGCTTGTTCTCCACGTTTGGCCAGCTCGAGCGCGCGACCTGCAGTCACTTCACCGACGTCGGGATCGTAAAGGTCGAGGTCGAGGAAAGGACCTGTGGCAATCAACGACGGATCTGCAGGCCCAGCAAACGGATCTTCTTGCGAGATGTCGACGAGCTCGAGGGCGTCCTTGACGAACCTATCGATGCCGCGCGCCGTCAAGTCGGAGGTGGAGGTGAGCGCTACGCGGCCTTGCTTGATGACGCGCATGCCCAGGCTCCGATGTGTCGCTTCTTCAACGAGCTCGGGTTCGCCAAGACGAACTTTCGCCGTGAGTTGCGAACCTGATTTGGCGATCGCTTCGGCCACGTCTGCGCCACCTTTACGGGCACGGGAAACGACATCGGCGGCGAGGTTCTCGAGGTTGATGAGCTCTTGGTCGAGCCGGTTTTGCGCGGTCATGGGG
>DAOMZH010000086.1:0-20132 GCA_035437985.1 Polyangium sp. (in: bacteria) | reverse complement strand
CGTGAGATGTCCCTCGAATGGAAGAGAGAGCTGTTCGAACGTCACGTGAGAACCAAAGCCATCCTAGCCCATCATCGAGGCCTCGGCGCGTCGGGACGACAGCGAAAGATTTTCGGTTCTTTTGCTTGTCCCGGGCATCTGTGAAGACCGTGGTTCTCCCGGCCAATTGCGGTATGTTCGGCGCCGAAGACGTCCGAAGTCACCGACGATGAAGCGTGTGGAGAATAACTCGTTGCAGCATTCCGCATCATGGCGCTTGCGCGGGTTGCAAAAGCATGCCGAACGGATCCGCGAAGACAAACTCGACGTTGGAGTAGAGCGCGTGAGGTATCGTTTGAGTACCCATGAATGATGTGGTGATTGACGTCGAGCAGGTGACGCGGGTGCATGACGCGGGCAAGGGCGCGCGCCAGGCGTTGGGCAACGTGAATTTTCGCGTCGAGCAAGGCGAATTCGTGGCGGTTGTCGGACCGAGCGGTTCGGGGAAGAGCACGCTGCTTTCGATCATCGGCGGACTCGATCGGGCCTATCAAGGCAAGGTTCGACTCTGGGGCGAGGACATCGGGGGGCTGAGCGACGCGCAACTGGCTCGTCTTCGTGGCGAACGAATCGGGTTTGTCTTTCAGCACTTCCATCTGCTCGCGCATCTTTCGGTGCTCGAAAACGTGACGACTCCGGCGCTTTTCGACCCATCGGCCAACGAGGTCGACGTGGTTCGACGCGCCAAAGATTTGCTCACGAGGCTTGGTTTGGAAGACCGAACCAGTGACACTCCTGCGGAACTTTCGGGCGGTCAACGGCAACGCGTGGCGATCGCGCGAGCCTTGTTGCGCAAGCCGAAATTGCTTCTGTGCGACGAACCTACAGGGAACCTCGATACGGACACAGGGGCCCAAACGATCGCGTTGTTCGAGGAGCTGCACACGCAAGATGGTTTGACGATCGTTGCGGTAACCCACGAGGAACGTCTCGCGCGTGTGGCGAGTCGTGTCGTGCGACTACGCGACGGGCATGTCGAGGTGACGGAAAAATCATGAAGATTTCGGCGCTTTTGCAGCTCGTTCGTCGGGACCTCGTGCGTTCGCGTGGAGCGCTAGCCTCGAGCGCGTTTGGCATCACGGCTGGTTCGGCGACGTTGGTGTTTTTCCTGGCGCTTGGTTTGGGAGTCCGAACCGTACTTCTCGGTGATGTTTTTCCGATTCATCGTGTCGAGCTCGAACCGCCAAAATCTAGAGATCCTGGCCTACTCGGAATGCTGCTCGGAGGCACGGAGGCTCCCGGCGTGATGCCGAAAGACGTGGACACGATCGCGAAAGCACCTGGCGTCAAACGCGTGCTGCCCAAGTTATCGCTCGCGTTTCCGGCAAGTGGGCGCGGAGGGCGCGAAATTCTCGGCCATGACGTCGGTTCGAGTGAACTGCCTGGAGACGGAATCGAGCCGATTCTTGCGGCAGCTGATGTGCGCGCGGATGTTTTTGTCGACCCGCTCGATGCTGCAGGAGTGTCCTGCGTTGACGATGCAGGGTGTCGAGCGGAGCAGTATTGCGAGAAGCCGACGGGTGTGACGTCGGGGAAATGTTCGGCCCCTGTGCCGGCGATCGTGAGTCGTTATCTTGTAGAGATTTTCGACAAGTCGATCGCGCCGGCTCATGGGTTTCCGGCGGTGGGACAAACCTTGGTGGCGCGAGCGCAAAGCGTGACGTTCACCATGCGTTTGGGGGAGAGCCTTTTGGGACGAGCAAAACAGGGTGAACCGCGGACGATCAAGGCGAAGATCGTGGGCATTTCATCGAGCGCCGTGGACCTGGGCCTGACGTTTCCGATTGGCGTGGTGAAACGGTGGAATCGAGAATATAGCGGGGATCGAGCGGCGGAGCGTTATTCGAGTGTCGTGGTCGAGGTGGAATCAGGGGCGGATGTCGCGCCGGTGGTGACCGTGGCGTCGCGCGTTGGTTTGACGGCAAAAGATTCCCGAGCGCGAGACGTGAGTGTGCTCATTTCGGGGGTAATGGCGCTGTTGTCGCTGGTTTCGGGCGTGATTCTGGTGGTGAGTGCGGCGAGTATCACGCAGACATTTCGGGCGTTGGTATTGGAGCGGCGGTCAGAAATTGCACTTTATCGAGCTGTCGGGGCGACGGCTGGCGAGATTGCGGCGTGGACCTTGTCGCTGGCGGCCGCGGTGGGATTGGCCGCGGGGGCGGTGGGATTGGTCGGGGCGCGGATTGCGGCGGCGCTGGCGGATCGGATTGCGGCGGCAAAGTTGCCTGATTTTCCGTTCAAACCGGAGACTTTTTTTGCATTTCCGTGGTGGCTTTGGGCAATTGGGCTTTTGTTTTCGCTCATGTTTTCGCTGCTCGGGGCGATTGGACCAGCACGGGCTGCGGCGAAAGTCGATCCGGCGCGAGCGCTTTCGGGCAGTTGAGTTTGACGAGACAAGCGAATTATTTTGAATGGGATTCTGCGTAGAGATCTTCGAGATCGTGCCAGATGATGTTGCTCGAGTCGATCTCTGGTCGTTCGCGAACGAAAATGCGCCGTCCGATCGTGGCGCCGCGATGATTCGGGTAACGACCGATTTTGGTGAGCAATTCACTGACGAGGGCCGGGGCACTGGAAACTTTGCCCCATTTGCATTCGCCAATATCGGTCACGCCGTCTTGGCGCAAACCCACGACATCGATTTGGACGTCCTTGCTCCAGTATTGACCAATATCGAAAGCTGAAGAAATACCTTCACGTTGATAAATGAAAGGTAATGCTTCACGACACATACGTTCGAAGGCATGTCCGCAATAGGCGTCGAAGGTTGGGCGAATGCGATCGGCGAATGTGCGTGTGGGGCCCATCTGCGCGAGGAAACTTGTATTCGGATAAACGAAGCGAAACCAAAAACGAAGCAATGGATCGTCGAGTTCGAAGCGAACATGACGGGCGACAGGGGATTCTCCCGTGAGGGGATACCGCCGGGTAATGTAGCCCAATTCGATCAAGGTCTTGAAGTAGTATTGCAGGGCGCGATCACGAATGCCCGTTTCCCGGGCGATGTCTGCAGCCGTGACGGCGCCTTGGGCCATGGCCACGAGGATAGAGTAATAGATGGGAATTTCGCGAAGCTCCTCGCGGAGGAGGAAATCTGGTTCATAACGAAGAGGAGCGAATTCGGTTAGAATCGTGTCGATGATGTTGGATTCCACGGAGCGTTTGGAAGAAAAACCGCTCAAGTAGAGGGGTAAGCCTCCGCAAATGAAATAGGTACGGGCTTGATCGATACGCGAATAGTTGGGGTGAAAAAGCGCTGAATCCCGATGATTGAAAGGTTTGAGGTGAATTTGTGTGGTACGTCGACCAAAAAGCGGGCTCTTGTTGCCAAGAACCTCGCGTTCCATGAAGCCAATATACGAGCCGCATAGAATCAACATGACCTTGTTGGAATTTTTCCACCGTGTATCCCACAATTCTTGCAAAATGCTGGGCAAATCGGGGCTTTGCTCGACCATCCATTGATATTCGTCAAAACAAAGAATTAGTTTTTCCGGGGAGCGCCATAAAGATACGACAGACTCGATGGCTGTTTTCCAATTTTCCGTGGCCACGGAAGCCAATACGGGTTCGCCCAGAACGGTTGCGGCCTCGGTCAAAAATTCACGAATTTGCATCGCAGCCGGGGCCCGCTTGCCCAAAAAATAGATGCCCCGATGCTTACTCAAGAACCGCAAAATGAGCTCACTCTTGCCTACACGCCGTCGACCATAAATGGGGACGAACGCACCGCGGCTGGTCCCATGCTCTGCTTCGAGAATGCGGAACTCAGCTTCACGACCGATGAAGTTGGCAATAGGCTGGATGTTCATCGATTTGCCGCTCTCCTTCTATGGCTCGACCTATGGCTTGACGCTTGCGTGAGCGTAGTGAACTTTGAGAAGTCATACCTTGTCAAGTCATGTCTTGTCAAGTCGTACTTAGACAAAACTAAACTTGTCAAGTCGTACTTAGACAAAATTAAACTTGTCAAGTCGTACTTAGACAAAATTAAACTTGTCCAACTAGGACTTGACAAGCTCGATCAGCGCATCGTTCTTGCTTATTTGGCAGGCCAGAGGCATACACGTACCTGCCATGAGCCACCCTCACTTCTCCCAGCGCACCGCTTGGGACCGGTCGGACAACCGTCTTAGCGAACTACTTCAGGAAGTGCGGCGTGAGGGGAGACAGCTCGTCGACTTGACGGAGTCCAATCCGACCAGGTGCGCCATTGCGGACACGACCCAGCTGTTGGCTCTTTTGGGTCATCCGCGTGGGACGTCATACACGCCGCATGCGCTTGGGGTTTCCTCGGCGCGTTTGGCTGTCGCTCAATTCTTTCGAGATCGCGGCCTTCCCGCGGATCCTGAAAGAGTTTTTTTGAGTGCCAGCACTAGCGAGGCGTACGCGTGGATTTTCAAATTGCTTTGCGAAAATGGGGATCGCGTGATGATTCCTGCTCCCTCCTATCCCCTTTTCGACTACCTCGCGCGACTCGAAAATGTGGAAATCGATCGGTATCCCTTGCTGCGCGACGAAGCTTGGCGCATTGACTTTGCGGCGTTGGAACAGAGTATCGTGCAGGCTGCAGGTCGGGCTCGGGCCATTGTCCTGGTGCATCCCAACAATCCTACAGGCTCCTTCGTGCGTCGCGACGACGCCAACCAATTGTCTGCATTAGCCACGAGATATGACCTCGCTTTGGTCGTCGACGAAGTATTCGCCGAATATGCCCACGGCGTTTTGCCAGACAATCGATTGCCGAGTTTTTCCCTCGAGCACCGGGCCCTCACGTTCGTTATGGCGGGTCTCTCCAAGAGCCTGCTTTTGCCGCAATGCAAAGTCGGATTCACGCTCGTATGCGGTCCAGACGAACTCGTGCAAGAAGCCCTTGCCCGAATCGAAGTCATTGCCGACACATACCTTTCGGTTTCGACTCCGGCCCAATTGGCGCTACCGGAATTGCTTGCTGCAAGGCATGAAATTCAAGCCGCAGCCCGAGCAAGAATTGCGGCCAATCTCGCGTTGCTCGATTCAGCCATCAGCAATGCCGGTGCGTTGGCAGCTGTTCGCCGATTGCCGACGGATGGTAGTTGGTATGCAATCCTCGAAGTGGCTCGCACGCGCGACGAAGACGCTTGGGTCGAGCTGTTGGTGAGGGAGCACGGGGTCATCGTGCATCCGGGGTATTTTTTTGAAATGGATCGTGATGGGTTTCTAGTGGTGAGTCTTTTGCTGGAATCGTCGAAATTCGGGCCAGCAATCGAATCGGTCATCCGCGCTGTGGCCCATGGCTAGGACCCGAAACTCAGGAATGTGATCGTTTCATTTCTTCGGCAGCTTCGAGCGCGCTTTCCATTTCTCGCAAAAGCTCGTCGGCCGCTTCTTGTTCCTTGGCCGCACGTTCTTCCTGAGCCGTCGTTTCCAGCCTTTGGTTCACGCGCCGCAAAGCTTCGGCAACACGTTTTCCTTCTTTCGATGCGGCATCGACTCGTTTTTCTCGAATGGCTTTGACCGCCGCATCGACGGTGGGCTTGAGCGGCGCTGCGATGACTTGATCGGCGCGTTCGAGTTGAGCCATCACTTTTTTCGAGAGCGCAATCAATTGGCCTTCGGGCGAGGAATCTTTTCCTTTTTTCCAGCGCCATCCACCCCAAAGGAACCCTCCGCCAAACACGAACAACGCCATGATTTGCAAATAAGGGACGGCCGTTACGGGAACGACGGGTGGAGGCAAAGGCTGAGGAACTTCGAGCTCCATTGTGCCAGTGAGCGTATTGTGGAAGTCTTTGGGCACCAAGAGCCGTGTCGTCGCCAATTGCTTATTCATGAGTAAACACGGCGAAGCAACTCCTGCAGCGGCACATGCTGGTCCAGGCGTGTCTTCAACGAGCAGATGAACCTCGTGTTTTTCGAGGTCCCGCGACGCCATATGCAATCCGCTGCCGTCGAAATCGAACAGGCCAATCGCGTCGACGTGCTCACCTCCGGGCGCTTCTTTGGGCCATTTCGTCGTGACGGCGTCGACGATTGATCCGTCATGTTTCGACGTGAAGGAACCACGAATGACGATATCCGTTCCCGGCGCCGCTTCGACATGCAGCGCCGAGATATTGAGGTCGATTTTGGTGATGGTGGGTGAGGACATACGTTTTGGTGGTTCGACGGTGGTCACATATTAGCGCATATGCGAACGGCTAGCTGTTTCGAGCACGAGCGCGCAAAGCAATGGGTCGCCCATTCCGGTGTTCGTACCGACATGGGTGCGCATACGCGCAAGGCGGTCGGCATCTTTCAAAAAGAGCGGCTCGTCCAGCGTCTTGGCGGCTTCGCGCAAAACGGTTTCCCGCTCGGTCAACACCGTAATGGCGCCTTGACGATCGCCACCGGCTACGCGGCTTGCTGCAAGTGCCAATGCTTCGCCCGCGCCAAACCCTTGCACTGTTTTCGCTACCGATGAATCGATTGTTGCGCCGCTCGCGGCATCCGAATCGGCCCAATTGATTTCCACCGGGAATTCTTCGGTTACGTTTTTCTTGGTAAGTCGATCTTTGTAACGCAATTCGACGAGGGCCAAAGGCGCTTTGCCCACTCCAGCACCAGCTCGCAATTGGAAAAGCAGCGCATGGCTGTCATTGGCAGCGAAGGCCGGAAAGAAAAACCGCATGCCGCCTTCGATATCGTCTTTGCGATCTTGTTTGATGTTGTCGCGAACAGCGGCCTGTTGATCAGCCGCGACTTCCTGGGCCCGTACGCGTTGCGCTTCGGCCGTCGAAAGCCGACGCGACCCGTAGACTTTCAACAAATCGAACCCTTTTTTCAAGCGAATTCGCACTTCCACGGCTGTGGCTGCAGGATCGAGGCGCTTGTCCATTTCCGTCGTGAGCGCGGGTGCAATCTGATCCGCGTCGCGCAGATAATAATACCCGCCCGCTCCGTCCTCCGCGATGGTACTCATCAACGCGCCGTCGTATTCGGCTCCAAGGCCAAATGTGCTCGTTTGAATGCCATCTTGGAATGCATCGAGCGCCAGTTTCGACATCCCCGCTGCCGAAAGAATTCCCGAATTGGCCCGACCATCGGAGAGGAGCAAAACCACTTTGACCGCATCGGCCGGAATGCTCTTCGTTTGTGCCTGCTGGTAACCCAATTCGAGACCTCGGCTGATGTTCGTCCCGCCGCCTTCTTTGATTTCCGAAATCGTTTTCTTGATCGAATCGCGCCGCGAACCAACCGGACCATCCGGAATGCGCACTTCCGCATCGCTCGAGAACGTCACCAAAGAAAAGTCATCCGTAGGCGCGAGTTTGTCCACGAGCGCTTGGGCCGCCGTGCGCGCCTGTTGAATCGATTCTCCTTGCATCGAACCGCTCACGTCGAGCACCAAATGCACGGAAAGATGCGCCCTTTCTTTGGGTTTGTCGGGGGACGATTTCAAGGTGAGGCGAACGTGAAACGGGCTTCCCGAGGGAGGTAGCTTGCCTCGTTCCATGTCGACCTTGACGCCCAATGATTTTCCTTGCGGAACCTCGAATCCGGTCACATATCGAGCACCGACGTCGGAGACGAGTTCTTTTTCGGCGGCTGGAATGACACCACGCGCGACGCTCGCTTCGAATGATGCCAAGTGCCCACTTCCCGGACGGTATGTCGTGGCAAACCGGCCGTTGGGATCGATTGCAATGGCTGCTTCGCCCGGTATTGGGGCTGGGGCCTGAGCAAAAGCAGGGGGCGGGGGAGGCGCGCCTCCGCCTTGAACGATGGTCCCTTTGCCGCCTTCTTTCCCTTTTTCATCTTCCTCAAACAAACCGCGGGCTCCGGCGCCAGTCCTCATTTTCTTGGCTGCGGGACTGTGGTCACCATCGAAACCCGGAGCCCGCGGCGCTTCAGCCGTTGCCGTATCTACCTTTTCTTCTGGGGGAGCAGTCGTATTGCGAGCGATCGGTTCTGGCGCCGCGCTTTTTTCGGCAGTTGGGGCCGATTGATTACACGCGGGTGTCAACCCAGCCGTCAGGCAAATCGTCCACAGCACCAGAGAATGACCAGTTTTCCAATTGCGTAACATGTCTTGTCCTGCTCCTCGATGTCGTCTCGGCTGGCCTTTGACGCACCAACTTCGAGAACGATCCATCCAATCTACGCCTTACGCTCGGGTCTTGTTCTTCCTCAGTTCGGCACGCACACCATCCCGTTTCCGAAATCCTGACAAGAATGATTGGCAGGACAACCGGCTTTGCCAAGGTCGCATTTCTGGTAACAATATCCTATGCCCGCGTTGACGAATCCGGGCTGACAACGCGGCCATGCTCCAGGTTCCCCACGAGAGCACGCAAGGAGCATCGCACAATCGTTGCCATATGTTCGTTCACAATCGACGTTTGGCCCGCCAATCATATCGTCGCAACTATTTTGCGCCGTGACTTTACGATGACATGTGCAAAGTTTTTCCGCGAGCGCTGCGTCGTTACTCGAATCTACCGGTGACTTGGCTCCTTCGAATACGCCCGCGACTTCCGGTCTCTTTTGCCCCTGCGGCCACGAGACGACAAGTTTGTGGCTCTTGTCCGACCATGAAAAATTGGCGGCGAAATCGGTTCCTTCGACGAACGGCACGACCAAGCTCGTAATGCCTGGCGCCATGAAGGTAATCACTTCTCCGCGTCCACCTTTTTGCACCGCCACGCCCGTCGGAGTTCCCCCAGTATCGTTTTTCCCGTGGCAGCTCACCCGCAGATATTCGCGGACGATTTTCGTTTCGCAATGCAACGCCGATGAACCCTTGACGGTTACTTCCTTTTGCTGCGCATTCCATTCGAATAATGTCGGCATTGGCGATCGCCCAGGACGCTCGGGCAATGCCGTTTGAGCTGGCGCAGGAACCGCTGGTGGGGCATCCGTCGCGGTCGCTTTTGTCGCCGCAGATCCCTGAACGATAGGCGCGCTACTCGGGGCCGTCTTGTTGTGTTCTGGTTCGGCTTTGCTACATGCCCCAAGCAAAAAGACGCCAATGACGAAAACGATCTTGCGCATCTACGAATACTCCCCATCCCCTTGTTTGCCAACGGATGAAGGCTCCGCGTAGCACACTATCGCAACGAGGAGCGTTTGGGAAGATCGCTGAAAGCCGTGCGAGTCGAATTCGTGCTTACGTTTGCTCCGAAACGAGCTTTCCGATGTTCAGTATTCGCGCCCGCGATCCACGCGCGTGAGCACTTCGTTTCCATTCTCGAAACGCCGCAAGTTTGTCAAGAATAACTGGACCACCCGTTGTAGATATCCAGGCACCAAACCCGAAATATGGGGCGTGAGGATCAAGTTGGGCACATTCCACAGTTCACTCGAGGTCGGCAATGGTTCTTGGGAGAAGACATCGAGCGCTGCGCCGCGCAAACGACCTTCCCGGAGGGCTCGAGCGAGAGCCTTTTCGTCCACGATTCCTCCGCGCGAAATGACGATGAGCACCGCTTCCCGTTTCAACATGCCGATTTCCCTTGCGCCCAGCATGTTCCGCGTACGCGAGGTCAAAGGTGCGGTGACGACGAGATAATCGGAATCGTTCAGCATACGCGGCAGCTCGTCCTGAAAAACGATTTCATCCACATCGGGGATGGGCTTGTTTTGGTTGCGCATGCCGATGATCCGCATTCCGAGGGCTCTGCCAGCGTGAGCGATGGGGAGACCTATTTCGCCAAGTCCAATCAATCCCATCGTTTTGCCCGACAACGTACCCGCGGTGAACGGACGCCATATTTGGCTCTTTTGTTGGGCCATCGCCAGTGGCAATTCGCGTTCGAAAGCCAGCATCATTGCCAACGTATGGTCGCGCATTTCCTGCGCATGAAGGCCTCGTGCATTGGCAATGACGACATCGGGCCCGAGTGTTTCAGCAGGCCAAAGGTGATCGATTCCGGCACCCATGAAGTGCAGGAGCCGCAGACGTTTCGCCAGCGACCAATCAATCCGTGGCGCAATGCCGCAGAGCAAGACCTCGGCTTCGGGCAACATCGCGGGGATCGTTTGCTCGTCGACAAACGTTATTTCCCGATCTGCAGCAGCGAAAATAACTTTCAGTTCGTGGCGAATTTGTTCGTCTTGGCCAATATAAATGTAGATGCGATCGATTCGACGTGCCATACTCGCCGCGAATGTATCAGTCGGATGACCTTCCTCGTAGACCTTTTTTGGGGCTCGACGTTCGGGCCCGAAAGCAAGCTGAAAATCCGCGGCCTGGGCTCGAGGTCATACGCGTGACGCCCGAGGGCACAGCAGCGCGAGCTGGAGTTCGTCCCGGCGATTGGCTCGAATTCGTCAATGAACACCCTGTGTCGGACGCGCGTGAGCTCGGGGCGTACGTGCGGACCTTGCAAATCGGGGCACGATTGGTTTTGGGTGTCGATAGGGAAGGGGAAAAGGTGTCGCTTCCAAGCGAAATGGTTGCACTTCCGGTCGAACGTTTGGCGCATGCGGACGTGCATCTCGGGCATGTACGGGTGGGAGAGCATCGAAGACGCACCGTTTTGACGATTCCAAAGGGATTGGCGGCGCCTCATCCGACGATTTTGTATTTGTCGGGTCTCGGTACGCAATCGTGTGAGCTGTCCGAAGACCCTGACGAACCATTGCGACATTTTCTGCAAGATTTTTCCCGAGCCGGTTTTGCAACCTTACGTGTCGAGCGTAGTGGAGTTGGCGATGGTGAAGGTCGACCGCTGCAAACGACGAGCTTTTTCGATGATGTGGCTGCATATCGCGCGGCTTTGGATTTGCTGATCCAAAATGGATCCGGACGACAAATCTTTCTCTTCGGGCATAGCGTCGGAGGAATGATGGCCCCTCTGCTGGCCAGTGAGGGAATCAATCTTCGAGGAATCATGGTGTTTGGTACGTCGCTCTTGAAGTGGGTCGATTGCATCGTGCGGGCAACGCGGCGACAAAAGTTGCTTGCTGGCATGTTGGGTGAAGAACTCGACGCGTACGTCGCTGCCTGGGAACGAATGCATTGGCTGGTTTGTCGAGGTGGTTTGTCACCGGAACAGGTTTTTGCGCAAGAGCCGCAATTGCGATGGCTGGAAGGGAGCGCTTGTCGCGGAGAAACGATGTTTGGTCGCCATGTGCATTTTTTCCAGCAGCTCGAACGTTTAGACCTCGAAGCATTGTGGAAAACCGCGTTTGCCCCAGTGCTCGTGCTGCATGGTGAATTCGATTGGGCCTGTGGTCCAGACGAAGGCAAAGCGCTGGCGAACGCAATTGCCGAGGTCGACCCGTCGCCCGTCGAGTTTGTCGAATTGGGGGGTACTGGGCACGATATGCGGCGTCATGTAAGTATCGAAGAAAGCTACGTAAATCCGCGGCGCGGCGTATGGGATGAACGCATCGTGTCGACGGCAGAGCAATGGATTCGAGGGCTAGAACGATGAATACGCCTTGCCCGGTAGCAGCTTGGCGCGTGGCCCTCGTCTGGGCCATTCTGTCAATGATCGGCGTTCTTCTCGCGATGCCATTTCTTTTGACCCTGTTGGACGGGCTCGATACCCCAAATCGGCCACCATGGCCATTATTGACGCTCGGAATCGTTTTGCAAACCGGAGTAGGCTCGTTCTTGCTTTCGTGGCTGGGCACGGCGGCGGGACGGAAATTGGGCGTGGGAAGTCCGCTCATCGACGCATTTTTGTCGAAGCAGCCGGTTGCGTTCGGAAAAACGTTTGTCTGGGCAGCGCTTTGGGGGGCTCTGGGCGGTCTCGCCGTCATCGCACTCGATGCATTGTTTGCTCCGCATATGCCCGCAACGCTGCGAGTCATGCCGCAACCGACGCCGATGCAAGGTCTCTTGGCGAGTTTTTATGGCGGTATTTCGGAAGAGGTCTTGATGCGTCTCGGGGCCGCGACGTCATTTGCATGGCTAGTGGGCAATCTAATGGGATTCGACGCTCGGGGACGAACCATTTCGCTCACCATGGGCATTCTTTTCGGGGCGCTCGTGTTTGGCGTGGGACACTTGCCGCTCGCGTTTTCAATTTGGCCGGCAGGACCGATTGTCGTGGCGCGTATTCTTTTGCTGAATGCCGTCGTGGGGCTACTCGCGGGAATCGTGTACGTGCGTCGAGGGCTCGAACACGCCGTCGTGTTGCATTTTGCGGCGGATATCGTGCTCTACGTGCTGAGGCCGATTGTCGTAGGACCTTGAGGAGGGTAGTTTGTCTCGTTAGGGTAGGGCGTTCAAATCGAACCGGGCGACCAGGACGTCTTGCCCACCTGCCGAAATGAGGTCGACGCCACCTGCCTTGAAATCAATTGCCGCTTCTCGGCTCGCAGCCAGCCAGAGCGAATTCGTATCGACGGCGAGGCGAACCGTGGGGTCCTTTGCCGTTTCTTCGACACCGAATTCTCGAGCCCAGGCTGTCGTTCCATCATCATTCCATTTCATCAAGAACAAACATCGTTGCTTTCCTGCGCATAACGACCCCTGGTCTTGGTCGGGAACGATGGCCATTCCAATCGAGGCCATGGGTTGAGTGTTGACGTGGTAGCCGGCAACGAGAAGTCCTTTTGTCGTTTTGAGAATCGATTGCGGTACTTGATGGCCAAGTCCACCAATTCGATGTGCCCATTGGCGAGCCCCCGAGGAGCTGTCGAACGCCATCACGACCATGTCGGCATTCGTTGCGGATGCCTCGATGGTTTGTCCGGGATCCTTCAACGCGAGCCTACCCACGACCGTACCCGTTAGGTAGGTACGCTGTCCATCGGCCGTGATTGCAAGGGGAAAGAAAGACCCTGTCGCGTCCGTGGCTGCATACGTGTGCACCCACTCGAGCGTCGGGGGCGTCGTGGGCGGGAGAGGATCACTCGCTAACCTGTAAGCAGCAATGAAGCCAGCGCTGGCACTAGATCCAATTGGAGATTCTCGCGGCATGAATTGAATGGCGTCGTTTAGTTTATAGTGACCAACGATGACCAACTGCCCATCAATCAGGCTCATACCCGTGATTTCGCCACCTCCGAGTGTAAAGCCCCAATTGCATACCCCGCTGTCTTTGTTGAGTTCGAATACGAAGGGATTTGCATTGCTTGTGGAGTTTGATGGGTCTACGAAAGTGGGGCAAATGGATGAACCGAATGGCAACGTTCCCACCATAGTGCCGGCAACGTATATCGGATCGAGGTCATTTCCTATGGAGAGGATGAATGCATTGCTCTTGTCCTTGTACGCTCCGAAGTCATGTTGCCAGGTTATTCCTCCAGCGAGAGTGAATCGACGTACCGCAAATTGGGCAACGGGTACCGCTCGATCGACTCCAATGGTATAAGCACCGCCAGGGACTGCCGCGACGCCGAGCGTGTTTCCATATGCAATGGTGGTGAATGCGTTCAGTCCTTGCGCAATGCTATCGACATTCGCGACAAATCCACTGAATTGCGTGGCTGCCGGGGGGTTGAGAGTGGGGGCTGACCCAAAAGTAGGACTTCCGGCATAGTCACCCGCAATGAGCAACGTATTGTCTAGCGTCGTCGCTATCGCCCGGACTTGTTGATGGTATATGTCGCCAAATCTATTCTGCTCACTAGCCGCAACGTTGCAATCAACACCCCCATAACAGGGTGGATCCATGTAATTGCAAATCTCCGCGCATTGCATCAACCCGCCGCTACCACCGCCGCCATTCCCTCCAGCCCCGCCTTGGGCTTGTCCGCCGCCACCGCCTGTACCACTGCTCGAAACTGAACTTGAACTTGAATTCGAACTTGAACTCGATTCCCCCGCTCCCCCATTCCCTTGACCTCCGTACCCCGAATAATCGTACTTTTCAAGCAATACGCAACCACCCGTGACGAACATCGTCACGGTCGAAAAAACGATGGCTCGGCGCATTAGAACCTCCCGGACAAACCAATTCCAAAACGGTCACGAGAGATCACGGGCGTGATGGTTGCCGCTTTATCGTCTCGTGTTTTGGAGGAGGAAAGGATTAGCATGGCTGCTCCTACGGCGCCACCGGCTATCCCAACTCCCCAAAATGCTGTATTGAGTGAGACGAGCGTTTTTTGAGAATCAAGCAATGAAAGTCCATCGGGCGTGCATTTTTTGTTCGGGCATGACGCTTCGACGTCATCGTGTCGACTCGATATGACCCCTCCTGTGATTACCGCTCCCAAGAGCCCAGCTGCCCCAACACCCAATGCCGCAAAGCCCCCAATCTTCAACGGCGACGTCTTGACAGGCGGCGGAACCACGGGTGGGGGAGTACTCGCCGTTGCACTCGCCGTAGGGTTTGGCGCGGCAATCGCTGAACCAGGTTTGGCCATTACTTCCGCCCGCTCACGCTCTTTGAGCTGCACTTCGATTCGTCCATCTTCATACCCGCCTTTGCGGGCGATGACCACATGCGGTCCTGGCTCGACAAACAGCGCCGCCGTGAGATTGTCCAGGGGAACGAGTTGATCGTCCAGCAACACTTCCAACGGCACCAATGTGGCCGGTGCTAGGATTGTCAATCGCGGAACCCGCACTTCCAACTCTTCGATGGCTTTTTTCACAACCGGCGCGCGTTTGTCCGTTGCATCGATCAGGGTAAAACCGCGCTTCCAATGCTCGAGCGCCTTCGCGATCTTCCCTTCTCGCTCGTCACACTGCGCCACGTTGAAAAGCGAATTCGCCACGGCAAACATGTCCATGCTCTCGCGCATCAAGAGACATCCGCTCGTCGCGTCCCCCTTGTCGAGCGCCGTTTGTCCTTCCGCAAACAACCGCTGCGCCTGCGCCTTGCGATCCGCTGCTTCGTCCCCTCGAACCACTCCCGGAACAACCGTAGCCGCGCAACACATCACGAGCGCCGCAAGCCGCGGAACGTGCGTACCATCTGCCTTCATGGCGCGAGTCTACGCACATCTCCGGACAAAAGAAAAGACCTGCGTCCAACTTTACGCAGATGGGTAAGATTGCGTCGAGACGATGCGCACGCACCCCGTGACGCTACGGAATTTCTTCGGTTTCCAGCCGCCACGCCCCTCGATCAAAAGGCAACCCCTCGGCCGCTTGCGCCAGCACCACCCGCTCCCGCTTCCCCATTCGCTGCATTTCGAGCGCCCGATGATGACAAAATGGATTGTTTCCTGGCTTGCCAAAAAGTGCGGTGGCCATCCAGGTGCATCCGCCACGACAAACCGATCCATAATAACAATTCTGGCAATAACCCCAACGCTCTTCGGGACCGCGATCGCGCATGTGCCGCAAGGCCGAAGCTCGTTCCCAGATATCGCGAAGCTTGTGCTGGCGAATGTTTCCTCCAACCCACGACTCCGTAGGCAATGACGGACATCCCTTGATATCGCCATTCGATTCGATCCCCAGCGTCGAGCGTCCCGCGCTGCAGGATTCACCATGCTTTTCCGTCGTATGGCTCCGCAAAAGGTGCTCGAAAGGTCCATAATAACCGATGTTGTTTCCCGGCATCATTTTAATGCCCGCGGCTTGGCAACGCTGTTTCAATTCCGCCAAGACCGGAAACACCTCGAGCAAATCATACGGTTGCAAAATGACTTCCGGCTCGTCCGCTGCACGCCCCACAGGAACCGTCAATTGCAATTGCCACCCGTGCGCCCCCGTTTCGACGAGCACCTCGAATACCGATTCCAAATCATGCCTGCTCAGGCGATTGATTTGTGTATTCACCGCCACTTGCATTCCCGCAGCGCGAGCGTGCTCCAGCGCTTTACGCGCCGCCGCGTATGACCCGGAAAAACCTCGCAAACGATCATGCGTCCGTTCGTTTCCGTCAATCGATACCGCCATGCTCTGAACACCCGCCGCTTTCGCCTCTCGCGCCCGCTCAGGCGTGATCCCCCGCCCTCCCGTCACCACCGTGCATTGCATTCCCGTCCGCCGCACTTCCCGCACCACTTCCAGCCAACCATCGTGCAAATAAACTTCGCCCCCAATCAGCGCGACCTCTCGCACCCCAAGCTCCGCCATTTGTCGCACCAAATCACCCGCCTCCAATGTCGTGAGTTCGTCCGGACGAGCACCACCGGCACGGGAACCGCAATGCCGACAAGCGAGGTCGCAAGCGAGGGTCAATTCCCAGACGGCATAAATGGGGCGACAGGCGTGATCGATCTCGCGAGTTGCATCAGCGAGCGGAAGATGCGGGCCGTGGGTTTGGCTTTTCGTACGTTCGACGGGAGGAAGAATGGGCAAGCTGCGCGGACGCGGGGCTTGGAGCAGTGCTTGACGATCAGGAGCTTCGTTCGACAAGGTCAAACCGTTTCAAACGCGAACGATGTCACAAGCTTCGTCAGGAAAAACGCATCCATAGGGAGGGCAAACTCCATTGACGCATTCATGATGTTGGCGGTGCTGACGCCAGTCATTTCCGTCGTCACCGATGAGATCGTGTTGTTTCTTTTGCCGCTGTTCCGCTTCACGCCGCGCACGTTCTTCTTGTTCACGCCGCGCCGCTTCTTGATCCGCAAGAGCCTGATCATCGCCATTGGGATCGCGCGCTACTTCGAGCGATTGGCGTTGCTCTTTTTCGCGTTGCGTTTCGTTGACGTCAACCGTCACATCCCGCGCGTCATCCGGGTTGCGCACCACAGTCGGCGAGCTGCATCCGGCTGTCGCAATCGATGCTGCCATCGCCGCCCCGACGACATACCGCTGGGCACGGGAAAGTTCGGCAGCAATTGTGGGAGCTGGGGCAGCATGTGCCGAGACAAACCCGATTCCGCAAAACGGGCAGGCCTGTTCACCCGCAAAAACATGGCGTTTGCATCCGGGGCACAAAACCATCGCGCTCATCGTCGCGTTTCCTTCCCAAGTCGTGTCGTGGCGAATCCGGGACGATGAGAACCCAGGTGGCGACGAATGTCAACCTCGGTTGTCTACAACAGGCCCGCTTCTTGGAAAAATTTCCGTTCGATGGCTTCGTAGTCGACTTCCACATCGAGCCGGGCGAGCACCGAATAGAAGCCGAATTGCAGGCGATTGATGAAGAGCATCCCTGGCGGCAGTTGCACGAATTTGCCATTTTCCTTGAGGATGACCGCCTCTTTCATGGCTTTCACGCCTTCGACCAGGCTCACGACGTAGGGCCGCGTAATGCGGTACGGCGACTTGAAAAGAGGCTCGAAACACCGCCGGGAATAATCAGCGGCCATTCTTTCGTACGTACCGCCCTGCGTATTCAGAAGCTTGATTGCCAGCTCTCGAAATAATTTTTCATCGCGGCTCATGGCTGCACAATGAAGTTTGCGCGCGAGGGTGAGACGGTCGCCTTCAATGGGCTGCACGCAGCCGAAATCGAGAAACACGACGGCGCCGTCTTGAAAAATATAATTACCTGGATGGGGATCGGCATTAAACATACCCCCGACCAGGTTTCCTTTGAAGACGAATCGCCACATTGTTTCTGCATAAAACTTGCGCATTTTTTCGTCGGAAAGACTTGCTTCTTCCAGGGTTTGTCCCTTCGCGAGCACCGTCGTGATGACCCTCTTGGCGCTCCGATTGCCAATGACGTCGGGAATGCGAATGGCCGGATCCTCCTTGTGCAAGGCAATGAATTGATTTTGCCTTCGAGCTTCGAGTTCGTAATCGAGCTCTTCGGTAAAACGCGCCCGGAGTTCAGCCAATACGGCTTTCGGATCCAATTCTTTTGGCCCGAGGGTAGCGACCATGCCGCCCATCACGTCGGCATTTTGCAAATCGGCTTCCACGGCATTCGCAATACCGGGATGTTGCACTTTGACCGCGACTTCACGCCCATCTTCGAGCCGCGCGCGATGCACCTGCCCAATCGAGGCGCTCGCAAAGGGTTGCTCGTCCCATTCCACGAAAAGTTTGTCGATGGGAGCCCGCAAATCTTCTTCCACCGTTTTCCGAATCGCGGCGGGCGACGAGGTTGGCGCAGCGGCACGTAATGACTTCATCGCCGTTTCGTAGGCGTCGCGTTGCGCTTCGGGAACCATTCCGTCGACGTAACTGGCCATTTGCCCCGCTTTGGCGGCAAGTCCCCGTAATTGCCCCAGCATCTCGGCGGCTTTTTCGGCCGCAATCTCCGCGGTCGAGGACGAACCACGCAATAGGCTCACGCCCGTGCGGGCACCAACGCCCGCGAGCCTCACGAACCTACCCAATCGTCCTTCGGGGATCTTTTTTTCGGTGGTCATGCAACGCTTCTACGTAGGGCGGGTTCTGGAAAAATCAAGGCTTATCGATCCAGCGGCCAATGTCCGGGATTGCTGTTTTGGCCATCCGATCCAAAAGCACCTCGAGTGAATCGGAACTCGACAGCAGCGGACGATGGATAGGGCGAATGAATCCTTCGGTTGCCGCGTGATCCAAAAACTTGATGAGGTGATCGTAGTAGCTGCGGACATTCAGGATTCCGACGGGTTTTTTGTGATAATTGAGCTGCGTCCACGTGACGACCTCGAAGATTTCTTCGAGTGTTCCCCAGCCTCCGGGCAGAGCAATGAAGGCGTCGGCCATGTTGGCCATCATGGTTTTTCGCGTATGCATACCATCGACGACATGTAATTGCGTCAGTCCATCGTGGGCGATTTCGCGCGTTTTGAGCTTTTCCGGAATGACCCCGTAGACTTTGCCGCCGGCTGCGAGCGCCGCATTGGCGACAGCGCCCATCATGCCTACGCGCCCGCCCCCGTACACGACCTCGATTTCGTGTTCAGCCAAATATCGGCCCGTTTCTCGGGCGGCATCGAGATACTGGTTTCCGACGCCACCTGTCGAACCGCAGTACACGGCGATGCGTCGAAATGGCGGACGTTGACTCATCATGGGGGGCAGAATCGTTCAGACGAGGCGATCGGGCAACAGAAAAATGCAGCCCGATCATTCAGACCTGCAAAATGTGCATCAGCTTCAGGGACCGATATGCACCGCAGCGGCGCCGGTCACGATTCCATTGACCCAGGACGGCAGGGAGGTTCCCATGACCGTCGTGTTGTAAAATGAATTGTTGCTCCCGATCCACGTGTGGTTCGTGCTGCTGATGTAGAAGGTGCTCCAGGCCGGGGATAGACGCAGATACATGTCGCGCACTTCATTGAGTCCCGCGGCGTATTCGGCTCCGGACAAGGGGGACGGAATGAGGCCATCGATATTTTGGCAGTTGTTTTTGCCAAACCCGTAAAAGGTCGAGATCGTGTTGTCCTTGTCCGAGGAAACCAGGCCGAGCTTTCGATTGATGTATTTCTGCCCCAGCAGTTTCCAGGTGTTGACCAATCCGCCACCGTTCGGCATGGCGCAATCGACGCAATCGGGGGGCAACGTCGCATTGAAATTGTAAAGCGTGCGCCAACGTTGCTGGAGGCAAGGCGTCATGTACGTGTCGCCCATGGGCGGACCGGAATCGTCGATGAGGTCCACGGGCCGCGGACAAAATGCCTGTGCGATGCGATCGTAATTGTAGAATGCGCCAAAGCCACCTGCACTCTCGCCAGTCAGCAAGATTTGCGTGACGTCGGGAAACGTCGGAACCACGCGCTTCAGGTAATGCCCGATGTTCGCATAACCGACGAAGGACTGGTTTTTCGGGGTACCCGTGCCAGGTACGTCGACACCGGTTGCATTACCGCCGTGCACATCGCCCGTGCAATACGGAATATAAACAAAACTCCAATCCTTGAGCGGATTGGCCATGTTGTTCGAATCGAAAATGCCGCTCGATGGACCATTGCCAAAATTGGTCGAACCATACGAGGAAGGATTGGTTCCACAGCTCACTGCATTAAAGCACGCCCCACCACCTTGGAGGTAAATCACGAGCTTCGTCGAATTGGGATTGATCCGCACGCCAATGCCCGTTGCCGTGCGATTACGACACACCGCTTGAGGGAAGTCGACCCACGTCCATTTGTTGGCCATGGCCGTAATCGGAGCACCGTCGAAAACGCCCTCAGGCGTGCACGTCGGACCGCCTCCTCCGCCGCCGGTACCCATTCCGCCCATTCCGCCGGTACCCATTCCGCCCATTCCGCCGGTACCCATTCCGCCGGTACCCATTCCGCCAGCTCCGCCCGTGCTCGCGCCGCCCGTGCCCGAACCGGCAGTACCTCCGGTGCCCATTCCGCCAGCTCCGCCCGTGCTCGCG
>DAOMZH010000085.1:16939-20469 GCA_035437985.1 Polyangium sp. (in: bacteria) | reverse complement strand
CGTTTGAAGCTTTTTCACGGACGTTTGAAGCTTTTTCACGGACATTTGAAGCTTTTTCACGGACGTTTGAAGCTTTCTTGCGCAAGCTCGAAGCTCTGGCATGTAGGCTCGAACGACGGCTCGATGCACCAGCTTGCGCCGAGGCTCGGGAACTTGGCAAAAGGCCGAGGGCCAACGAGCGAGCAAGGAGGTTGCCCCCAATCCTGTATATCGACATATGGAAGAACGGCTATTTGTCACGCGAGAGCCTCCGAGTGAATCGATGTTTGTGCATTTCGAGCCGCGCGAAGGAAAATCGGTCGCGGGATTGGAATTGACCATTCGCTGGATACGACCCAACGCATGGTGCTGGATGGGCAACGAGGTACGCTCGAAGAAGATGGTCAAACCGCCGCATTTTTGGGAACGGGCGCGGCATTTCCCAAGATACCGAGCGGATTGGGGAGGATTTACGAAGGACGGAGTCGTCGAGAAAAACGACGTTCGTCGGCGGGAGATTCCACGCCATGAGGGATCCTCGATTTGGTCGAGCGTATGGGGCATTCAGGGGCCAAGTGCCCCATGAAGCGTCGGAGAGTGTGCGCACACGATATTATCGATTCTCCGCCCGGCGGGACAACATACGCGCAATCGAAGAAGTCGGTGGTAGGAGCGCGATCAGTCCAAGGCCGAAGGGTCATCATTGGCACGACAAACGACGCGAGTCATGACGATCCAGGCAAATGTTTCGTTGCTTCTCGAGACTCCGTGCTATGGTCACGACGCGCAGGACGCACGAGGTGAGACGTGATTCAGTTTGCCTACGGAAACGCGGATTTTGCTGAGATTCGACGAACGAAGTGCTTCTACGTCGACAAGACGCCATTCCTGCCGCTGCTCGAGAATCCGACCTTTGGCGGCAAAAACTTACTGTTTCTCCGCCCGCGACGTTTTGGCAAGTCGT
Source organism: Polyangium sp. (in: bacteria) (assembly GCA_035437985.1). Classification (GTDB taxonomy): domain Bacteria; phylum Myxococcota_A; class Polyangia; order Polyangiales; family Polyangiaceae; genus Polyangium. The sequence continues at coordinate 19,526 of DAOMZH010000085.1, read as the reverse complement.
CGCTCATCAGCATGATGAAGCACTACTATGACTTGTCGTTGGCCGAGGAATACGACGAACTCTTTCGTGGGCTTTGGGTGTACGACCATCCCACGCCCGAAAGAAGCAAGTATATCGTTTTACATTTGAATTTTTCGACGGTCAGTGGGGACAGCAACGAGGCAACACTGAAGACGAGTTTCGCGATCGAGGTCAAAATGGCCTTGCGGGGCCTGGAGACACGCTATCGCGATCGAATTCCGGATTTACGTGGGCTTTCGAGTCAGGTGACGAATGTGCAAGAACCAGCCGACGTGCTCAAGATGCTCGTGGGTCTCATGCAAGGCCGTCGCGAGAAACTCTATGTGTTGATCGACGAATACGACACGTTTGCCAATGCGCTTCTGTCCGCAAACGAGACGGACCTGTACGAAAAAATCACCGATCATTTTGGATTTGTGCGTGCGTTTTACCGGACGCTCAAGGCGGGAGCGGACAGCAGTGTCGTCAGTCGTGTCTTCATGACCGGGGGAACGCCCATTCTGCTCGATGACTTGGTGACCGGCTTCAACGTGGCCACGAACATTTCGAATGACGCAAACTTTAATGCCCTGGCTGGCTTCACCCACACTGATGTGGAACGCGCAGTGGATGAGTTGCTCGGCGACATGCCCGAACTGCGCCCTGCAATAACTGATCGCAGCGCTTTGCTCGAGACACTGGCCCGTTTTTACGATGGCTATCGTTTTGCTGAGGACGCGACCGACCGGATGTTCAATTCGACGCTCGTGATTTATTGTCTCAAGGGATTGGCCAGCAAGCGAAAATATCCGAAAACGATGCTGGATCCGAATGCGCGGACCGATTATCAAAAATTGCATGCATTGTGGTCGAATGCGGGTCCTGAGGGCGAAGAACGCCGGGCCGTGCTGGAACAAATTCTTTCCGAAGGGCATGTGTCGAGCCCCTTGGTCGAGCGTTTTGGCATGCGCACGGAAGCCACCACCAGCCAATTCGTGTCGCTCATGTATTACACCGGCATGCTCACGTTGTCCCCGAAAGCGCCCGAGGGGGATGTATTTCTGTTCGAACCACCCAATCGAGTGATTCGGGAACTATCGTGGGAACATTATGCTCGGCTCCTGGAAGACATACGCGGTTTGGTTTTACGAAGTCAACCCATCTCCTTGGCGCTCCTCGAGATTGCCCACCACGGAAACTTGGAGCCATTCACGCAATTGCTCCGTAAAACCATTTTGCCGGTCTTGAGCGTCCGGGATTTGCGCAAACATGACGAGAAAGCCATGAAAATGCTGCTCATCGGGATTCTGGTCACGTCCGGGCTTTTCTATGTGCTGAGCGAAAAGGAATTTGCGCAAGGTTTTAATGATTTGTTCATCTCGCCCGTGGAGTCGGTGCACCAGGCGAAATATGCGTGGATGTTCGAATTGAAGTACGTTTTGACCGAGGCCACCGACGACGTGAAGAATGCGGCTTTTCTCCAGGCCGAAACGCAATTGCAACGGTACATGTCCGATCCGCATTTGGTCCCGATGCTGACCCGAGGTTTGGCCTTGAAAACAGGGACGTTGTTATTCATTGGCGGAAAAGAATTGGTGTTTCGCGAATACGTGCCAGCGGGCCGCGACGTGCAAGCGCGCCAGATGGCCTGAAGGGACGAACCCAAGCAGCATGCGCGGGTCGCCGAGGTTGGAAAACAATGTCCCGGCCGATTGTTCCGTGTGCAATCGGAGCGCATCGAGGCACTCGGAACGAATTTCCTACCTGACCCGATGAGCTAGCAATCGTGCCGCACATGAAGCGCGTAATTTGATCTGTTGTCGGCGATGGTAGCTGTGATAGGTTCTGTCATCACGGGGTTTGGGACGAAGGACGCCGAGGGCGATTCAAAGCTCCAAATGCTCGACCTGGAGGTTTTCATGGGCGACAAGTCACCGAAATCGAAGCAGAAGGACGACAAACAGAAGCAGGCGAAAGGCAAGGCTGACGCAGCGAAAGCCCAGGCGAAACAGCAGCCCAAGACTCAGCCCAAGAAATGACCTGCTCGCGGGCGAGGCGTTGTTCGTCGGTGTTCCAGGACAAACCAGTCGCCACCGAAGCGCGCTTCGCCTCGCTTTGACGCACACACCATTCCTCCCACCTCTACGAACGAGTCACGTTCGGCATCAAAGGGTCATACGACGCCCGAGGCTGTTGGGTCGAAACGTCGCATACTTGCCAATTCGATGTCTGGGTACTCGGGGCATTTACGCGGAACCATTTTTATCGCGCGCGGCGAAAACGAAGCTCGAATTGGTTTTACCTTGAAATCGATTCGGATTTTGTATCGCGCAGCGTCATCGATTTTGAATGATTGACGACACAACTGGGACTTGGGGCCCGAGGTATTGCCTTCGGTCAGCGCATGATTTCGCTGGACAGCGGAGGACGGATCGACCAATGATTTCCGATCTGATTTGGGCAATGCGGTCAACCCGCACATCTCGATCAGAACCTCGAAACTTCATCCTTGATCCTGTTGCAGGAGGTTTGGCATGGAACGTCATTGGATTTGGCTTGGGCTCGTTGGGCTGGGCTTCGTGTCTGC
>DAOMZH010000085.1:0-16839 GCA_035437985.1 Polyangium sp. (in: bacteria) | reverse complement strand
TGGATACTTTGTCGAATGATCCGACAAATTATGTGAATGGCGACGTCGATGTGACGATGGGGGGCACGACGACCACGTATTCCAACGTGGGTGTGCGGCTCAAGGGCAAAGCCGGTTCATTACGAACATTGGCGCAAAAAGCTGCTTTCGTCATCAAATTTAATGAATACGTCAAAGGCCAAAAGCTCGACGGCCTCACCAAGCTCGCCGTCAACAACATGGTTCAAGATTCCAGCATGATTCACGAACGTATTGGCTATATTCTTTTTAATGCCATGCAAGTGCCTTCGGCACGTTCGGGTTATGCGCGCGTGAGTGTCAATGCGGAGCTCTTTGGTTTGTATTCGACGGTCGAATCGGCGTCGAACAATGAATTCCTGAGCCGCTGGATGGGTGGAGATACGGGGAATTTGTACGAGGGCGCTTATGGCACGGACCTCGAACAAGGTAATTATCAGACCTTCGACCAAGATAATGGCACGTTCGTCAACTATCAGGATCTCGCCGAACTCGTGGCCGCTTTGGATACCATGACCCCAGCCAATTTCATGGTCGAAGCGCCGAAAGTCATCGATATGGATCGTTATGTCGAATTCGCGGCGACGGAAATCTACATGGGGCATTGGGACGGATACGCGAATTACCGGAACAACTATTTCATCTATCGCCGCCCCGACAACAACCTGTGGACGTGGATTCCATGGGGCATCGATCAAACGTTCGCCGATCACATGGATCCCTTCGGCGCCAACTCGCGCTTGCAAAACCTGTGCGTACAATCGATCGATTGCCGCAAGAAACTCGGCGATGCGTATTTGAAGGTGATGGCCAAGGTCGATGAAACCGGCTTGGTCGCCAAGTGTACCGAAGTCAAAAACCTCATTTGGCCCGAGGTGCAAACCGATCCGCGCCTCGAATACGACATCAATACGGTGTCCTTTTCGATCGACCAAACGATCGAATTCCTCAAGAATCGCAAAATGACGCTCCAAGACGGGCTTTCATGTGTCGATCCGACCGGCATCGACGTCGATATGGATGGTTCGCCCGGGTGTGGAATCGATTGCGACGACAACAATCCCAACGTGTATCCAGGCGCGCCCGAGATGTGCAATTTCGTCGATGACGATTGCAACGGCGTTCTCGATGACAACCCTGGTTGTCCCAAATGCCTCATCGAAGCCGCTGCAGGTGGCGGTCGTTATGCCTATTGCGTGAAACCGCTGGGCTGGAGCGCAGCCGAGAACGATTGCCGGATTCAAGGCGGGCACTTGGTCTCGATACATAGCCTGCAAGAATTGCAGACCCTCGAGATGCGGGCATCGTCGCTATCCATGGGCGACTTCTGGATGGGCTTCAACGACCGAATGACCGAAGGCTCGTTTGTTTGGACCGACGGAACTCCACGAGATTTCGAATTGTGGAATGCTGGCGAACCGAATGATTATGGCGCCGGCGAAGATTGCGCCGAAGTCTACACCAATGGCAATTGGAACGACCTCGACTGCGCGGCCGCGTTGCACTACGTCTGCAAACTGCCCTGATGGGCATCGTCCCCAATCCACGTCTCCAAAGCATTCGTGAACGCATTGCGTTGACGATTCTCCTTGTACGAAATGTGCGAAATATACGAAATCAAGTCGCACGCATAGCATTGCGTCGATTTTTCTTGCATTGACCATGGGGTCGTGCATCGACACGAATCTGAGGAAAGCGGGTCTCGAACGCTCGGGCGAGCGTGTCATGAATTACGAATTGATGCGTAGGTGCTGATATTGGCGAGCAAGTTTCGGATCTGGATGCGGTGAAAGTGCTTGGAGGGCAAATAGTCCTGGCATAGCTGGTACGAGATCACCTACGTTACGTCACCTGAGCTTCGTTACGTATCTTTGAGGAGGAATATGTTTGGCGTGCGGCAATTGGAAAAGCTGGTTACCGTCTCTGCGAACGTGATGTGGCCAATCATGCGGGAAATCAACGACTACGGTCCGAAACCCGCACCGTTTACGCCCAAATGGAGTGATCGCCCGATTCCGCGCGGCAAGGAGCGCTCGAAGCCGCCTCTGGGGTGGCCTCGGGAAACGGATAGCTTGTGTCCGACCTGCGTCAAAGAAGCGCGCGCAGAGATTCTGCGGGGCGATGCGGATTGGACGAAGCTCATTACGGACAAACCTGGCGAGATCAAGGCCAAGATTGTCGAAAAGAACGGCCAGATTTGGATGGAGAAAACCTGTCCGAAACATGGACTCGTCAGCGATGTCATGGCCATTGATTCGCGATTTTTGGAAAGAATCGAGGGGTTATTCCAGGGGCGCGATGTCGTAATGACGCCGGATAAATTGCATCAGCATGGTTCGAGCAGCATCAAATATGGACGCGGCGCCGTCCTCACCGTGGATTTGACCAATCGTTGCAACATGATGTGCGATCCGTGTTTCATGGATGCCAATCAAGTGGGGTATGTGCACGAATTGTCGTGGGAGGAGATTCAGGGCATATTGGACGACGCTGCAAACGTGCGTCCAAGGCGCCAGATGTCGATTCAATTTTCAGGTGGTGAACCGACGCTCTCGCCGCATTTTCTGGACGCCATCAAATACGCCCGTAAAAAAGGCTATTTCGCCGTGCAATGTGCCACGAATGGCCTGCGGTTTGCCCAGGAACCAGGTTTTGCCAAGCAATGCAAAGAAGCTGGTCTGCGCATGGCGTATTTGCAATTCGATGGCGTCACCAACGACGCGAATGCGCATCGCAAGATTGCCAATTTGTACGACGTGAAGTTGCGGGCGATCGAAGAGCTTGCAGCTGCAGGCATCGACGTGATTCTCGTGGTGACGGTCGTAAATGGCGTCAACAACGACATGATCGGGCCGATCATCGAGTTTGCTATTCAAAACGCGGACAAAGTCACGGTCGTGAGTTTTCAGCCCGTGAGTTTTACCGGGCGGGACGAAGACATTTCGGACGAATTGCGGGCCCAGCAGCGTTACACATTGAGCCACTTGGCGCACGACGTCGCGAAGCAAACGGGCGTGACGAACCCCTTGCGTGATTGGTTTCCCCTTTCGGCATTGTCTCCATTCGGAGACATCGTCGACTTGATGGATGGTCCAGACAAAGACTTCGGCCAGCTCAATTGCGGCTGTCATCCGAATTGTGGGATTGGCACGGTATTATTCGTCAACAAGAAGACGAAACAGATGGTGCCGCTCTTGGACTTTCTGGACATGGAAGGCATATTGCGCGATTTTCGGGTCATTTTCGAGGCGGGAAAAAGCCGAGCATGGACGAAAGCGCAAGTCGTCACGAGCATCTTGCGGCATTACAAGCCGGAAAAAGCGCCGCCAGGTGTCGATCTCTCGACGGTCATCCGACAATTCTTGAGCCAAACTGGCGCCGCCCATGCGGGAGAAAGCGACGCCAAGGAATACGAATGGCGGGTATTGTTCGTGGCTGGCATGTGGTTTCAGGATTTGTTTAATTACGATTTCCGGCGCACCGAGATGTGCATCATCCCGTACGGCACGCAAATGGGAGAAATCAGCTTTTGCGCGTACAACACGGGCGTGGGCTGGCGCAACGTGCTCGAAAAGATCAAGGCCAACGCAACCGTGGCTGAATGGTACAAGCGTCACGGCCGGCATCCGGTTTATGCGAAAAACAAGGATTTGCCGCTCCCGGAATTTGGCAATCCCCTTACCGTAATCGAGCACGAACTGGCGGCGGCGGAACGGGCCAACCGGGAAAAGAATGGCGACATGCCGCGTCCCAAAAAGAAAGGCCTACGTTTGCCGATTGTCCCTTCCTGAGCAGCCTCGAGCATCACGTCCCCCAAGCTCGCTCCGGACAACCATCGTCGTCGTCAATCCCGTCCTCGTCCTCTTTCTGCTTCGGACACTGATCCTCGCTATCCGGCACGCCATCATTGTCGTTATCCCCGTCCGGACATCCATCCCAATCCTCGAATCCGTCCTTGTCCTCGGGCAATTCGCGACATTGATCGTCTTCGTCCGCAATCCCGTCCCCGTCTGCGTCGCGCACGCGCGGCGCATATCCCAACGTCAACATTGCTCGTACTTGCCCTGAACCAAGCCCGTACGCTCCCAATGCCAGCCCACCCAAGAGGTACGCATCGCCAAACGCATATCGGGCGCCGCCGCCCATTTCGAACGCATTCATCAAGGTATTGCGTTTCAATGGCGACGTTGGATAAAGCGGCTGGCGCCCTTGTCCTTCGAGCAAAAACGTCCAGCGCCCCCGCGAATCGATTCCCAAGGCCTGCGGCCGGAATGACAAACCAAATGAAAACGGCAGTTCGTGTTGAAAAACCTGCCGGCATTTGTCCTCGGGCCCGGCTGGCTCATTCGCACATAAAAACCGTTCCGATTCTTGACGCAGCTTCACCCCTCCGGCCACATGCAATCCGACCACCAAAAACCGCAGATCGGCCATGACTCGCGTCGTATTCGTGACGTTTCCTTCACCCAGAAACGAACCCGGATCGCCCGTCGGCACCGTGAATTGATTATGTAGCGCCAGGCCAAACCCTCCGAGCTTGTTCGGGGATGGTTTGACCAGAACGACCTTCGTCGTGAGCCCCACGTCCCCGAACGCGCGTGCAGGAATGTTCGTTGGTCCCAGCACGTACTCGGAACGCCAGTTTGGAGTGTCCCCCTTTTGGGCCAAGACAAACGGTAGATCAATCCCGAAAGACAAACGCCCCCACACGCCGATGTTGCCGATGAGGTCACCCGTGAGCTGATGTTCGATCACCCGAAACACTTCGCCGGTGTTTACTTCGCGCAGCCAGATTGGATTGTAGGCATACGATAGAGACAAACCAACGTTCGTCTCTCGGTGTCCGGGGGTCGAAACAGGTTCGATGTAAAGGCCGGCAGCAGGGTCGGTCGACGGGCGGTAGCCGCGAAGATCGAGGGATGGAACGGGGTCCGGAGGCGCAGCGGAGGCTGCGTTGGGGAAGACAAACCCCGCAAAAGCGAGCAGGAAAATGAACGAATTTGAGCAACGACGCATGGTAAGCAACGACGGTTTGGACTTTGGAACGAGCGCGAAGAAGTTACGAAGACGTATGTTCTATAGCGCAAAAGCTGTTCCGGGAAGAACCCTTGGGCTCGTTTTTGACGTGGACGCCAAAGGGTTGGTCATGGTAGGCTCCAAGCATGCACGCGCTGAAGCCTGGATTTGCCTCGATTTTGGACCATCCTGCATGGCAGGCGGCGGTCAATGCGCCAGTGGTCGCCGAGACGGATGAAGAACGCGAAGCCGTGGTGGAGGCGCTGAGGTCTGGTCCCGTCATCACCGGGGCGCAGGTGACTGCTGAGATATCGCGGCGAAGCGAACGCTGATCTCATGCTCGAACTTCATTGGACTCCTGCTGCGGCGTCGGCCCTTCGCGCGATGCTGCGCGGGTCGATGCTGCCGTTCAAGAATTTGCGAGATCCGGCAGTGGTGACATCAATCGCGTCTATCCGAACGACCCCAAATCGTTGCGGCTCAAAGTTTCGTCCTATCTCGTGCGCATGTACCTCGACCCGGAAATGCTCACGGTGACGGTGATCATGGTTTTCCGCGTCTCTTGAATCGACTCTTTCGCCAAGAGTTCGCCTTTCCCCGCAAACCGTGCAACAAGGGGCGGCATGGACGTCATCCGAATTCGCGGCGGAAGAACGCTCGCCGGGAAAATTCGCATCAGCGGCGCGAAAAATGCAGCTCTGCCCATCTTGTGCGCCACTCTCCTTTCCGAAGGCGAAAGCATCCTGCGCAACGTACCTGCACTTCGCGACATCGAAACCACTGGCGAACTTCTGCGCGTGCTCGGGCGGAACGTCGTGGTCGATGCACCCATCGTCAAAGTGCGTGGCGGCGGAGAAGCCAACCCCGAAGCTCCGTATGACCTCGTCAAACAAATGCGCGCCAGTGTCCTCGTCCTTGGACCTCTTTTGGCGCGATATGGCCGAGCAAAAGTGAGTTTGCCCGGGGGATGCCAAATCGGATCCCGCCCTGTCGATCAGCACCTCAAAGGCCTCGAAGCGCTGGGGGCAACCATCAACCTCGCGGGTGGTTACATCCACGCGGAATGTCCGCGATTAAAAGGCGCAGAAGTCGTTTTCGACATGCCCACGGTCACGGGCACCGAGAACATCATGATGGCCGCAGCGCTCGCGAAAGGTCGTTCGACGCTCGTGAATTGCGCGCGTGAACCTGAAGTCGAGGAGCTTGGCCTCGTGCTCAACAAAATGGGTGCGCGTGTCGATGGCGCGGGCACGGACGTGATTCATATCGAAGGTCGCGATGACCTCGATCCGTTCGAGCATGCGATCATTTCGGATCGCATCGAAGCGGGCACGTACATGGTCGCGGCGGCGGCGGCAGGTGGTGATGTATTGCTCGAAGGCGCACCGCTCGACGACTTGGAAGTGGTCGCCGCGAAGCTGCGCGCAGCGGGGGTCGAGGTAGGACGGGAAGGTGAATACGTGCGGATTCGTCGTGACCCAGACAAACCGTTGCGACCGGTAGACGTGATGACGGCTCCCCATCCGGGTTTTCCCACGGACATGCAAGCGCAGTTCATGGTCCTCATGTGTTTGGCCCATGGAACCTCGCGGATTGTCGAGACAATCTTCGAGAACCGGTTCATGCACGTTCCGGAATTGCGACGTATGGGCGCAGCGATCGATATCGATGGACACACGGCGCACGTGCATGGCAATCATCCTTTGTCGGGGGCGAAAGTCATGGCTACGGATTTGCGCGCCAGTGCGTCGCTCGTGATCGCGGGATTGTTGGCTCGAGGCGAAACCGAAGTGCTGCGTGTGTATCACTTGGACCGCGGGTATGAATTCATGGAGCGAAAACTCGCGGCTCTTGGCGCGGATACGGTGCGTATTTCGGGGCAGAGTGGGTGAGCGCGTCGCCGCTCTCCATCGCTGTGCCGAAAGGGCGCATTTTGAAGGTGCTCGCGCCGCTTCTGGAGCGTGCGGGGCTCGACGTTGCGCCGCTCCTCGCTGACGATCGGCGTCTCGTGCGCGATTCTGCCGATGGGCGCATGCGGTATGTCTTTCTAAAACCCGACGATGTGCCCACCTATGTCGAATATGGAGCTGTCGACCTCGGCATTGCTGGACGCGATACGCTTCTCGAAAAAAACGCTGACGTATACCTGCCCTTGGATTTGCGGGTTGGCGTTTGTCGTTTGGCCGTAGCTGGTCCGCGCGGAAAAACAGCGCCGGATCTGCCGCGCGTCGCGACGAAATATCCGCGTGTAGCGACCAGGCATTTTGCAAAAAAGGGAATTCAGGCGGAAGTGATTCCGGTATCTGGTTCCGTCGAATTGGCGCCGCTGGTGGGTTTGGCGGACCTCATCGTCGATATCGTTGAAACAGGAAAAACGCTTCAGGAAAACGATTTGGACGTGATCGAAACGGTGGCCGACGTGAGCACGGTGTTGATTGCGAATCGAGCGGCGTACAAATTGCGGGCGGCCGAGATTCGTCCGTTGTGCGCGGCGATTGCAACGAGCGTCGGAGATTCGTAGTTGTCCGACCAAACCGGAGTCGTTGATTCAGGGTATTTGGTCCAGCATGTAGATCGCTCCGTCCAGCCCGCGACCTGGCCAATTGGCGAGATCCCTGGGATTTTGCCGCAAATGCTCGAGCATGAACGATTGCACTGCCGCCAAATGTTCCATCGTGCACCAGGGTCGCGGTAACTCCGAACTCACGTCGATCAGCGAATGAGGAGTTTGGCTCAGCATATCGCGTACGCGATCGACCAATGGTTTCACGACGCGATCCTCCAAAGACCGTAAAAGAATGAGCGTACGTGGGTTATTGAACGTATTCTGGAATGCGCCGTGGGCAAACGACATCATGTCCCAAGTGGGCGGATCGTAGTTGTCGAAGCATTCGAGCAACGTCCAGCGCAGCAAAAAATTGCGTTCCACTCCGTCGGTACCGTAAACCAAGAAAGCGGGCGGTTGGGCGAGCAAGTTCATCGTGGGAGGGCGCGTGTGCAGACGCAATTCCATGGCCTCGGCACATTGCCGCCATTGGTCCTCGATTCCCACAGGCGTATCTTCACCGGTGGCCAATGCTGCAAGGCCGAGCGCAATGGCCGACGCGACTGCTGGCCCCGTCACCCGCAGCAAAAACCCCGACTCATTTTCCGGCGGATGATGAATGACGAATAGATTCATGTCCGGCGCCGTCCGGATTGCATCATCGACCACCACGTCCGAGCCACAGACGAGAATCGTCGACGAGAATTCGCGTCCTATTTCGAGCGCAATTCGGGCATTGGGCGAAAGCGCTTGCGAAAATACGACCAATACGGCGGCCGCGTTTCCGGTCGTCCATTCTTCATGATCCCCAGCAATCAGCCCCGAAAGCGGAATGAATCGTGCAGGATGACCATCACGTACCGACAAACCTGAAGCCAATAGCCGCGCTGGGCCTTCGGACGCTCCCAATCCAGTGACGACGGTCGCCGATGCGGCCTCCAAGAGCGGCGCAATTCGTTTCAGCTCTTCCATCGGCATTTGGCGCACGCAACCGGGCGCAGCGAGACATCGCTCTTGCAAAACTTGCCAAGATTTCGCTGATTCATCCATTAATGGGAACCTCCAGGTTTGTCGGCATCAGGGTCATGAGGATGTTCATGCATGACGCGAAAATAGGCAATCAGCCCATCGAGGTCTTCTTTTGTGAGTTGCAAATGCGGGGGCATGTTTCCATAACGAAATGACAGGGGATTACGAATGTATTCCCGAATTTGCTCCTCGGGGCGGTATTCGATGATGCTTTTCGGAACGTTCAATTCGGGTCCCACGCGCCCGCCTTCGCGATTGATGGCATGACAACGCACGCAATACGTTTTGAAGATCGAATACCCGTGCGCCGCGGGATGATCCTTGGGGACTTTCGGATCAGTATGCGGAAACGCCGCCTCGAACGTGACGATTTCGAACGTCGCCAACTGCCAAGGTCGCGGATACGTATCCAATGCAGCCTGCTCCGGCTTGCTCCATACCAGGTAAAACGGTCCAGGATTGGCCTTTTGTGGACCAATCGGATCCCAAGCGCCTGGTTTGTCGATATCCTCGAACGCGATACACGCGCCCCCTTCCAAGAGCTTTTCGCCCGCCAAAGGCACCGTATACCCATCGCTGGCGCGTAATAACCAATGGTGCGTCCGAAGGTTTGTCTCGTCGACCCCATAGACTTCTTTCAAAACCGGCTCGATCGGCAAAGCTCGAAACCGATGCACCTTTTGATAATACGGATCGAGTCCTTCCACGACGACCGGAGGAATCTTTTCCAGCAAGTCATGAAGCGAGCGCTTGCCCACTTCCGTCCCTTCACGCTTGAACGTCAATATCGCGGCTTTTTGCTGCTCGACCGGAAGAAGCGTCGTTTCGGTTTTTCGCTGACAACCGGGCAAACTCGCCCCCAGCAAAATCGCGAAAATCCAAAGCCGCGCCGTTTTCATGACCGAAGATCCTCGGGGGCGGACAGAATGACAAACCATCCAAAAACCGCGTAATACATGATATTCGGGACCAAACGCAGCAAATAGCCCCCATCATGCCCGGACAAAATCACCACATCCGCCAAGGCCCAAAGCGCATAAAATGCAAATTCCAACCAACCGATCCCTCGAATCCACCGTTTGTGCGCCGCCGATATGTTCCAGGCATTCATCCAGCGAGGCAACACCAGAGTATTGAATACGAGCGCCAGGACTATGAAAAAGGATTCGTACGTCAGGAATAACCACGCAATCGTACGTTCTGGGTAAAACGCCATTTTCGTGGCATATGCCGTGGCTGGCACGATCAATCCCCATCCCAGGCTGCGGAGAAAAAGGTGCGTCCAAGGCGCCGAGCCCCCGCTTTTCCGGGCATAACGCTCCAGCAAAAAGAAAAACCGCACGTCCCCCAAAATGACGAACGGAATGCAGACATAAAGCAAGGTCGCGCCCGAAAATGGCGCCAGTTCCGCGGTCAAACATGCATCGGCAATCGCCAAGATCGCGAGCACCAACGATGTATTGCGCAAAAAGACCGCCTCGGGTTGCGCTGGTTTGCGCAGCACCAAAAAAACCAATAACAATCCGTTCGTTACGATGAACAATCCCGGATTGTGCCACGGCGAGTGATAGAGATCTGCGTACGACATGAAGCGATTGCAATGAGCTGGTAAGGAACGCAGGGTCCGGCGTCAATGCCCTTCGTTCACTTCTCGTAGATCTCACGCAAAATATTGGCACTCGCCATTTCCGCAGCTTCAAGCGATTCTAGCGCTTGGTCGGAAAGACGAACCTCGGCGATTTTGGCCGTGCTGGACTTCAAAGCGACGGGTTTGGATTTTCGGCCCAGTTTTTTCGAGCCGTCGTTCTCGAGTTCCACAACGGCCAGACTCTTTTGATAAATCACCGCAAATCGCGTGCGTTTTTCATCCCGGGCGATCGGCACGACAACCGCATTTTTTCGCTCGAGCGCCCGGATGAGCAACATTTCTGGATCCGGAGCTGAACGAACATCCGCCAGCTGTACCGCCAAAAACACCGCCGACGTCATCTCCGTCGGGGTCGTCGCTGCCGAACGCACCGCCCGCATCAAACGATCGCCATAAGCAATATCCCTCTCCGTCGCGGCAAAATCAGCCGCGTCGAGGCGCAAGACAAACCGACGTACGCTGCGATCGTTCGCAGTGACAAACGCATCTTCGAGCGTCGCGCGCGACAAGGCCCGGGCCGATGTTTCGTCCCCAAACGCCCGACAAAGCGCCTCCGCGCCGCCCAACACCGCATCTACAGGCGGAGTCTCGAACGTCCGTTGAGGTGCGTCGCGGTACCCTTGGGCAAACGAGGTCCGTGATGGCGGTAGTTCGAGCACCAAGAAAAGATTCTCCATCTCCGTCTCGGGACTACGAATCGCCGTCGCAAATGCCTCGCGAATCATCGCCCAACGCGGCGGTGACGACGTGAGCCACACATGATCCGCCGCGGAAACGACCAGCGAGATGCGATGCGCCGCGACATCTCGGGCCCCCATCGACCAGCGTTCGGCACGACCAACCACATGCACGATGCTTCGACGCACCACTGTGCCGAGCTCTTTTTCACCGCGCGCTTCGAGGAGAGCAGCTACACCCGCTGCCAAGGAGTCGTCGTCATACATCACGACTCAAATCTTGCGTCCCATCGTGTACGCACGTTGCGCTTGGATCGCGGCTTCGGCTTCCGCCACCGCTTCTGCTTCGTATTGCGACGCCGACCGCAACGCTTGCACCGCACCAGGATTGTCCACACGAACCTTGCTTGGCTCCGCAGCCGTTGCAGCTTCGGCCATCGCTGCTGCCGTATGTCGTACGTCGTCGTAAGGTTTGGCGAGGTCGAAAATCACCTTCGTGTTGCCTTGGCTCAAGTTCGCCAACGCCTCGAATCGCCGCAGCTCCATCGCCCCTGGTGACTTGCCCAAAATCGCCGCTGCTTCCGCGAAGTTCTTCGCACTTTGCACGTCCGCTTCGCTCTTGATGACCACGTACTGCCGATCGCGTTCGGCAATCGCGACCTTCGCCAGAACTTCCTGCATTTGCGGCGGCAACTGGACATCTTGCAAACCGATGAGCTCCACGTGCAGTCCCCACTGCGACACCATGGATTCCACTTGGCTCCGCACTTTCGCCGCGACTTCTTCACGATGGGCCAAGAGTTCGTCGAGGCGCGTTTCCCCAACGACGTCTCGCAGCACCACCTTCGCGCGATCCTTGATCGCCGCTTCGTAGTTCTCCACCGCGAGCGTCGCTTTCTCCGGATCCACGACGCGATAGTACAGAACCGTATCAATCATCGTCGTCACGTTGTCGCGCGTGATGACCATCTGCCGCAGCAAGTCACGATTTTTCGTCCGCGTATCAATGACGCGCAGATCCTGAAAAAGCGGTAGATACAGCGTCACCCCGGGTTCTACACGACCACTCAGTTTTCCCAGGGTAAACCGCAGCGCGACTTCCCATTGGTTGATCTGCTTCAGCCCCCGAATCAGGTAGAAAAACAGAAACACACCGAACACGAAACCGAGCACGCTGGGTAGATCCATGTCGTGCAATGTACCCGACAACGTTGCGTCTATCGCGCAAAACGAATCCGACTTTCGAACTCGGCGTCGGGTCCAACTTCGATGACTTCGCCTAGCTGAAATGCATTTTCTCCAGTGGAATTCAGCACTTCCAGCGCTCTCGGCGCCGAGCTTGGCGAGGTGATCACGCAGAGCCCCACGCCGAGGTTGTACGTGCGACGCATTTCGGATTCTTCGACCGGTCCACCTTCGGCAAGAACGCGAAAGATCGTTGGTCGTTCGAATACATCGAGGTCGATGTGGGCTCCCAGGTGATCCGGCAGGACGCGCGGCAAGTTCCCCGGCAAACCTCCGCCCGTGATGTGCGACAAACCGCGCACTTCGTCACCCAGGGCCGCGAGAAGCTCGCGCACGGCGCGCACGTAGATGCGCGTGGGCACGAGCAAAGCTTCGCCTACCGTCTGGTTTGTCCCCGGAAGTTTGTCTCGAGCACCGAGACCCAAGCGCTCGAAAATTACTTTGCGCGTCAACGAAAAACCATTGGAGTGCAAACCACTCGACGCGACTCCGATCACGACATCGCCAGGTTTGGCGCGTGAACCATCGAGGATCTTGGCGCGCTCGACGACGCCCACGGCAAACCCAGCCAGGTCGTATTTTCCGGGTTCGTACATGCCCGGCATCTCGGCAGTTTCCCCGCCCAAAAGCGCGCAGCCGGCTTGTTTGCAGCCTTCGGCGATACCGCGGACCACGGATTCTCCTACGTCGACGTCGAGTTTTCCCGTTGCAAAGTAGTCGAGGAAAAACAGGGGACGAGCGCCGCACGTGATGATGTCGTTCACGCACATCGCCACGAGATCGATGCCTACTGTATCGTGTACGCCCGTGACAAACGCAACATCGAGCTTCGTGCCGACTCCATCCGTGCCGCTCACGAGGATCGGATCGACGAGGCCACTCGGCAAAGCGCAGAGGCCGGCGAAGCCTCCGATGTCCGTCACGACTTCTGGAATTCGTGTGGGTTTGGCGAGTTTTTTGATGCGTTCGACGAGGGCATCTCCACGATCGATGTCGACGCCTGCTTGGCTGTACGTGATCGGCATGCGGCGGGGGATGTCACATCTTTGGCTCTGCGCAAAGTGTCGTTGCTCGGGCTTGCACGCCGCGCGATTGTGCTACGTTTGCCGCGCCGAACCATGGTCGATTCTGAAACGAAGCGATTTCCAGTCATCGTAGCGGCGGGTGTGCTCATCGAACGAGGGCGCGTGCTGCTCACGCAACGAAAAAAAGGCTCGCATTTGGCGGGCGCGTGGGAATTTCCGGGTGGGAAAGTCGAACCCGGCGAAGACCCCCGTGATGCGCTCGTGCGTGAATTGCAGGAGGAAATCGGCATCGATGTGGTCGTGGAAGACCCAATCGAGGTGACGTTTCACGCCTATCCGGAGAAAACGGTGTTGCTGCTCTTTTTTGCGGTGACGCGAAAAGAACAGTCGCCTGAGCCACGCGCACTGGATGTTGCGGCGGTGCAATGGGCGGTCGCGGAAGCGCTCGATGATGCATGTTTTCCGCCTGCGGATGTGCCGATTCTGGCCAAGGTGCGGCGTTTGCTTGCCAGTGGGTGATTCGAAAAAGACGAGCCATTTCGTGGGCGTTTTGCGTACGATGCGACCCTCGAAGGTCGTGTCGGAGAAAGGTCCATGGGCATGTCGGCGTCGCGCGTCTTGGGAGAGGCTCGGGTGGCCATCGTCGGTGCGGGGCTCAGCGGTTTGTCCGCGGCGCGCAAGCTCGCGGAAGCTGGCGTGTCCGTGCTCGTGCTCGAAGCTCGGGATCGTGTGGGAGGACGAACTCTGAGTCACGAGACGGCGCATGGTGATCGGATCGAGCTTGGGGCGCAGTGGATCGGACCGACGCAAGACCGGATGTTCAAGCTGGTGAAGGAATTGGGTTTGTCCACGTTCGCGCAGCACGCCGAAGGCAAGAAGGTGCTGGCATTGGGCAATATGGTCTCGACGTACCGATCGTCGATTCCCACGTTATCCATGGTCGGGGCGGTGGATTTGGGCGTGACGATTCAACGTATCGAGGCGCTCGTGAAAGACGTTCCTCTCGACAATCCATTGGCTGCGGACAAAGCGGCGGAATGGGATTGCATGACGGTCGAGACGTGGAAGCGCAAGAACGTGAAGACCCAAGGGGCAAAGGCGCTCATCGATACGGCGGTGCGGGCAATTTTCGCTGCCGAACCAGCCGAATTGTCATTTTTGTTTTTCTTGCATTATCTACGTCATGGCGGCGGACTGTTGCGTCTGAGTGAAATCAAAAATGGGGCCCAGGAAACTCGTTTGGCGGAGGGATTTCAAGAAATATCAAAACGATTGGCGGCGAAACTCGGAGATCGGATCGTATTGAATGCCCCGGTCAAACGTATCGAGCAGGACGATGAAGGCGTGACGCTCACGACGGATTCGGGAACGGTGCGTTGTGAACGAGCGATTGTGGCCTTGCCGCCGGTG
This sequence comes from Polyangium sp. (in: bacteria), assembly GCA_035437985.1. Lineage (GTDB taxonomy): Bacteria > Myxococcota_A > Polyangia > Polyangiales > Polyangiaceae > Polyangium. Next base: position 2,226 of record DAOMZH010000085.1, on the reverse strand, counting down.
CTTGCGGGACGAATCGATTACGAGCCGGCGATGCCCGCGTCGAGGGACCTGCTCACGCAACGCATTCCCATGGGTAGTGTCATCAAATGCGTGGCGCTCTACGAAACGCCATTTTGGCGCAAGGGTGGATATTCTGGCGAAGCGATTGCCGATCGGGGTGGGGTGAAGCTCGTGTTTGACGATTCGTCACGAGATGGTTCGCGGGGCGGGCTCGTAGGGTTCATGATGGGCAAAGACGCGAAGCAATTCAGTGGAAAAGGCATGAAGGCGCGTCGGGACGCGGCGGTGGACAGCTTTACGCGGTTTTTTGGTCCGTTAGCGAATTCTCCGGTCGATTACATTGATCATGATTGGCCGAGCGAACGTTGGTCGCGTGGATGTTATTCGGCGATCATGGGCCCGGGCGTATTGTCCGCGCACGCGGATGCATTACGCGCGCCCGTGGGAAGGCTGCATTGGGCGGGAACCGAAACGGCACGGGTTTGGATGGGATACATGGAAGGCGCGGTGGAAGCTGGAGAACGCGCGGCGGATGAAGTGGTAGGGGGGTTGGGGTAGCCGAACGTCATCGACGGATAAACTGCGGGCCGCAAACTTGCCGCCATGAAGTTGCGATGATATGAGGTCTCGGCGTTTTGGTGACGCCGGGAGATCCGCAGTGAAGATCAAGAAATTGCGCATCGAGAATTTCAAGGGCGTGAAGTCATGTGAAATCGACTTCACATCACCATTTGGTTCGTCTCCGCGTACCTTGACTGCGCTCGTGGGTGACAATGGTTCGGGCAAGACGAGTGTGCTGCAAGCCATTGCATTGATCATTTCGATCGCGACTCGTCGGACACGAAATCCCGCGGAACTTCGGTGGCTCGGGTTTCGCGCGGATAGGCTCGGTACGCTTGGTAAAACACGGGTAGAAATCGAAATATCGTTTAGTGAGGACGAATTGCAAGCGACGCAGGAGTTGTACGAACAATGGCAAGATCCAGCTATTTTTAGCAGACCTCCGTCACGAGAGCCATTGGTGCAGCTTATATTTGAAAACGGGCGAGTTACTTCGCCACAAGGAGCCGCGGCGTATTTTCAATTCTTTGGTCGGTACTACATCAAGACGCGGCTCGAAATGCAGCCAGAGTTACGGAGCTACTTCCGCCGAGTGGGTGATGTCTTTTGGTTCGATCAACTTCGAAATCTAGGCTCTAAGCTTGAGGAGCGGCGGCAGACACAAAGCCATGAAGGCGACGATTTCGAGCCGGTTGTTGTGAAGGTTGAGAGTTGGACTGCTGGGGTTGAACAACTTCGCGAAGACCTGGTGCATTGGTGGGGCTATCATACTTCGCCGCAAAAAGATGTTCATCGCGATTTCTTGGCAAGGGTCGAACCATATCTCGATTTGATTTTTCCCGGGACGAAATTTTCGGGGGTGAGCCCCCGAAATACCGCTTCCCTCGGTCGACCAGATTTTGATTTCTTGTTCGAGCGCGGTGGAATTACATACGACCTGGCAGAGCTTTCTTCAGGTGAACAAGCCGTTTTTCCACTCTTGAGCGAGTTCGTGCGCCTCGAGATTGCCCGTTCACTCGTGCTTATCGACGAACTCGAATTGCATTTGCATCCCCCTCAACAGCAGGCGCTTCTTGGCGCTCTCCGAAAACTTGGTCCCGATTGCCAATTTATCGTCACTACGCATTCGCCCTACCTTACCGACGTCATTCCCGATGAAGAAATTGTACGGCTCGAAGGGGGACAGTCGTGCACGTGAAGTTCTTGCTCGTCGAGGGAAAGCTCGACGCGGTCGTATTGGATGCCGTTTTGGGTCGTTCGCTAACGGTGCAACGAGGAGGCTCGAAGTATGCATTGAAACCGAAAGCCGACGAAGCGCGTAGGAGCAAGTCTACGACTGGGCCAACATACTACATTCGCGACCGCGATTTCGATTTCGATCCTCCATCGGATCGTTTTTCGCCAAGAATACATTCCGAAAAAGGCGGTCGGCCGGTAGGTTGGTATTGGTGTCGTCATGAAATGGAAAACTATTTGCTCGAACCAGGCATCGTAGCTAAGGCATTGGAATGCGATGAAATGGAGTATCGGAAGGCATTGTTGGAGGTTGCTCCGAGCCTTTGCGATTACGAAGCGGCGCGGGCCACGATTGGTAGCGTTCGACGAATCTTGCCACCCAATTACGATTTGAGGACCCGACCCGACGGTTTGAACGAGCTGGCAGTG
>DAOMZH010000084.1:0-20580 GCA_035437985.1 Polyangium sp. (in: bacteria) | reverse complement strand
ATGGGAGTCCCAAAACAATCGACTGCAATGGCCGAGCCGATGGTACTTGTGGATGCTTTACCAATGCCGCGAGTTGCTGGTACGACCCGGGAACTTATCCGGGATGGGCTGCATTCATTCCTGGCAATCCCGAAGGTCAACGGCGCCTCCTCTCCGAAGAACCGGCGCGCCTTTTTGCGCATATCGTTTGGCACGACCGTCCGGTCACCGACCTCATTCTCGACGATTATTCCGTTGGACCATCGGAAGTTCAGGCGGCGTATGTCAATCAATCGCTCGCGGGGGGCATGCTTGGCGTCTTGTCCGATACGAGCTGGTGGAATCCGGCCACGTACATGGGGGCGGTGGTAGATCCGCACCACGATGCACAGGATCCCAAAGCTTGGCGCGAGTATTCGATTTCGGCTCGCAATGCGTTTTTCTTGAAGGAACGCGATTACAAATACGACCCCCGGGTGGATTCTGGTTTGTCCAAGGGATTTCCTTCGGCCGGAATGCTCACGTCGCTCGGGTTTTTGGACGCGTACCCGCGCGAACGATTACGCGCGGCGCGGGCGCTCGAAGCTCTCGGATGCGAGCTCCTTTTGCCTCCCGGCGGCGACGTGCAATTCAATCCGTACGTATCCGATCCTGGACGAGAAGGTCCGTGTCAACACTGTCATACGCGTATTGATGCGGCGGCGATGCATTTCAAGCGTTACGGGAAAGCGGGATCGGCACTCGAAGGATGGGGCGCACGATATTACATGCCTGGTGTTGGGCCTTGGACCTGGGATCCACAATGGATGACGGGGCAATGGCCCTACGGCGGCGAACCTTTTGCGCAATGGAACAAATGGTATCGCCCAGGATCGCTCATGACCCCCGCTACGGAAGCCGAGGTCGCGGCCAATCCTTACGCGTTGTTTCTCGATTTTCTGCCCCCGGACAACACGCTTCTGGGCCAAAAGAGCGATGGAACCGTGGGGCCTTTGGGTTTCGCCAAACTCATCGTCGCTGCCGGTGCATTCGACAAGTGCGTCGTGCGCCGCGTGCATGAACGAATCATTGGTCGCGATATCGATCCGACCGTCGAAGCCGGATACTTGGATGAGCTGACGGCTGAATTCGTGATGAATGGGCGACTCGTTCGTCCCTTCGTTCAATCCCTCACCCAATCATTGGCATTCCGCCGAGGGCACTGAAATGAAAACCTCGACGATTTCCTCGCTTCTCACGACGGCCCTTCTCGGCGCGAGTAGCCTCGCTGGCTGCGGCGATAGCGGATCAGGATCGAATTGTAGCGGTCCGACGCCGGAAGAACGTGCCCAAAATCAAGCTGTATTCGATGCTCTCGCTCCGCATTGCTCGAGTTGTCACGTAACTGGAGCTCGCGGATATTTCGCCTCGATCGAGGCATTCGAATCACTGCTCGTGTACAATCCGAACGAGGTTGTTCCTGGCAAACCTGACGAAAGCGAGCTCATTCGGTTGCTCGTGGGTCAAGGTACACGCGCATTCAAACAAATGCCCATTGCGGGCTCTTCTTATGGGGATCTTGCGGGCCAAGGAAAAACCCAGATGACCGTCGACGAGATTCGCACGTGGGTGAAGAACCTGGTGAAGCGGGGCCAAGATCCACTCCCCTCAATCGAGGCACGACGAATCACGCGTCTATCTGCCGAAGATGTGCAGCGTGCGCTCTATCAACAATTGGGTTTGTCGGATGACGACTTCTTCGTCCCCGGATCGAATTACGACATTCCGCACAAGAGCACCGGACAACAGGACGACAAATACCCAATATCGTCACCAGACACGTCCCCTGCCCCGTTTGAAAGCCTGCCCGTTGAACGATATTCATCACTCGGCGGAGGTTCGGCGGCGCATCAGATTCGGCCCGATGGCACTATTTCTCCGAGTTTCCTGGGAACTTTGTCGCAAGTTTCGCAACGTTGGTGCGCGCTTGCCTTGGACAAACCTAGCAATACCACGCTGTTGCCCATGGGTGCGTCCATTCAAACTGGAAGTGCGGATGCAGCGGCCGTGAAATCGGTCCTTCGTTTCTGGTATCTGCATTTTCACGCAGTGCAGGCAACCGACGTGGAAATCGACACGCTGTTCCAAAACGTGTTCGTCCCTCTCGAACAAGGGAAAGACACCCGCACGGCGTACATCGGTACGTGTTCCTACTTCATTCGTCATCCCGATTGGATTTTCTACTGAGAGGCGCAACGATGAATACGAGTCGAAGAAAACTACTACTTGCAGGATTGGGAGCAGCCCAAGTTGCGCTCGTCGAACGTTTTACCGGACGCAGTGCTTTGGCCGGACCAACTCCAACGGGACCCACCAAGTTGCTCTGCATCTGGATCGATGGCGGATGCAATTGGGAGCATTTCTTCTCGCCGCTTTCTGCCGCGGGGATCGACAAGTTCATTCGTCCGCCCGAAGGGGGAAATCACCCGTTCGGATATTCGAAAGAAATGGTGCGCAATTTCGACGGCACGGCCGCCGATTTGCAAGATTCGACTCTGACTCGGAAGTTACGCGGCCCCGTTTCCTGGAACGACGCCAATCCGGCCGACACAACCGGAAGCAATACCCTCTCGGGCGGGGCCCAAATCTATCGACCCTGGGGATACTCGTGGATTGATCCGAAATTCAAGCTCTACGAAAAAGCCTGTTTGCTCGTGGGTGCAGATCAAGGCACCGCCTCCCACGCGAGCGGAATCGTCGCAAGCATGTCCGGCGTTGCGGGTTCGTCATTCCGATCGCCCGCAGTACAAGCGGTCATTGCGAACTACATGGCGACGTATTTCCCGGACAGACCCGTTCCCAACGCCACGCTTGGAGGCATTCTGCCGGCGGCGCTCGGTTTGCCCTCCCTGGCGACGCCGTATTCGCTTTCGAGCCTCACGCTTGTCGAATCCACGGTTTCTGATCGGAGAAACGCGGCTTGGGACGGATTGCGGGATCGCACGATGGTCGATATGCCGTCATTCGATGGAGTGTCGCCTGGACAAACACTTCCGCTCACGGCGACCGACGCAGCGTTGATGGAGGCGATTCGCGCGCGAAAAGGTTTGTCGGCGAAAGGCACGGACGACATGTATCGTCAACTGTATGAGACCTATGCCGGGATCAGCAAAACGATTGCGCGAGATGTGTTGACGCAGCTCGAGGCCACGAAGGGATTCGAGGTTTTGAATATGGATCCGTTGTATTCGATGGGCCCGTTCAAAACGGCATGCATTGGTTCTGCAGATATTTGCGGTCCCGTGCAATCAGGAGGTCCGTATGATTTTGCGCTCCGGCTGCTCAAAAGCGACCTCGTCACGAGTTTGACCCTGCGCACGACGAGTATTGCCAATACGGGATTCGACGTACATTTCTCGGGCGGTGCTCGGGCGCAGACGAGTCACCTGCGAATTGCCTTCGAGGCGATTGGGCAAATGCTCAATGAAATGTCAGTGACTCCAGCCAAATCGGGAACAGGCACGCTCCTCGACGAAACGCTTGTTTACATCTACAGCGACTTCGGACGAACTTTTGCGCGAAGTGGCGAAGATGGGACGGATCATCATCCGGCGACGTGCGGGCTCTTGGTCGGCGGAGGCATCAAAGGCAATCAAATGCTCGGCGGCTACGACGAATCGGCAATGGGATCTCCTTTGGGTGCGCCGGTGAATTTGATTGAAGAATCGGGGGCCAAGGTAAAACGACCGCCGACATCGCAAGACATTGCAGCGACCGTGATTCGGGCGTTTGGATTGCAACCAGGAAAAGACTTCTTCATTCCTGGCGGGTATGGCGAATTCGAAGGGGCGATTGGAGTTTGACGATATCATGACGATGACCTTGGGGTTTACGGTTCGTCCGTTGAATGATGCGCCGACCGATCGCATCATTGAATCCATGGAGGCATTGGCGCGACTTGCCGCGTGTCCTTTCATGCAACTCGTCGTTCCCGGGACATTCGCAGGCGCAGACGGTTCATCTCAAAAGCGCTGGAGCGCAAAGGAAGCAGGGGCCACAGAGGAGGGCTATTTTGCCAAACGCATTCTGCACGTGACGGCAAAAGGCGAAACTTCTTGGCTCGATCCAGCCGCCGCGGCGCCCATTTTTGCCGACATGGAGGCTGCTGGAACCTATGTCGGCATTCCGAACAGCATTGCGGCCGACCGATTCTACATGCTCGCACCGCTGTCTTTGCCCTGGCCGTTACGTGGTGCCTGGACAAACCACTTTCCGGATCGTCGGTACAAACTTCGTTTGCCCGGGACGTTGTTCGACAATTTGGACTTTGGTACCCATCAGTATCAAATGCTCCAGTGCAAAGGTCCGATGGCCGCTACCCGCGATGACGATGCCGAATCCATCAATTCCCTTGCGGAACAAGCGACGGCGTTTTTCCGCTGCGCCCAGCGACACAAGCTGCTGACGGATTTCTATTGATTCATCCTACGGCTCGGCAAAAGTCGCCATGCACGCTCGCGCATCACCGGCATGCTCGAATGCCCACCCTAAAAAATCATTACGCTTTGCAACATCTTCGTGACGCAACTCGGCAAAACAGCTAAGGTGCGATCGTCATTGTTCCAAAGGTCGAGCCATCATGCCTGTCCACACTGTGCGAATCGAGGAACGCTTGTGGTCGAGCGCCTCCATGCTCCGGAAACAAGAATGGCGCATCGTGATCCACGATATCGTGTCGGGTACATTGCCATGGCCCACGCGCGAAGCTTCTACGCTCGTGGCGGGATGTGATGACGAGCATCTGGACTTCCATCTGGCGAGTTCGTCGGAGTCAAAGGATATCCTTCGTTTTCCGCGCACGAGCATTGCGCCGCTCATCAATGAGTATACGGACATCATCAAGAAGCTTTCGGCGGGCGATCTTCAAGACGCGCATTTTGAAACGCTCGATATGGCCAAGCGCGTGGTGCACGACACTGGAGCTCGAAAACTCGCCGTGCTTTTGCCCGGCGTAGGGGCAAATTTGGAAACGAATCGACGTCTTTTTTCCTTGGTCGTCTCCTTGGCCGTCGATACGACGCGACTTGGACCTTATCCAGGGCATCGCCATCACGCGTTGCGCGCGAAAGAGAAATAGGCGCCAGCACAGCCATCTCGGAGATTTCATGGGCGGCAAGTTATTTAATCTGCCTCGTATGCCCCGAGCCGACTATTTGAAGCTCGAAGCGGAAGTGCGCGCTTACCTCGACAAGAAAATTCCCGATATGTATCGCATTCCGCGGTATTATGGCAACAAGCCCGACTTTGGCGATATGGACGTGATTCTCGCCAAAACACCGCATTGGGAAGAGCTGCGTCAAGCGCTCCTTCAAGACCTGGGCATCACCGAATACAAGACGGTTGGGCACGTATTTTCGACGAACTTTCGTGGTCTGCAGACGGATTTTTTCATGGTTCCGGCAGAAGAGCTCGAAACGACGTACACATTCATGTCCTTTAATGACCTGGGGAATTTCATTGGGCGTATTTGTCGACGTTTTGATTTGAAGTATGGGGAACGGGGGCTCGAATACGTGTATCGAAGGGCCAATGGCAACTATGTAGCGAACCTTTCCGTGAGTCGCAATTTTCGCGAGACTTGTGCATTTTTGGGCCTGGATTACGACGCATTCGAAAAAGGATTCGCAGCGCTCGAAGATGTTTTCGATTGGGTGATTGCAAGTCCGTATTTTTCGGTGGCCCCCTATCTTGATGAAGCGACTAGCAATCTGCAGAAACGCGTGGCCGATCGGACGACCGTGGCTCGATTCGTCGAGTATCTCCGCGTTCGGGGAATCGACAAACGAACTGAATTGGAAGCTCGGCGGTCCTATCTGGATCAAGTGATTCACGCATTTCCACGGGCCAACCTCGCCGAAAAAATTGCCCAGGAACGTGAAGCCGAAGCGCGAAGTCTCGCCATTACGAAAAAATTCAATGGCAAGCGGGTGATGCGTTTGCTGCCGGGACTCGAAGGTGAGCGGCTCGGCACATTGATTCGAAATTTCAAAGCTTCGACGGACGACTTCGAGGAATGGGTGCTTCGTACCGACGAGCGGGACATCGATGCACGGATTCTCGAGTTTGCCGCGGCAAACGATTTTGTTCCGAAATAATCGTTTCAGGTTTGTTCGAGATCGAGTTTGTCGAGCATCTTGCGGCCGAGGCCCATATAGCGCAGCGTCGTGGGCTCGAAACGTTGGTACGAGAGAAGTCCCTTCGCAATCGCGCGCAGTCTTTCGTGGAACGGCGGCAATGACTCGAGGTCGAAAAGGGGCAATTCTCCGTCCGTTGGTTCGACATTGGGGCCCATGATTTCCACGGCGAGGCTCATTCGTGGCTCGGCGGCGCCATCGCAAAAAGAACTCCAATGCACGACTTGAAAATCCCAAGCGAGAATGGATCCAGCTTGAGCGGGCAATGGTCGCGCGCCTTGTAACATGATGCGCCAGATCTTCGGCGAAACACGACTCGAATCATTGGCGAAATCATCCGGCAATGAAGCAGGCAACAAATGTTTGGGAACGACGTTCATGCATCCATTTTCGAGCGTCGCGTCGGTAATGGGTAACCACAACGTCACCCGGTCGGTGGTATGCGCGAGATGCCCTCCATCGACATGAGGCGGCCAACCCGCAACGCCATTCTCTATTCCGAGGTGAAATGCCCATATGCGGGGGCTTTGCCGACATCCGGCACCAAGCGCATGGCTCATGAGTGCACGTACGGAGGGAGCGCGAGCGACATCCCAGAATTGATCGTAAACATAAGCAAAAACAGGCGGCAATTCGTGTTTTCGCAAGGTCACGAACGCGGACTTCAAATCCGTGAGAATGGATTCTTCGATAACGGGACCGCTTTTCAGATATCCATCGCGGACAAACCGATCCACGAGCCGTTTCTGCTCTTCCTCCGAGAGCGAATGTTTCTCCGGCGCGGGCAAAGGCTTGTCTCGACCAACGGAAAGAAACGGACACAGCTTTTGCCAATAGGCAGCGGAGAACACGCATTGGATTCGTTCGGCAATTTCGGTATCCGTCAATCGAGGTACATTTCGGGCCTCGATGAATGCTTGCTCTCTTGTATCGGCGTTGGTGGGGCTCATTGATTCGTCCAGACCAGCGAGTTTTTGACACAAATTGCGGCAGGGTGACCCGAGGTTATCACAGTCGGGCTCGCGAATCTACGCTTTTGGCAGAAAGTGGTCTTGCTTTTCCCCGGTTACGCGATAAAACAACGCCGTGAATCAACTGGCAACGATTGAGCCACTTTGTCCAACGCGAATCAAACTCCAATAACCAACGAGCCCACGTTCAGCAATATGGAGCCATTGACCGAGGCTGCAGTTGCTGCTCGTTGGGAACACGAGGCTTGGCCGACGGATGCCGTCCATCTGCGGACCAATGCCCTGATGGCCAGTGTGACGAGTATCGGCTTGATCATTTTGGATTGGAGCTTCGACGATACGGGCACGCTTTGGAAAATTCTCGCTCTTGCACACATACTTGCGGCCGTATCGATGGCCCGCGTATATTTGGCTAGCCGCGCAGTCGAACGTCCGGCGTCATTGCTGCGCGTGACTTTATTGGCGGATATTCTGACCACCGGCCAAATTTTCCCCACTCTCGCTTATGCCCCATTGAGCGTATCCATGCACGCGGTCGGCATGTTATGTACCTTCGCCGTGGGCAGTTTTGCCATGAATCTCCCATTACGAGCAAAACTTGCGATCCATGGCGTCTCGCTCATTTCGTTCTTTGCAATCATGGCCCGACAATTCATGACGCGGGGCCACGAATATGGAGCCCCGAGCGAAGTCATTGGGGTCATGTTCGGCATCACCCTCGTCGGCCTCAATCTCCCGTTCATTGCTAGCCGTATTCGTGAACATAGTATCCGGGAACAAATGGCGCGCATTCGTCTCGAGCGTGAAATTGCACTCCGCGAACAACGGGAACGTGAGCTCGAAGAATTGTCTCGGTCGGCCAGCGACGCGCGTCGCGCAGCAGAAGAAGCCAACCAAGAGGCCCAAAACGCATCCCGGGCCAAGTCGGAGTTTTTGGCGGCAATGAGCCATGAAATTCGCACGCCGCTAAACGGAGTGATTGGAATGGCTAGCCTGCTGCTCGACTCGAAGCTTACTCATGAGCAACGCGAATTTGCCTCGGTGATTCGGACGAGCGGTCACGCATTATTGAGCGTGCTTGGTGATATCCTCGATTTCTCCAAAATTGAATCGAACAAACTCGAACTCGAGGTGCGAGAAACGAATCTACGAGCGAGTATCGAAGAATCGCTTGACCTTTTTACGTCCCCGGCCGCCGAGAAGGATTTGGATCTCGCATACCATATCGAAGAAGGTTGTCCCGGTACGTGTCTTACCGATCCCACCCGTCTGCGCCAAGTCTTGGCCAATTTAATCGGGAATGCCGTCAAATTTACCAAAAACGGGGACATCTCGATTCGGGTTGCCAAGGAAGGCAAATTCCTGCACTTCTTTGTTCAGGATACAGGAATGGGCATTCCTCCTGAACGCCAAGAGCGCCTGTTCAAACCATTTTCACAAGTTGATGCGTCCACCACGCGCAAATTCGGCGGAACGGGATTGGGTCTCGTGATCAGCAAACGATTGGTCGAATTGATGGGCGGCGAAATCGGTGTCGAGAGCGAGGTTGGTCGGGGTAGTACATTTCACTTTACACTTGCCTTGCGCCCTGGTCCGGCAGTTGTCCCCGATGAACCTTGGTTGCGTGAAAAAACGGCCGTCATCGTGGATCGAAGCGCGGCTGTACGCGAAGCACTCGCCCAACGGCTTCTGTCTTGGGGCATGAAGTCTCGATGTTTCGGGGATGTCGAGACTGCGTTGATCTGGACGAATACACACCATGTCGACGCCCTATTTCTCGATGCAGCTAGACTTCCCGACAATCCTCGCGTTTTTGACCATTTGGCATCGCCAATCATTTTAGTCGCTTCGTTGCACCGCTTGGGTGCTGCGAAAAGGATTCCCGACATTGCGGCTATCGTGAGTAAGCCCATAAAACATGCGCAACTTCTGGAGGCCCTGATCTCCGTGTTTGGCGGGCCGGAACCAATACGCAAGACAATCGTCCCGCAAAAAGGCGACATTCCTTTGGGCGAAGAACTTCCCGCCCGCGTCCTGCTGGTCGAAGACAACGCAATCAATCAAAAAGTGGCATTGCGGATGCTCGAGCGACTCGGGTATCGTGCGGACGTGGCCTGTAACGGAGCTGAAGCGGTGGATTTCGTGCAACGCATAGCTTACGATGTCGTGTTCATGGATGTGCAAATGCCGGTGCTCGACGGACTCGAAGCGACGCGACGCATTCGCCAAATCGATTTGACCTGTGCCCAACCGTGGATTGTGGCAATGACCGCAGAAGCATTGAGTGGCGACGAAGCCCAATGTCTCGCCGCGGGTATGGACAGTTATGTGACGAAACCTGTACAACTCGCGACTCTCGCCCAAACATTGCGTAGCGGAATAACCAGCCATCGGTTGCGAACGAGCGTCCACGCGTCATGACGGAAGAGGCCGAGAACCAATCGGAAAATCATAAAAGCATCCGCCCATGGTTGGGGGTCGCCGCCGATGTTTTCTTGACGCTCGTGCTGCTCGTGCTCGGGTTCGATCCGGCGTACGAGGTCGTTACGCGGCATCGGCATGAATCGGCCATGGTGCTCGGCGTGTTGCATATCATCATGGTTCCGTCGGCGATCATGACGGCTTTGATTCGCTCGGAGAAATTGGAGTTATTTACCGACAAACCAGGTTTCATTCGCCAAACAATCGAGACGTTGTTCGTCTTGTTTTACGTATTTGGCTGGATCATGCCGCTTTTGATGTTCGCGCAACGCACGAGCGTACCGGCGTGGATGATTCATGGGTGCATCTACGCGCACGTTGCGCCGATTGTGGCTTTGGTCGTGCTCGCAATTTTCAAGCGCGCGGTGTGGTTGGATCAGGCGGCTTTATGGCTTTCGCGCCATTGGGAACCGCAGGCCGTGCTGTACGCTGCGTATTTGGCGGGTATCGAAGTTTTTTTGATGCTCGCCACGGAAAACCGCAGAAGTTTTGGCCCAATGCCCATTTTGATTTGGGCGGGCGCATATGTGCCGGCGCGTCTCCTGCTCGCAAAAATCAGCGGTCTACGCGGTCCTGAACGTTGGACATTTCTCGCCGCGAACCTGCACCTCTTGATTCGACTCCTCATTGCGCAATTCGCGTGACAAATCTCGTTCAGAGATTTTCCATGGACCGATCAAAGACCGACAAACCGTTTGTCTCGACAACACGCGCGAAAGTTCGTCGCCTGCGCGGCTGGCACTTGGCACGTAGATCCGTGCGTGCTGTTCGCCCACATCCTCCCTCCACCCGAACATGTTACGCTCTCGAACCACAATGACTACGTTTGCACGCATCCGCGCTCGTTATGGACGTCCCGCATTCGCGCGACTCGATGACCAAACCTTCACCGTTCTTTCCGCGGCGCCTTGGGAAAACCCCCACGATACGGACGAAAAATTCGCCTTCCCTGAAGCGCACTTGTTGGCTCCCGTCACGCCCACGAAAGTCGTTTGCGTTGGAAGAAACTACCGTGCGCACGCAGCGGAACTGGGCAACGACGTGCCTGCAGAGCCCTTGCTTTTTTTCAAACCACCGTCGTCGATCGTGGGACCTGATGACGCGATCGAATTGCCGAGTGTCAGTTCGCATGTGGACCACGAAGCGGAGCTCGGAGTCGTGATCGGAACTCGCTGTCGAAACGTCTCGGCTGACGACGCGCTCCAACACGTCTTCGGTTACACGTGTGTCAACGACGTGACCGCGCGAGATCTCCAGAAGAAAGATGGGCAATGGGCCCGCGCCAAAGGCTTCGATTCGTTCTGTCCCGTAGGACCGCTGCTCGTGACGAACCTGGATCCAACGACCCGCGCGGTGCGTTGCCGGGTGAAAGAAACGTTGCGCCAAGACGGAAACACGCGCGACATGATCTTCTCGGTACGCACGCTCATCGCCTACATCAGCGCGATCATGACGCTCGAGCCTGGTGATCTCATCGCCTCCGGAACTCCGCATGGAGTTGGACCACTCGTGGATGGTGATCACGTCGAAGTGGAAATCGACGGCATCGGCGTGCTTCGCAACAGCGTGCGTCGCTAATCCGCAACCACGAGGTTCTTGGCCCATCTTCGCAAGCTCGTGCACGCTCGCGATCCTCATGCGCGACGTGCCCACGAGTGACGCCGCTCCCCCTGCGATCTCGACCGAAGCTAGTCTGCGTGTGGACTCCGTTCCGCCGCTCGCATCGACGCAATCACCACAGCACTCACCTCTTGGTCTTCGTCGTCAGCTGCGACGCGTCGTGTTGATCGCGTTGCCCTCCGTCTTCGCGATCGCGGTGCGCATGACGAATTCGTTGCAACACCAACCACCTCCAGTTCGTACGATCCTGAACGAATTCGTTGCAACACATACGATTGCCGTTAGACCTCCGTCGCCCATCGCTCCACCTGTGCAAACGTGGCGTGACGATCCCGAGCCGACGACGCTGGAGGCTCAGCGCTCACGACTTTTTGGATTGCTGGCGACCGAGCTTCGTTTGTCCGCGGAGCAATTGGAAAAGGTGCGATCCATTTTTGCGGCTTCGCCCTACATGGGTCAGGGCAATCCGGAATTATCAAAGCATCCGATTACCCGTGACGAATGCCGAAAAATTCGTAAAGACGCGGGGCTCGAACGTGCTGACGACGCTGTTTGCAAAGCTCCTGGAATGGCAGCCGTTTTTGATCCCAATGCAGGACAAACATCAAACGAGGCCCACTTATGCATTGATGAATTCGAGTTTCCCAACATCCCGTGTGAATATCCGGTGGTGCACGTGCGCGCGAACGAAGCGGCGAATATTTGTGCCGCAATGGGCAAACGGCTTTGCGATGCGCACGAATGGGAAGGCGCGTGCGCCGGGTCATTACGCACCGCCGACGTGGAATATCAATGGGGACATCCGCGCGAGGAAGTCGCCACCTATCATAATCACGTCCGGGATCTTGTTTGGAGTTACGGACGGCAGAAGAACATTGGCGCGTGCGGGGTGCAAAGTGCGCGTTCGCCAGGGTGTCCTGGGGGCGGTTATGAAAAATGCGGGTCGAATACGTATGCGACCGGCTCTTTTCCGGAATGTCGCAGTCCGTTTGGCGTATTCGATTTACATGGCAACGTCGCCGAACACATGAACCTCCCCTCGATTCCCAGTGAGCTTGGGAAAACCGGGGGATCAGGTTTTACCGAAATGAAGGGATCGTGGTTCGCTTTTGGTACGATTTTCCCGCATCCGGATGATTGTCGCTGGCGCGCCCCAGGTTGGCACGAAACTCGTTTGTCGAGCGAATCGAGCCATTACAATTATCACCTGGGGTTTCGGTGTTGTAAGGATATTTAGTTTTCGCTGTTTTTCTTTTCGATCTCGGCAATCAGCGCTTCGAGCTCTTTGTCTTCGCGCAAGCAGCACGTATTGCCCCGTCGGCATTCGCGCAGCAATTTCAACTCCATCGCGGCCCGACCATCGCCTTGGCTCCGCGCCCGTTCAAATACGGCCTTCTTCGCCTCACAGCCCGACGCCAATCGGATTTCATAAGCAATGCGAAGAGCTTCGGTACCACGAGCCCGGACAGACTCTTCGCGCAACATGCGATCGGCATCTTGCGCCGCAACGGTTCCGCCCTTCGTCGAAATGAGTTCGTACAAGAGATCGATGCCAATCGATCCCATTTGCGTACTAAGCAGCGTGTTCATTTTCTCCGATGTCTCATTGCGGAGAAGAGCTGCATCACTGGCGAGGCGGAATGCCGCTTGGCGAACGTCCTTGTCTTGGGGCGCCGCAGGATCCACCTCGAGAAGTTGCTCGAGCGCATCGACCGATTCCTTCACGACGCGCTTCTTCATGTACTCGTCGAGCCTTTTCCACGCCGCAACAGCCTCGGGCGTCGAGAGCGGCGGACCCTCCGCAACCCGTGCAGCTTGTGAGCTTGCCGGCGACGAATTGGACGGAGCGCGAACAACCCGCGGCGCAGTCGATCCCGACGTTGCAGGTGAATCTTTTACAGGTTCGCGATGCGCGAGCACGAGCGCGAGGACGAAAATGAATTGCGCTCCGATCGTACCCGCGAGCGCATACGGACCAAGTGTTGCGGCACGCGACGCGGACATTGACCCGACGATCTTGGGCCAACGCATCGTGATCGCGACGGAGGCGACCACAACGAGCGGCACGAGGATCTCCCAGATGGCCCATGCGGCTCCCATGCCTGTGCCCGAGATGCCTTCGAACACGTGCACGAAGAGACTGAATACGCCGAGCACCGCGAGTGAAATCAACAGCGGCATGCGCACGCGGCTCGAGATTTCGATCACGCGATTGGCATCGGGCCAGATCGATTTCTTGATGTGCCGGATCAAAAGACCGAGCGGCGTTCCGAAGAGACCGAGGAGCGCGACCAAACCAAGCGCGAGCTCGAGTTTGGACAGACCAACGCCCCGAGCTTGACGCACGATGCCATCCAGCAATCCGAGGAGGCCGATGAAGGCGACCAAAACAGCGGTCAGGATTTGCAAAAAAAGCTGCGGACGCGCCGAGGAAATTTCACTCTCGGTCGGAGCAGAACCAATCCTCGCGCGGGCTGGAGATTGTCCCTGCGCAGCTTCGAAAGCGCCCAGCGCTTGTTCCAGTTCGAGCAACGTTTGGTAACGACGCTCGGGTTCACGCGCCATCGCCTTCTGGATGATCATCTCGAGTGACTCGGGAATGTCCGGCGCGATTTGTCGAGGGCGTTCAGGCTCGCTCGTGAGCAGCTTGGCGATCGTCACGGTGGGTTCGTCATCGCCAAACGGAAGCTTACCGGTGAGCGCGCGATACAGGATCGCCCCGACGCCGTAGATGTCGACGCGCGAGTCGATCGCTCGGCCCGCTGCTTGTTCTGGAGGCATGTAGGCAGGTGTTCCAATGACCATGCCGGTCTTGGTCAAACTCGAGCTTCCTGCACCTTCGAGACGCGAGATTCCAAAGTCGAGGACCTTGATGGAGGGATCATCGATCGAGCCCATGACGAACACGTTCTCGGGCTTGACGTCACGATGAATGACGCCTTTGTCGTGGGCTGCATGGAGCGCACGACAAACTTGGCGGGCGATGTTGACGGCCTGCGTGGGCGTGATGCGGGTGTTTCCTTCGAGCTGCTTGCTGAGATCGCGACCTTCGAGAAGTTCGGACACCATGAACGGTGTTCCGTCAGGTGCGCGATCGACGTCGTACACGCCCATGACGTTGGGATGACTTATCGCTGCTGCAGCTTCGGCTTCCCGATAAAAACGCGCGATGACTTCCGGCTGCCGTGCGTACTCGGGATGCAATAGTTTGATTGCAAAACGTTTGCCCGCGATGCGCGTGTGTTGGGCTTCGTAAACCCGACCCATGCCGCCTTCACCAATGACGCGAAGGACCTTGTAGTTGCCATTGAGCGTCGTGCCGACGAGAGCATCGGGCGCCGATTCCAAAGCAACTGGCTCGGAGCCGAGCATGGTCATGGCCGAGCTCAATTCCGGGGTCAGTTCAGTGGTCGACGTACGGATCTCGATCGTGCTGGACTGCACCGGAGGATCTTGTCCCTCAGACATCACCGCGCATTGTGGCAAGAGTCGACGCTCACGGGAAGAGTCGAGATGCGACCTACGCGTGAGAAAAAAATGCATGCACCTTCGAGCAACTAGCGCGACATCGGAGCCTTCACGCTTGACACATGCAGAGCGAGTTCATTGAAGCGTGAACGGCGTTGAAATGCGTGGAGCGCGAGATAAAGCCGATCCGCCGACGAACCAGGGACAGACCGGGGACAAACCAAAGGAATACAGCGACCGCAAGGGTCAAAGAACGCGAGCGGTCTTGATCGCGTCGAGTTTGGGGAATTCGACTTGCAAATAAAGGTCGCCCTCCCGTTGATAACGACTCGCGTTTGGGCCTTTTCCTTTCGGGGAACACTCGCCATATCCCTTGTAGAGTGAATCGACGACTTTCATGCCGTCGACGACTTTGCCGAAAGGGGAAAAACCTTCTTTGTCGAGTCGTCGTTGCTTGTCGACGTAGCTGATGAAGATCTGCGTGGTGCGGGAGTCTTTTCCGGCATGAGCAAATGCGACGTAAGCGCGGCGATTGCTTTCGACGACGGGATCATCCGGAATGAAAGCGTTGTACCAAGCGCCGTTGACCGCCGGATCCGCATGAATGCCGAATTGGACCATGAAGTCGTCGATGGCCCGGTAGAAGCGCGCGTCGTCGTAAAAACCGAGTTGCACCAAGTTGTAGAAGCGATCGGCCCCGTTGGGAGACCACGCGCGAGTGACTTCGATGGTGAAGTTTCCCTTCGTCGTGACGAACTCGACGCGAAACTTTTCCGGGGCCGTGAGGGTGGCTTTTTTCGGTTGATAGAGGGGATCATTGCCGTCGCGCATGCCGGGCAAACTGGGTTTGGAGGACTTGCCTGCAGACGGTTGTGCCGAGGGGTTTGGCGGGGGTTTGGCGGCGGAAGAGACGGTGCTCGACGTCGGAGTTGGTCCGGAAGAAGGTTCGTCTTTCGCGCATGCAGGAGCGAGCAAAAGCACAAAATAAAGGGGCAAGCAGCGGAGCGAGGGGGGCATGAGGAGATCAGTCTACAACGGGGGTAGAGTGGGCGTCATCCTCGGAAAAAATGGGGGGTATGGGAGGTTTTTCATATGAGAAGGACAAACGTTGTTACGAGTATGCCGAGCACAATCTGATCTGTGAGATGTAAATTTGGTTTTACCGCCCCAACTAGGTCGTGGTAACCGAGAGACATGCCCAGGCGAAGTCATACAACGAAGCTGACCCTCGATTTTGGAGAACGATTGCGCAGTTTGCGGAAAGAGGCAGGAATGTCCTTGACGCAGCTAGCGAATGTGACGGGAATCTCGAAGGGGCATTTGTCCACAATCGAGCTTGGTTTTGCGGCGATCACGATTGAGTCGGTGGAGAAGCTGGCCGAGGGGCTGGACGTGTCGCCCATGTATTTAATGGCGTTTCCAAAAAAAGACCGATACGCGGCGATTGCGGATTTGGTGCGACAACTGCCAACGACGTATATGAAGAAATTAGAGAAACAATTGAACGGTTGGGTTGGGGAGATGGAGAGAAGGAATTGAGGAATTGGAGACCTGGTCTGGGTGCTCGTCAACAAGGTCAAGCCGAATGAGGGATCGCGATTCCTTCTCCATGGCGAATGAACGTTTGGGACGAACCGCCAAAGCGATCCGCCATTACAACAAAGTTCTAGCCATTCCGGCCAAAGGGCAAAAAAGAACGCGACGCTCGAATTGCCAAGCGCGCATCAAAGCATCAACGCCCGAGAGCATACAAGGTTCAGCCAATTCCGCAGCCCCGGCCCGCGAGCCGCACCAACTTGGAAAAATCCTTTTGCGGACGTCTATTGATCTCCCACCGCGAAGTCGTGCTTCGTAGCTTGTCGTTGAACGGCCTTTGATGCTAGCGTGCCCAGCATGCTCGAATCGTGGAATGACGATATTTGGATTGCGACGCGGGAAATCCGGTTTTTGGGGGTGGAAACCGGATCGCGAATGACCGTCGTGCGTTTGCCCGAGGGCGGACTTTTCGTGCATTCGCCCGTTGCGCTCGATGCGGAAACACGTGCAGAGGTCGATGCGCTGGGTGACGTGCGGGCGGTCGTGGCGCCAAGTCTTTTTCATCATTTGCATGTGGGAGCCTGGATGGAGGCGTATCCCAAGGCGATTTTTGCCGGCTGTCAGGGCCTCGATTGGAAACGGCCGGATTTGCCATTTACGTGCATTCTCGGCGATACGCCGCATCCGAGTTGGGCAGGACAAATTGAGCAGGTTTATTTTTCGTCGCGGCGCGAAAACGAAGTCGTGTTTTTCGACGCCCGATCCCAAACGATGATTTGCGCCGATGCTTTGCTCAACCTATCGGTGCATCCATCGGCCACGACGAAGCTCGTCGCCAAATTCATGGGCAATGATGCGCCAGGAACGGGTTACTTGGAAAAAGTAATGGTCCGCGATCGCCAAGTCGCTCGGCGACAGTTGGATCGAATTCTGGCGTGGAATCCCGAGCGCATCATTCTATCGCATGGCGGGCTCGTGCATGAAAATGGGGCCGAGGTCATTCGCCATGCGTATGCGTGGGTTTGAGTTTTTCTTAACAACTCAAATAGGCGAATAACGGATCCAGAGGCTTGGTTCGTACGTGACGAACGGATCGACGCGTTCACCGGTCACGACGGACAACGCAAACGGCGTCATACCCAAGGACAAGCGGCGTTCGACGAAATAACCAATTTCCCAGCGGATACTGGGGATGAAGCCATTTCGAGGAACGAACAGGTCATTGGTGAAGTAAATCCGTGCGTACGTCAAATGCAGGGCAAAGTCCATTTCGACATGGTCGCTGGTTCCGAGCACGAGGCGAATGGGCACGCCTGCGCCAAACATCGCGGCATCCGGGGTAAAACCGAGGCGCCCAATGGCTCCGACTTCGATGCGCGAATCATGGCGGAGATTGCTGTTCGGATTTATTGCTCGACGCCAAACCACATCCAATTCGACGACGCCACCATTAGAAACTTCCCAGCGTCCGCCGCCAACGACGAACCCCGCAGTATTTAGCCCAATTCCAAGATTTTGCTTGTTGGCGCCGGCCTGTTTGCTGGGAGGACTTTTGGACAGCCAATCGGCTGGGCGACTCATTTCTCCCGACGACCAGTCGTTGCTTCCGGAAGACGACGTGGAGAACGGCGCGGACGATTGCGCGAAGGCCGGCAGAGCGACGAACGATGTGGCCAGAGCTCCAACGATCCGAAGCAAAACAGACATTTTCATCACATGCGCCTCCGCGAACGTTTCAGCACGAAAGCAATTGGCGCCAGGAGCCACAAGGCGGTGCCTACGGGAGCTGGCACGGGTGATTTTCCAGCTTGCGGCGTACGAACGCTGCATTGCGAGACCGGACGAATGGCGGCGTATTGGTAAGGAGCTTCTTCGGGAGACCTGCGGTCAGCATTTTGCGCACAAAAAGCACAAATTTCGATGCACAATTCGCAGGCTGTGGCCCACGTGTTGGCATCGCTGGCGCATTCGGAGCAATCGTTGGTCCCATCGCAATATTTGCAGGAATCACCACACGCTTTGTCGGTTGGTTCGCCCGGTGCATGACCATCCTTCAGACACGCATTCAAAATCGACACGCATTGGGTATCCGTGACAAACTTGACGGCGCGGCCTCGGTCATTCCCTGGGAATAGTGAACAGGACGGCGAAGCTTTTTGCATGCATTCGGACACCGGATCGACACTCGTCAAGGCCATGGCACAGAGCGCCGAAGCATTGGCGGATTGTTGATTGACCCAGGTGCACTCGGCATTGCCGTCGGAAAACGTTTTGTCCGTGGGCAGGTGCGTGCATGAATTCGTCGCTGCACATGCACACACTTGTTGGACCTGCACTGTACATTGCGCCAAATCGTCCGGGAGATCGAAAGGACTGAAATCGACCGAAAGCGGCCGAGGCGTGGGCATCGTTCCCGAGCCCGTAGGCATTTGCGGACCTGGAGGCACCGCGCATTCGTTTTCCAGCGCCGACATGGCCACGAGCCATGATTCGTTCACATACACTTTGTCGTTCCACGCCACTGCCGCCACGGGCAAACCCGTCATCCGCACGAGCTCCCGCGCATGCGTGCGCTCGGCAAAAATACGAAGGGTTTTTCCTGCTTCACCATGCAGCGCAGCTTCTTCGAAAGGCGCCACAATGTCGCTCGCTTTGCCGGATACCTCGAGCAGGTCGGCCGTGTCGCCATCAGCATCCGCAAGCGAATGAATTTCGACGAGCCCGTGACCTTCGGTCGCCAAAATCGAACCAAACAAAAGCGCATCTTTGCCCGCTGTTTCCCGTACGGTATCTGCGGAATTCACGAGCTCGTCGAGCCGCAATGACTCGGGCGCAAAGGTCAATGTTTCCGGATCGACCTTTTCCGCGTCTTGCAAACGAACGGCAAGGTCGTGGCGCGAATCATCGGACAAGGTCGCGACGACTTCGGGGGCCGCCCGCAGCGCATCACGAAGCTGCAACGCTTCGTACGGGGGCGCTTCTTCGCCACATCCCCAGAGCGATCCCGCGAGCAGAAAAACCAGGGTATTCCGTGCTTTGGACAAGATTGTAAAACGGGAGAAGGCCATACGATCGCCGGACGCTCCACGAACCACGCTAACAAATCTCGTTTGAAAATCCAAGAGCAAGGCTGAATTTTTTTGTAGGCGCTGCGGCCAAGTGACGGGAGGTAGTCCGAAGACGGTCCACAAAACGTGTTGGCGACCGATTGCTCCGTCGCCAACACGTTTTACGACTCAATGTCGGACGTCGATTTCAATCGTCATCGTCGTCATCATCATCATCGTCATCATTGTCGTCGTCATCTTGCTCTTGGGCATGACG
Source organism: Polyangium sp. (in: bacteria) (assembly GCA_035437985.1). Classification (GTDB taxonomy): domain Bacteria; phylum Myxococcota_A; class Polyangia; order Polyangiales; family Polyangiaceae; genus Polyangium. The sequence goes on along the minus strand of DAOMZH010000084.1, from coordinate 1,028 downwards.
TCGGGCCTCTTCGGCTTGTCGTCGCGCCATTTCGCGCACTTTTTCGGCTTGCTTACGGGCCGCCTTCGCGTCTTTCATTGCTTTGCGCGCATTTTGAACCGCTTCGGTCGTGGCCTTTTTGCGGATCTCGTGCATCCTCGACCGCAATTCAGCCATTTGTTCGTGCAGCTCTTCCATGCTTTGCTCGAATTCGGACATATCGACATTCACATCGATATCGAGGTCGTCCAATTCATCGAGCTCCGGCGGCTCCGGCGGCTCCGGCGGTTCGGGAGGAACGGGCAAACCAGCGCCGTCAAACCGCACGATGATTCGCGGAATCGGAGGTATGGGCGGAATCGGCGACACCGCCATGCGCCCCATTTCGCGACCATGATGCGGATGTCCGTGGTTGCCTGCGTGCGGACCTGGGCCTCGATGAGCATGATGATGCCGACGCGGCTCTCGATGCGCTTCGCAGGGTTCGCCCTGGTCTGCATCATCGTCATCATCGTCATCGATTTGCGGTGCTGGCGGAGGCGGAGGCGCTGGCGGCGCTGGTGGCGCTGGCGGCGCGCGACGAGCAGCAGCCGGCAGCATTGGCGGCATTTTATCTTTGGCTTGCGCCACGCCGCTCGCATTGGGTGCAAGCAGGTAAAACGCCGTCAGCAACAATGTCGCAATCGGTCCGAACCATATGGTTTTTCTCGTTCTCATCGACAACCATTCTCCTTTCACCAATCTTTCCACCCGTTGCCGCAATTCACTGGTTCCGAGCGCCATTGCCGGTACGAGCGCCGAGGGCGAATCATTGATGGCCCAGCGCGCGACCCTCGTGAGGCATTCGGCCAAATCGAGCGGCCTTGCCGTACGTTCTGCGGCCCAATCATCAGCCAATAGCTCCGCCGCTGCCGCTAGTTTTCGGGCGGCCACGAAATTGAGCGGCTGGAAGAAAAAGATCCGCACGAAAATCGCCGTCAACAAGCGATAGAGGGGATCCCGACGCACGATGTGCCCCATTTCATGGGCCAAGACGCTCTCCTGCGCTT
>DAOMZH010000083.1:0-20729 GCA_035437985.1 Polyangium sp. (in: bacteria) | reverse complement strand
AAAAGTAGCATCGCAGGGATCGAGCGTTGGGCGCGGGTTGCGCTATCCTGAGCGTCGATGGTCCGCCGATTGATTCTCGCATCGGTTTGTCTTTCCGGACTCCTGGGGCTCACGGGGTGTTCGCCGACTGTGCCTGCGAATTGGGCGCAGGGAGGGGCGATGCTCGAGATTCCGCGGGCGCGTTGGATCGTGGCGACGTCGGTGGTGGATGTCTTTCCTGACGGACGCGTGCTCATCAATGACAACCAGCAGATGACGGTGGACCGAGGTGGGCGGGCCTGGGACACGAACAACGATCCGGTGGCGCTGCTCGAACGCTCAGGTCAGGTGGTGGGACCAGGGGACAAACCGTTGGGTCAGGTGGGGGTGTTGCACGCGGCGAAGGGTGGCGAGCAGAACGCGTGGCTGAGCGTGTTGCCCTCGGGTGAAGTGGTGCAATACGCGGATGATGGGACGCAGAGTCCGCTTGGGGCGTGGGTGGGTTGCAACCAGACGTACCAGGCACATCAGACGTGCACGTACTTGAGTCATCTTTTGGCGCCGCAGATCCTGAATACTTTGCAGAACAATCGGAGCATGTATCCCTACGGGATGGGGATGGGTCCGAGCATGATGTCGCCCGGGATGGGTTTTTGGCCGTATCGCTGAGCGGCGTCGGTTTGGCGTAAAAAACGGGGGCTGGGGTAGTGGGAATTCGTACTCGCGGGGAGCGTGTGCGCTGGGATTGATTTGGGATTGCTTCGAGGCGGGTCGCGAACGCGGCGAATGAGCTGTCAAATGTAATTCGAGCGGAAAAAAAGCGCTCGAATTAGATAGGACATTCTCTGTCCCACCCGCATTTTATTTGGATGGCGTTTGTTTATTCGCGCGTTATGATAGGCGCCGCTCGTTGGACGAAAAAAAGAGCTTCGTCCCGAGCGAGCGTAATCCACCGGACGGGTCGAAAGTGCCTGGGGGTCAGGCATTTTGTGCTTTGCATTTTCGATTCATTCGTAGCTCGAGGAGGCAATTGTGACGCTGGCGATGTTGCAAATTGATAACGCTCGAACGCGCATGCCATTGGTATGCACGGTAATTTCAATGTTGGTTTTTACCGTGTTCGGGGCGCTTGGTTTCGTTTCTTGGTTGCTCGAGACAAACAATATGGCGCCGGATTTGCATGGCGCCCAATCGGCTCATATGCCGCAAATCAATACACCGACAGCGGACGCGTCGGTGGAAGCGGATCCGTATGAAACGGAATCGTGGGTGAAACACGGACGCGAATTCTGATCCAAAACATTTTCCCGCGGGTGCAGTGAGTCTGTAATGGCCCTGCACCCGCGGCTTTTTGTCGGATCGAGCCAAGGTCGCGAATTTCTAGATTCTCGATTGTTCACTTCTGTCGCAACCGATGAAATTCTAGGTAGACACGAGAACCACAAGTGATACTTTTGTATCACATGAACCCCACGGCCATAAAACCAGTCACCGAAATCAAACGGCATGCGACTGAAATCATTGCGCAACTGGAACTCGACCGGGTGCCGATCTTGATTACGGAGCACGGCCGAGCGGCAGCAGTTTTGATGGATGTCGAAAGTTATCAGGCGTTACTGCAACGACTCGATTTGCTCGAAGGCATTGCTCGGGGGGAACGGGCATTTGCGGAAGGACGTGTCGTCTCCCACGACCAAGCCCAAAAGCGACTTGGAAAATGGCTGGAAAATCCGCGCTGATTTGGACCGCTCCGGCTCTCGACGATCTCGACGAAATTGCTAGTTGGATTGCACGCGAAAACGAACGAGCGGCCGCGGCTTTAGTGCGCCGTGTTTTGGACGAACTCGAACGATTACGCGAACATCCCTCTTCGGGGCGCTGGGTCCCAGAAATTCGTCAAAAACTTTACCGCGAAGTCATCGTTCCACCATGCCGAATCATTTATCGGCCAGAAGGCACCGATGTTTTGATCGTGCATGTCATTCGCTCCGAGCGATTGCTCGACATAGGCAAATTGTTTTGAGAGGGAATTTCAAATCAGCGGAGAAACAACATTCGGAACGTCGAGCAGTGCTGTTTCTCACCCCGCGCACCTCGAAATTCCGGAATAAATTTTCGAAACCACCCCTCCCCTCGTCCGTACTCCCGGCGTGATCACGCCGCGCTTCGATTCAGCCACCTTTTCGGGTACCAAAACTCCGCCCATTGCGGGATGTCTTCTCGTGTGCATGCAGTGCGAATCAATCGCCCGCATGCTGACCGACGAACAATACACGACCCGACTTGGCGGCAAAGCTTCCATTGGCGAGCACCTGCGCCATTGCGTCGAACATTTCTCACAATTGCTCGAAGGTATCGATTCCGGAATCATCGATTACGATGCGCGACGACGGAATGTCATCCTGGAACAATCGCGAGCGGTTTTTCTTTCTACAACCAGGGACATTGCCCATCGATTGACCTCGTTCGACGAACGAGACATGAAACGCACCGTCACCGTCCGGATGCTGTTCACGCCGGATACGGAGTCCGTCGACGTTGCGTCCACGCTTGGACGTGAGCTTGGGTTTTTGTCGACCCACACGATTCATCACCTGGCCATCATCAAAATCATTGCGCATTCCCTTGGAGCTTCCCTGCCCGATGAAGTTGGCGTAGGACATTCCACCATGGCGTATCGAAAAGACTGCTCGGACTCGATTCGCCAAGCTTGACCATGTGCACCGTGACGATTCACCGAACTGCAGAAACTTTGCTCGTGACCATGAATCGCGACGAAGTGCGGTTTCGGGCCCCGGAAAAACCCCCGCAAATCATGCTCGATGCGCCCGTTGAACATTTGGAGCTACGAGTCGCCAGCGGCGCTCTACGCCCCAAACCCCACGCGCTACGTTGGATGGCGCCTCTCGATGGTCAAGCTGGGGGCACCTGGTTTGGCGCCAATGAACATGCCTTACAAGCGTGCTTGCTCAATCGGTATTTACCGGGCGATGATCAAAAATGGGGCGGCGCGGGAGAACGTCCGAGTCGCGGACGAATCATCATCGATTTGTTGGCTCGCGGGGCAGAAAGCGACGCGCTCGTTTGGCTGAATGAGCAATTCGACCCGAATCCTTATCCTTCATTTTGGCTGCTCGTCGCGGGCCCAACCAATACGCATTCGTTCGCTTGGAATGGGCACGATACCATTGAACGGGCGACCTTCGCCGAACCTTGGTGTTCATTCAGTTCATCGTCATTACGCACCGACGAAGTGTTAGCCTATCGCAAAAACGAATTCGATGCTTGGCTGACGCGATGCGCGCCCTTCACGGGTCTGATTCCGTCATTTCATTTATTACAACCCCAAGACCGAGCCGAATGGGCGCCGCTCATGGACCGCGAATATTCCGCCACGCGCAGCATTACCCAAACCTTTACGGATTTTTCCGCGCATTCGACCGAAATGCGTTATTGGCCTCGGGAACGCTTGCATTCCCCAGGTACGCCGGAAGTGACCTTGCATCTCAGCCACAAGCAGCCATCTTGACCTCGACAAACGGGAGACATCCATGAAAAACATCTGGCCTTTTTTCTCGATTTTGGCATTCGGCATCGCGGGTTGCGAAGTCGAAATCGACCCCAATGCGTTTTTCCCGCAGGAATACGAAACGAGCATGACGCAGCTCGGGGCGTGCCGCGTGAGCAGCACGCATAGCGATCCCTATTTCAAGCTCTACATCACCAAAACGAGCGCCGATGCTTTTAATGCCCAAATGCCCCTTCCCGAAGGTACGGTGCTGGTAAAGGTGCAATACGACGACAAGGAGTGCAGCGATTTTTCCCGCTGGACCACCATGAAAAAACGCGAGGCCGGATTCGATCCGAATAATTCCGATTGGGAATGGCAAAACGTCGATGGCGAAGGTCAAATCGCCGAAACAGGCAAAATCGAGTATTGCGCGACCTGTCACAAGCCGTGCCCAAACGGCGTTTGCTCCATGCCCTAGCAGCCTGTTGAAATATCGTCGCGAGCGACCGAAAGCTAGGGCGAGGGAGCGAGGAATACTTCAGTATTTCGAGCGACGTCGACCGACGATTTCGGGCGCGCAGCAGATAATTCAACAGGCTGCCGGCTTATTTCAAAAGCCAGCCAAACAAAAGCCGCTTCGTTGCATCCCGCGAAACACTCGCAATGCTGTCCACCAGCGGAATTTCCTTCGGACAAACTTCCACACAATTTTGCGCTTTGCCGCAATCTTGCACGCCGCCTTCGTCCATCACCGATTCGAGACGCACGTTTTTGTGCAGCGCTCCCGACGGATGCATGTTGTAAAGCCGCACGAGATTCACCGCAAATGCCCCGACGAACTTCTGGTTCGGACCATATTGCGGACACGCTTCGAGACAACATCCGCACGTCATGCACCGAGAAAGCGGATATCGTTCTTCCTGCTGCTCCGCCGATTCTCGCGGACCTGGTCCAAGGTCATGCGTGCCATCGATATCCACCCACGCATGCACCCGCTTCATGTCCTCGAACATGCGACTGCGATCCACCACGAGGTCCCGAACGAGCGGGAATTTCGTCATGGGTTCGATGACGATGGGTTCGCCATTGGGGGCGAGTTTGTCCACGAGCGCCGAACATGCTTGGCGCACGCGACCATTGATGACCATCGTGCACGCGCCGCAAACTTCCTCGAGACACGCTGATTCCCAGACGACGGGCGCGACCGATTTCCCGTCCGCGGTCTGCGGGTCTTTTTGTATTTGTTGCAGGGCGCTGATGATGTTCATTTGCGGCAAGTAAGGAACCTTGAATTCCTCCCACCGCTTGGTTTCGCGCAATTCTGGGCCGTCTTGGCGTTTGATGCGGAGATGAACGCGGCGTACGGGTCCCTGTTCCTCGACAACCGCTTTTTTGACCATGGGCGCCGCTTTTTTCCCCACGGCTTCCACATCTTTTTCCTGGACGTCCTCGACGGTCGTTTCTTTGGCCATGGTCACTTCTTCCCCGTTGCGGTCGCACTCGCGGCACCCGCTTGCTCGTATTTACGCTCGCGAGGGGTCACGAGGCTCGTGTCCACTGCATCGGTTACGTGCACCGATTGTCCGGCGCAGGAATAATCGAATTGGCGAATGAACTTGACGGAACCTTCACCTTCGTATGTCGCCAAGGTCGTCCGCATCCACTCGGCGTCGTTGCGCCGCTGAAATGCCGGTTTGAAATGCGCGCCGCGCGATTCGTCCCGGTTTTTCGCTCCCTCGGCAATGACCCGCGACAATGCGAGCATGTTTTCCAGGTGGCGAATGAATTGAGCGTTTTGATTGACCCGTTGTGACCTATCCGCGCACGAGACGTTTTTCGCGCGTTCGTCGAATTCCGAAATCTTGTCGATCACTTGGCCCAGCGTGGCGTTGTCGCGTTCGATCGTACAATCACGCAGCATGAGCTCGCCGAGTTCTTGATGAATTCGGTACGGGTTTTCGGCATTGGCGTTGTCTCGATTTTGCTCGAGAATACGTTCGTAATCTTCGCGGCAACGTTTTTCGGCTTTTTCGAAGATCGATTTCGGCAAGTCGAAAGCACTCTTGGCCATACTCTTCTGGTAAGTCGCGACCGCCGGACCCGTCACGATACCGCCGTAGATGCACGACAAGAGCGAATTGGCACCGAGGCGATTGGCGCCGTGGTATTGGTAATCGACTTCGCCCACGGCATAAAGACCCGGAATGTTCGTGGCGTGATTACGGGGCGACCCGACGCGTAACGATCCCCGACTATCCCGCTCGAAATCGACCCACAAGCCGCCCATCGAATAATGTACGGCCGGAAAAACCTTCATGGGATTTTTGTACGGATCGACCCCCGCGAACTTTTCGTAAATCTCGAGAATACCCCCAAGCTTCGTGCGCAAGAACTTTTCGTCTTTGTGGGTGAGGTCGAGGTAAACTTCATTTTCGTTGCGGCCTGTTTTCGCATTAAAAATGCCGTGTTTTTCGTGGAAACAGGTCTTGAAGATGGCCCGCGAAGCAATGTCGCGCGGCACCAGGTTGCCATAACCCGGATACAATCGTTCGAGGAAATAATCGCGCTCTTTTTCGGGAATGTCTTTGGGTTCGCGTTTGTCCGTCGCGTCCTTGGGGACCCAAACCCGTCCGCCTTCGCCACGCGCACTTTCCGAGATCAAGCGCAGTTTGTCCGCTCCAGGAATCGCCGTGGGATGCACTTGAATGAATTCACCATTCGCATACACCGCACCTTGCCGATACACACTCGCCGCCGCCGTACCCGTACAAATGACACTCATCGTCGAGCGGCCAAAGACGATTCCGAGTCCACCCGTCGCCAAAACGACAGCATCGCCTTGGAAATGGCGAATCTCCATGGTCTTCATGTCTTGGGCTACGCATCCGACACACGTACCGCTGTCATCGAGCACGGCTTGGAGGAAATCCCAAAATTCGAATTTCCGCACCATCTTTTCGCCAGCAATCGTCAGCCCGTGTTCGTCTTGTACGTCTTGCAGTTCGTACCGCCGAACCTGTTCGTCGAGGGCATAAAGGAGTTGTTGGCCGGTGGTGGCGCCGGCGTAGGCGGTGCGATGAAAAAGGGTGCCGCCGAAACGTCGAAAATCGAGGAGTCCTTCGGGGGTGCGATTAAACGGGACGCCCATGCGGTCCAGCATGAAAACAATGCCTGGTGCCGCTTCGGCCATACCTTTGACGGGGGGTTGGTTGGCGAGAAAATCGCCGCCGTACGCTGTTTCTTCGAGGTGAACTTGGGGGCTATCGCCTTCGCCCTTGGTATTCACCGACGCATTGATGCCGCCTTGGGCGCATACGGAATGCGAACGTTTGACGGGAACGAGCGAAATCAAATCGACGGGAATGCGCGCTTCGCACAATTTGATGACCGTCATGAGGCCCGCAAGACCTCCACCGACGACGATCACCCGCCTGACTTTTCCACCCTCACTCCGGTTCGTGCTTTTGCCTGCCATATCGAATCCAATGCTCCGTGGATACTTTCGTGCCAAACCGGTTTTTCAGGGGTTCGTTGCTTGCGCCGCGGCTGCTTTTAGCTTTTCTTCGCGAATGTCGTGACAAGTGCGCGAGCCCGCATGCTCGCTGCTTCCGTGGAGTTGTTTTTCAAGAACCCCCTCGCCGGTCGCGAAGTGAATGATCGTATTGGCGCCCAAACAGAATATGGCCGCACCCGCGAGGCCAAAAATCCACGCCGCCATTTGTTGCGATCGTTTCGAGACGGTGATGCCCCAAGAAAAACAGAATCCCCAAAGGCCATTGGCGAAATGATACGTACACGCCGCAATCCCGAGGATGTACACGAAGGCAATCAAGGGGAAATTGCCGAACGGTGAAGACATCGTCTCGCAAAGCCGCGTGTAAAAGTCCGCAGAATCCATTTTGCCGACGAGCTTCTTCCACCAAAATCCGTACAAGTGATAGATGATGAACGCAAATGCGAGCAGCCCCGTGATCCGCTGCATCGTGAAGGCCCAGTTGCGCGAGGTGCTGTATTTCGTGACGTTGTGCTTGGCTTGCAGCGCCAAAACCACCCCGTAGCCAGCGTGAAACAAGAGCGGCAACAAAATCGCGCCCCATTCGAGCACGTGCAGGTACGGGGTGTGGTGAATCTCCCGAACCGCGGCGTCAAACTGCTCTTGGCCCTGGAGTGCCTTGGCGTTTGTCCAAAGGTGAAACACCATGAAACCACCTACGGGAGCGATCCCCGTCAGCGAATGCAGCTTGCGCAGCAGAAACGCGCGGCGGTTTTTGGCCAGGAGCGATTGATCTTTCGATGTGGAGGACACGAGACCTCGTCAGCTTGCGGGCAATGGGCGATGTATGGGACTCTGGCGGGGACGTCAAGGTGACGCAACCTTTTGGCACTCGACCTCTCATGGCGCAAAGCGTTAGCCGCCTAGGGCCCGTCTTGTCGCTGCTGTTGTTCGGCATGGCAGCGGGGGCTGGTTGTGGGCGAACGCGGAGTGATCGTGCGCCTACGGTTCCGCTGACTTCGTCGGTGCGCGCGCAGGTGGAATTACGGGCAATTTCCGCGACGTTTGCCCAATCGACGCGCACCGAACGACCCTTGCTCGAAGAAAAAATTCTCGCCTTCGAACAACGTTTTCCCAAAGACCCACTCGTGCCCATCGCCGACGTGATGCTCGCGTGGATCGCGCTCGAACGCGGAGACATCGAACGCGCCCGCATGCTCAGTACGCGCGCATCGTCCGCGACCCACGAGCGAGGAACCGTCGCGGATCAAGCCACGATGATCGAAGGCGCGACGCTTCGCCGCACGGGCAAACCCGAAGCGGCCCTCGACAAACTCTTGCCTTTGCGCGGGAAACTCATCGATCCGCACGCGCGGATGTTGCTGAATGACGAACTTTCGACGAGCGCGATGGGGGCGAAGCGGTACGGTCAAGCGATCGATTTGATGCTCGATTGGCTTCGGGAGTCGGGGGTTGAAAACCGCGCGGAAATCCGCGCCAAACTCGAAGATCTCGCGGGGAGCATACCGATGGATCAGGTGCTCCCGATCTTGGACAAACGCCGCGCGAAAAATCCCGATCCTGCAAACGAAGAACTTGCACTACAAACGATTTTGGTCGCCAGGCTCGCCGATTGGGCCCTCGCCAAAAAAGACCAACCCTTGGCTGCGTTACTGCTCGACAAGTCGAGTTCGCTCTTGGGAACGCGTGCCGATTCAATCGCCGCGTTGGCGCGAGGTGGAGGGAGCGAAGCGCGCGTCGAAGCCCCGACGCTGGGGTTTGTCCTTTCGGTCCGCACGCCAGAAACGCGAAAACGAGGTGCGGACGTCGCGGGCGGGATCGCCTTTGGTTTGGGTCTTCCCGGCTCCGATGCACGGCTCGCAACGCGTGATGATCTCGGGCGTATCGAAGGCGTCGAAGATGCGCTCGAAGGGCTCGTGTCCGATGGAGCAGCGATCATCATTGCGGGCGTCGATCGCGAGGAAGCAACGATCGCAGCAACGTTCGCCGAACGCGTCTCCGTGCCGATCGTGTTGCTGCACGCGCCAGCTCCCACCGCACCAACATCGCCGTTCATCTTCGTCATGGGCGAAGACCCGGAACGCCTGCGCAAACTCTTGGTTTCGTCGCTCGCCTCGCAAACGCCGACGACGAGCAAATCACGGCCATCAGCAGCGCATGTAAAGCCGGGACAAGTGGTGTGGATCGGAGACAAAGGCTCGGTCGACATGGGTCTTCCCGAATCGTTTGAGTGTCAACGATTGCCTCCTTCATGGCGCGGCATTGGCAGTGTCGTCGTGTACGGGTCTTGTGTTGCGGATGTGCTGCTTTCGACATCGGGTGCGTCAATCCAAACCGCCGTAGGTCTCGACGTCGACGGAGTGTCGTTGCCGAAAGGAACGCTCGCGGTGACGGCGGGGAGTTTTCCCGTTGATCCAAAGGCGATCACGAGTCCCACGTTGGCGAAGTGGATGCGTGAGCACGCCGAACCACCGAGCATCTGGGCGGGTCTGGGACGAGATGCCGCGGTGCTCGCGTGGTCGGCGGTGCAGGTCTTGCCAGCGAAAGGCACGACGGATCCGGAAGAAGTGAAACGGCGTCATCGCAAGGCAGCCGAGACGTTGGCTGCGGCAGAATCGGAACTGTGGACGACAGGTTCGCGTGGGTTTGGCGGTCAGCGTCAGATGCCGCGTGTGCTCGGTACGCGACAGATCCGGTGACGCGGACGCGTGCGGATTCCTGCTTCGAGGAAGCGTCAAACACCAAGCATCTCGCGCGTTCTGACCGATCGCGGTAGATCGTTGTTCGCCATGGTTTTGCGAGCCTGCACCAACAACATCGACGCCCTCGACCTCACGGACTGGACGTGACGACCATCGTTCCGCTCCCCACGCGGCGCGCGACGATTCGCTTGGCTCGCGCGTTGGCCACCGCCGTCGAACCGGGGGATTTGGTGATTTTGTCGGGAGATTTGGGGGCCGGAAAAACCTTCTTCACGCGCGCCTTGTCGCGTACGCTTGGAGTTTCACGCGACGAACCCATCACGAGTCCGACGTTCACGTTACTGCACGAGTACGCGGCGCGCGTACCGATCACCCATGCAGACCTGTATCGCGTCGCGGACGAAGACGAGCTTGGGCAACTCGGCTTGCGGGATCGTCGAGGTGAAGGCGCAGTGCTTGTGGTCGAATGGGGTGAACCGTTCGAGGCGGCGCTTGGTGGAGACGCTTTGCGCATCACGTTCGACCTTGTGGGAGGTCAGACGAGGTCGGCCCGAGTCGAGGAAAGTGGGACGCGATCTCACGAGCTACACGCGGCGTTGCGTCGAGCGATCGGTGTTGGCCCCGATGCGTGATAGAAGAGGCGCGCGTGAGTGATCCGCAAGCAAGCACCTGGCAAAGGATCCTCGGACCGATTCTGGCCCTCTTCGAGAGTGTCGGGACGACGGTCAGTTTGACGATCCAAACGATTTTGTGGCTCTTGCGACCGCCATTTCGGGTCAGTCAGATGCTGGCGGCGATGGACTACATCGGCGTGCAGTCGATCTTCATCGTGGGTTTGACCGGTACGTTCAGCGGGATGGTACTCGCGCTGCAAACAACGTATGCGCTCAAAGCGTTCAGCGCCGAGGGGCGCGTAGGTGGGATTGTTGCGGTGAGTTTGGCGCGGGAGGTCGCGCCAGTGTTTTCGGCGATCATGATTACGGCGCGTGCAGGCAGCGCGATGGCCGCCGAGCTTGGCAACATGCGCGTCACGGAACAAATCGACGCGATCACGACGATGGGGGTCAGTCCCGTTCAATATTTGCTCTCGCCTCGCCTATTGGCGGGAATCCTGATGGGCCCATTGTTGTGCATTCTTTACACCTCGGTCGGAATGCTCGGCGCCTATGTGGTGTCGATTGTTTGGCTCGGAGGCGATTACGGTATTTTTCTGCACAGCATTCGTAATACGGCAGTGCCCAAAGATATTTTCATGGGAATCGTAAAAAGCTCGGTATTCGGATTTCTCATCGCAGCAATTGCTTGTCGACACGGTTTTTTTGCGAATGGCGGGGCACGTGGCGTCGGATTGGCAACGACGAATGCCGTCGTCGAAAGCTGCGTTTCCGTTTTGGTCACAAACTACATTCTCACCCAAGTCATGCTGCAAGGCGAAATATGAACGCCCAGAGCGCAATCGATATGTTTTCAACGATTTTAATCTAACGTTTCGTAACCGCACAATTTTCCATAAAAACTTGCGTGACGAACTGTCAGATTTTGTTCGTGATCTTCGGATTTTATCTTCTCATCAAGTTGCTAGTGGTGTAAGCTTGGCCGTAGTGGTGCGTGACATCGTATACGCACTATCCCGCGAGTGCTTATTATGGGGGAAGCTTACATGCAGCCGCGTGAAACGTTTGAAGTGGGCCCGCACGAGGCGCGGCGGATGCATGCGATCATGGCGATTGCTCCGGTCGCTATGCTGGAAACGACTTCCGACGGCGGTATTTCTTGGGCAAACAAGCATTGGTTCGAACTCATTGGTCAGCAAGCGCATCAGGGGTTGGAACAGACCTGGTTCGACATGGTGCATCCCGATGATCGAGAATGGGTGCTCAATGAATGGCATTCGGATGCGGTGCGCAACCAAATCACGCTGGAATGCCGATTGCGCATTTCGCCTCGCGAATATCGCTGGATGAAAGTCCACGCTACCCAGTTTGTCGGTTCGTCGAGAGAATCCGCGACGTATGTCGTCACGTTGCTGGATGTCACGACGCAACGACGTGCCGCGCAGTTGGTACAGACGACGAAAGATTTGGAAACGTGGGCGGAACAAAGCGCGGCCACCTTGGCGCAGCAAAGTAATGATCTCGGTATTTTCGAGGCCCTCGTCCAATCCATTGGGGATGCATTGGTCATCGTGGAGCCCGACGGCAAACTCCGTTACACCAATGATCCGTTTCGCCATTGGTTCGACGTGACAAACGATATGTCCTGGGGCAATTTGGGGCTTGTGCTCGGGGCGGACGACGAGACCCAAGCAGCGTTGCATCATTCCAGTTCGACAAACGAGCCTTGGCAAAACACGGTGCTGCTGAAAAGCCCGCGATTAGGGACCTTTCCGGCGGAAATCCGCAGCTTTTCGATTTTCGATGCCTTGTCGCGAAAAATTGGTTTGGCGATCACGATTCGGGATATGTCGGCCTACGAAGAAGCAGCTCGAGAACGGGCGCGGCTGAATGCGGAAATCATCACCGCGCAGGAAGCAGCAATTCGCGAATTATCCACGCCACTTCTGCCCATTGCCCCGGGTATTCTCGCCATGCCCATCGTCGGGAACATCGATGTAAGTCGCGGCCGACGTATTCTCGATGTTCTATTAAAAGGCATCCGCGACCATCAATCGACGGTCGCTATTCTCGATGTTACGGGCGTTCGTCAAGTCAATGCCGATCTTGGAAATATTCTCTGGCGGAGTGCCCAAGCCGCGCGGTTGCTGGGCACGAGCGTCGTGTTTACGGGTATCAGCGCGCTATTCGCGCGCGCCCTGATTGAATTGGGCGTAGACCTGCACCAAGTCAAAACGATGGCTACGCTCGAGCAGGGAATTGAGGCGGCATTCCTGCACACGCGGATGTACCAAGACCGCAGGCGCCCTCGTATTCCTCAGTTTTCGTCGCGGTACAGAAGCCCAATTCGACAATAGGAGCCACAGCATGGCCTCACCCATCATTCTTTTCATTGATGACGACGACCGGGACGGAATCGGCACGTACCAGCGGCTCACCAATTTGGGATTCGTTGCTCGATACCATCGTGGGCCATTTGGCACGTTGGCCGCCATTCGCGACACGCAATGCGATGTCGTCCTGCTCGATGTGAACATGCCGGGACTCGATGGACCGTCCCTGGTTCGCGTCATTCGTCATACGTACAGCCAATTGCCCGTTCTGTTGTTCAGCAACATGGAAAAGGCCGCACTTCAACGCATCGTTCGCCATATTGGTGCGGACGGTTCGATCACCAAGTCGGCACCGGATGAGGAACTCGTGGCGGTCTTGCAAGCACTTCTCGAAGCAGCACACATTCACCAAAAAAGCAGGACTCAACGTTCCACGGCTTGAGAACCGCTCCTTTTCCGCACGTCTTGCTGGGCTGATTTTTTCGGGAACTTTCTACCCTCCGAACGCTCGGATCGCGCCACGAACTCGGGATCGTGGACGTTGCCGCAGGCATTGCTCCCTCGCCCGAAGCGTAGGCACATCTCCATTTACAAGGTCAATCGTCATGAAACGTCGTTCGCTTTTGCTCGTTTCGAGTGCGTTGTCGCTGCTGGCTCTTTCTTGCTCGACGTCGCAACCCATGACTCGGGCGGCGACTGCTCCCCAAAAATCTGCATTCGTCACGGAAAAACCCGCCAAACCTGTGGACGAACCACTCGCTGAGCCAATCGTGAACACGGACATCCCCGCCGCTCCCGTCGTCGTGGCGACTGGGGCGACCGGCCCTGACGAACCATTGGCCGCCGCTGTGGAAACGCATTGGGGGGCAGCTCCGGCTCCGGTTGAAGCCAAAGGCTCGATGTGGGGCGATGGCGGTTTGGGTTTGTCGGGTATTGGCGAAGGTGGCGGTGGACGAGGTGAAGCCATTGGTCTCGGCACCATTGGAACGGTTGGGCACGGGGCAGGAGCTGGGGCGACACCGGGCACGGGATTTGGTTCGGGGCACGGACGGCTTGGCGGATCGCATCGAGCGATGGTGAAAGGCGTACGCGTTGGGGCAACCAGCACGGCAGGCGGCGCTGCATCGGAATCGCAATGGGAGTCCGGCGTGCGGACGGGCGAATGGGACGATAACGCAAATTTCCGCGAATTCGGGCGTTGGTTGCTTACGGAAAATAGCCGCGGTGCCGCCAAACTCGACCTTTCCGTGCGTCGATTCCTCGTGGTTCGCGACGCCGCAGGCAAACCCGTACCGAGCTGCAATGTGGCCGTGCGTGATGCTTCGGGACAAACCAAAACCTTTACGACGACCAGCTCCGGCCGGGCTCTTCTTTTTCCTCGCGCCGAAGGACTACGCGGCGAAGACTTGACGGCGACCGCGAATTGCCAAGGCGCGACAGTTTCGCACTCTTTCCGGGCTTCAGCGGGTGATGGAATCGTGGATTTGCCATTGCCCACGAATCGAGTTTTGCCCGACGCACAAACCATCGACGTGGCCTTCGTCCTCGATACGACCGGTTCGATGTCGGAAGAAATCAATGCCTTACGCGATACCCTGGAGAAAGTGGCACGCTCGTTGGGAACGGTCGGTATTCGTCCGCGCGTAGGGCTTGTCGAATACCGCGATCGAGGTGATGCGTTCGTGACACGTACCCATCAAATGACGACCGACGTGCTCGGTTTGCAAACTCGAATTGCGGCTTTGCAGGCTCAGGGAGGTGGCGATAGGCCCGAACACGTGAATGAGGCCGTGAGGGTTGCGGTACGCACCTTGAAGTTCAAACCAGAATCGGTGGCGCGCCTTGTATTTCTGATTGGCGATGCCCCGCCGCACCTCGATTACGACAATGATGAAGGTTATGTAAAAGCCATGCAAGAGGCCAATCATGCGGGCATTCAAATCTTCAGCATTGCTGCGTCGGGTATGGATGGACTTGGCCAAGTGGTATTCCGCCAGCTCTCGCAATACACGGGCGGCACGCACATGTTCGTTTTGCGTGGCGGCGCAGGTCCAGAATCGGTCGGTGGAGGGGATCCTCGTTCGAGTTGCGGAGGGACGCACACGGATTATTCGAGCGGCAATTTGGACGCGCTCATTCTGTCGAAAGTCCGTGGTGCGATTGCGCTCAAAGATGCGAGTCCGCTCCGTATTGCCGGGTTGCATCAAGACGAAAAAGAACGCCCGTGTGATCAACGCATCGGCATGATTCAATAGTGTGCCAAGAAAAACCTCCGTCATCGCGGGCGATTATCCGCGCGTAACGTAATGCCCGCCAAGCCGCGCCTCCGAACTCGCCACAACACTGCGCGCAAAGCACCTCGCCAACTGCATCGACCCAACCTAAAGTTCACGGATGGCCATCGACGCAACCGCGTTTCGTAAAGTTCTTGGACAGTTCGCCTCGGGCGTCACGGTTGTCACGACAATCCATGAGCACACGTTGCTGGGCATGACCGCGAGCGCTTTCACGTCCGTGTCGCTCGACCCGCCGCTCATCTTGTTTTGTGCGGACAAACGAGCGCGATCGGGGATGATGGTTGGTCCGGCAGGATTTTTTGCGGTGAACATCCTTGGAGAAGACCAACGCGATCTGTCGGAGCTGTTTGCAGGAAAAGGAACGGATGAAGAGCGGGCGGAAAAGCTGGCGCAGATCGGAACTCGCGCGGAAACAGGAGCCCCGATTTTGAACGATGCGGTCGCGTGGCTGGATTGTCGTGTCGAACAGGCGATCGATGCCGGCGATCACGTCATCTACATTGGTCTCGTCGTGGCCTCGCACGTACGCGAAGGCGCGAGGCCGCTCTTGTATTGGCATGGCGGCTATCGACGGGTGGACAAGGAACCCGTGCCGCGCGACTGACGGGATGAAGGTAGGTTTGTCGGTTGCAACGCAGCGGCGAGGAGCCAAAGTTCGCGCGTTTCTCATGACGATCGGTACGGGACGTTGAACGATGGTCAGAGACCTTCTAAGGTGAGAGGCAAGGAGATCGTATGGGCCTGGATGAAGTGGTACTGGTAGCTACGGACCTGAGTGATTCCGCGGATGAAGCAATCCGAGCGGGTCACGAACTCGCCGGATCGAACAAGAAGCTCGTCGTCTGTCACGTCGTGCCCGAGATCCTCCGCGCCTCGCCGCTGTTTCCGCAAGCAGTGCAAGCCGATATGGAGGCGGTGATTCACGCCGAGAGTTGGGCTGCAGCCGCAGTAGAAGATCGGGTCAAAGCTGTGACTGGACGAACCTCGAAAGACTTCGAGATTCGGATCGAAAGTGGTGCGGCGGATGCAGCAATCCTGCGCATCGCCGAAGAAGTTGGAGCCTCTTTGGTCGTCACCGCGAGCCGCGGTTTGTCCGGTATCGCAAGGATGCTGCTCGGAAGCGTCGCCGAGAGGATTGTCCGGTACGCACATTGCTCGGCGTTCGTCGCGCGACCCCATCCCAAGACGAACAAGATCCTTGCCGCGACCGATCTCTCCGCTCAGTCATTTGCAGCCGTGAAACAAGCGGCGGAGCTGGCCCAGAAAAACTCGGCGGAACTCGTGGTGCTCTACGCTTTGGACGTGATGCCCTCTCCGGCCATGGGTTTGACCGTGCCTTTTGGTGGTGTGCCGATCGTGCCTCCGCCCGAGCTCGTTGAACGGATGCGGACGGAAGCGCAAGCAGCTATCTCGAGCATGGTGGAGGGATTGGGCGTCAAGGCTGAGGCGCGGGTGGTCGATGGAGACGCAACGTCGGCGATCGTGCGCACGGCGGAACAAATCAGCGCGGACATGGTGGTGATTGGAACGCATGGCCGTACGGGCTTGACGCGCATGGTCTTGGGCAGCGTGACGGAGAAGGTGATTCGGAGCGCGCATGCTTCGGTGCTCGTCGTGCGCTCGGGAGCATAAGGAGTTGACGCAAAGCTCGTTTGATGGCACGAATGCGGCGTTCGGCGATCCTACGTCCGATTCTTCTCTGGAGACACCATGGCGAACGATTCAACACAACACGTACCCACCGACGACTGGACCGTGCCCAAGCTTTTGGGCATTGCCGTCGTGGTTCTTGGTGCGTTTTTCGTGTTCATCTACAACATCTCGCCTTGATGACCGAGGTGATGGCGCCTGGCTCGATCGGGCGCCATGAGGTCATCGTTCGCGAAGAGCTGTGACAAGATCAAGGTGAGCGCTACGGGTTCGTGAAAACGAACCCGTTCTCGTTTTGTCCGTTCATTTCGCGGAAAAGCCGACGGCGAATTCAGCGTTCCATCGCAAGTCGCCAATGATTCCGACTTCGCCGGTGACCGTCGCAAAAAACCATTTGCGCACATACGCCCGCGCGCCGGCACGGCCGGAAAATGCAAAGCTCGTCGCGGCATAATTGGCTTTGTATCCGTCGATGGATAATTCGCTATCGACCCAATGCACGCCGCCAATGATGTCCGCAAAAAGCGCCACTTTTTTGAAGGGTTTTTCTCCACCAATCCCAAAACGCAATTCTTTCGCCGACAACGATTGCACCGTCACTTGGCGCTTCACGCCATTGACGTCCTCCGGAGCTGTCGAATCGCTGACTTTGTACGTGGGAAATGGCACGTCGAATCCCACAGTCATGCGAATGAAGCTCATCACGAGACGCACGTCGTAACGTAATCCGAGCACCGTCGCATTGTTGAATGGTTCACGCGTAAAAGGTTTTACGAGACCTCCGCCGCCAATCCCTTCGGCCGTACCATCCACGAATTTGAACGACGTCTTCGTATAGGACCGTTGCCCCGCCAAAAAACCCATCGTGAACTCGAAATGGTCGCCGCCAGCCCATCCTTCCGGTTCTGGGTCTTCTTCAATAGGCGGAGGAGGAGGCGGAGGAGGAGGCGGAGGCACAGCCGGCACTTCGAGCACCGGGGGCCTTGTCGTTGGAACCGCAGGTTGCTGGGCTACAGTTTGTCCAGGCTGTGCAGGCACTTCGAGCGGATCGGGTTGGCTGCCACTCGGGCTCAGAGCATCGGTGGACGGGGGCGAATCCGGGGGCGGCGCTGCAAAAACGGACGACGTAGCCAGACAGCTAACGAGCACGAAACACGAGGAAACAAGACGCAACGGACGCATGGGAGCGGCTCCTTGGACGAACATGCTAACCGAAATTCGATTCGAGACGCGAGGGATACGGAGAGCTTCACGTCATCAGAACAGTAAAACGCTTCATCATTGAAAGTTCTTACGCTGGCAAGGGTGCGAGTGATCCGGAAAAGCTTCACGTGATCAAGGCGGCAAGACGTTCGCGCGCCCGAGCAGCTCCACCTCGTTGCGCCACGACGCCCGCGGATTCTTCGACCCGATACGCCGCGGGAGCTCGCAAGTACGTCACGCGATCGGGAAGTGCCGCACGGGTCGCAATCGCCCTCTCGCGGCCTACGTTTGCAGGCTCCGCAGGCTCGATGGTGTTTCCTTCCCGCAAGCGAGGTTTGGTCAGAAGCGTGAGGTTTGTCGCGCCAATCTCCTTGGGGCCCCGCATTCGTTCGGACATCAAGTGCACGATGTCGCCCACGAGACGGCCATCGGCATCGGCATAACGAGCAACGACTTTCCGTCCGGGCCTGGGCTTATCTTCGCCGCTCATTCCTACGGGTGGTGGGGCCCAAGCTCCACCTTGTTCGAGGGCGACGAGTTCACAACGCATCGACAAAGCGCGACTTTCGGCATCGTCGAGACCTCGAGCGAGCCAACCACCCGCACGTCGACCGCGACGCTTCGATTCGAGCAAAACGGCTTCTTCATCGTCACCCGTACCGATGTCGAGCATTTCTTCTTCGTCGGGTTGACGCCAAGCTTCCATGGTCATCTCCACGGACAAACCTGACGGGCCAAATGCGATTCCCGATGTTGCCCGGAACGGAATGCCTAGGTTCAGAGCCGCGAGCACGTTTGTCGTGGAACTTGCACCCCCGATCACGGCAGCTCGCGCCACAAGCAGCGACGCTTCGGGATTGCTCCCCTGCGCACTGGATCCATCGATGATCGCATCTCCTTCGGCGGCCATGTGCAAACGCGTCGTGCGGGTCGCAATCGCGGTTGCTCGGCGCAACGTTGCGCGGACGAGGTTGGCGGTGAGCAGCGCTTCGAGAAATGTTCCTTCGACTGCGGCAACTGGCGCATAGGGAAATACAATCGTCCCGTCCGAAACCGTATCTACATCGACAAGCGGTCTGAAATCACGCAAGCGAGTAGCAAGTTCATCGGAAAAACCCACCATCTCTTGCGCCGCCGTGACTCGATCGGGCTCAATCAAGGGACGCGCGAGCATTTCGAGCGCAGTTTCCACGCCCGCCACGACGAGAAAAGCCGTATGGGGCGGCGTCCCGCGAAATGCAATTTCAAAACTCGCTCGACGATCACCCATCCGCATCTGCAGAAGCCGATCTGCGTCGAGCAACGCACGACCATCGAGCAACAAATGATTGGCGGCAGACATCACCTCATTGGGCCCCGTTGTTCATCGATTGTCAAGCACCTCCCTGGTCGCATGTGGACCAACTGGATCAACGATGTACCACCTCGGGTGAACCACAGCGCCGGCAAAAATCGCGAAAATGAATCAAAAACATCGGATAATTGTTTGGCAAGAAGTTTGCTGGTGAAACATTTCATGCACCAAACAAAGCGTACACTCATCCTGCATTCTCTGACGTCGGTGATTTCAGCGTTGGCTCTTGCCGCGTGTGTGGCGGATGGAACCACTGACGAGGAACAAATCGAGCAATTGGGGGGTGAGCCCGATATCGCGGACGAAAGCATTGGTCAATTTGCGGAGGGTTTTTCTGGAGGTACCGTTGCGGATGCGGCGGCAACGTCGTGCGGCACCGTGAGTGTCAAAGGGCTTTCGCAACAAATCATCGAGGAGAGTAACTGTATTGCTCCGGGAGCATTTGCGCCATTGACCTTGACGCCGAATGCCTCGACGGGCTCGAACGTATTTGCCAACATTCAAAAGCCTGCCCGAGACAAACTCCAAGCGGCCATGACGGCGAATCCCAATCGGACGATGACGATCAATTCAATGCTGCGTACCGCTGCCCAGCAATATTTGCTCTACAACTGGTATCAGACAGGACGTTGCGGAATTTCGCTCGCCGCAAAGCCGGGTTTGTCGAACCACGAGACGGGCACGGCCATCGACATTCAGGAATATTCCGCCTGGCGTTCGACGCTCGAAGCCAATGGATTCCGGTGGCTTGGTTCGAGTGATCCGTGGCATTTCGATTATGTGGGTGCGGGCGTGGTCGATCAGCGTGGGCTCGATGTCTTGGCGTTCCAAAAATTGTGGAATCGGAACAATCCGGGCGACAAGATTGCGGAGGACGGCGTTTGGGGACCGGGAACGGAGTCCCGCATGCGACGATCGCCGGCTGATGGTTTTCCCACGGGAGCAACGTGCAATGCGACGCCGGGGCCGTCGTGCACGGCATCGTTTGCCGATATTTGCAGCTCGCCGCATCAAGCCGATATCGATTGGCTTGCTCGACAGGGCCTCGTCAATGGGTGTGGCAATGGGAACTATTGCCCGAACGATGTCGTGACGCGGGGACAAATGGCCGTGTTTTTGACGAATGCCTTGAAGTTGCCCGCAGGTCCCGAGCGCTTCACGGATGACAATGGTTCACCGTACGAAGCAGCCATCAATGCGATTGCAGCCGCAGGCGTTTCGAGCGGTTGCAATACGGCGGGCACGGAATTCTGTCCAACGCAGCCCGTCACTCGGGCCGAAATGGCGACATTCCTGGTAAAGGCTTTCAAGCTCGCCGCAAGCCAAAACGATCTGTTCGTCGACGACGAAAGCTCGATTCACGAAGCCAGCATCAATGCCCTCGGAGCCGCAGGAATCACGAGTGGTTGTGACGCAGTGCAAAAGCTGTATTGCCCCTCGAACGTCGTTACACGCGGGCAGATGGCGACGTTCAGTCACCGCGCAATGGACTGACGGCCCGAGGCGCGGCGTCTACACGAACGTGAGAGGGACCGTAGCGGACACCTTTCAGTCGGGAAATCAACTCTGCAC
>DAOMZH010000082.1:0-20768 GCA_035437985.1 Polyangium sp. (in: bacteria) | reverse complement strand
GCATATGAGAACTTTACTCCAACTTCCCATACTCCGAGTCGTTGCCACCATTGGACTTTTCACCTTCGCCCTACCCGGCTGTCGCTCCGATGCCGAAGCCGTATGCGACTACAAGTGCGATTGCGAAGGCTGCAGCGACGCCCAGCTCGATGATTGTTACCTCGGCGAAATCGACAAAGAGCGCGAGGCCGATAACAAGGGGTGTCTCGATTTTTATGATGAGCTCAAAGCTTGCGAGTACGACACGGGTCTTTGCAAAGCCGGCAATGAGTGGGATACGGCGTGCAAGACCGAGAAGGAACGGTACGACAACTGCAAGAAGTGAATGGAGCGGCTAATGATTCGCGGCGCGAGCAAAATCGATTCCCGTGAGAATGCCGCGAACCTTGCGCTCGTGAACGGCCAGCACACGTCTGGCTCGCGTCGCAAATGCTTGCCCCGCAGCTCGGAAGAGCGGCGTTCGGACATCCAAACACAACATCGCGTAGTTCATCGCGTCCTCGACCCGCGTATCGGGCGCCATTTCGCGCGCCTCCAGTGCCTCCACCTGCGTGAACACGCCAATCGGTGACTCGTCTTCATCCACCACCACGAGCCCGCTGACGTGCGCATTTCGCAAGCGATCCGTGGCGACAGCAACGGTTTGAGTGTGTTCGATCGTGAAGACTGGATGCACCATGTACTCGCTGATGGGCACGGACAAACGTTTGTCTCGTATAGCAGCAAGCATCTCTTTCGTGCTGAAAACGGCGAGAAGATTTGGACGCGAGGTGTCCGGCGACGAAGGTTCCCGGACGAACACGCGGTGGATGTGATGCTTGACGAGGAGATTAGCGACTTCGGCGACGGGTGCGTCAGGAAGAACCGTCACGGGACTGGCCTTGACCACTTCGCTGGCACAGGTGTTGGGCAATTCGAGGAGCGCCGCGGAGTTCGCACCACGTTTCGCTTCGACGCGTCCAATGCGCAACAAGTCCGTGCGTGAAAGAACGCCCGTGCATCCTCCAGCTTGGTCGACGATCGGAACGCTCGAAATTCCAAAACGCTCGAGGGTCGCGTGAATTTCGCCGAGCGTTGCCGTTTCGGGCATCGTCGCGAGGGTTTCATTCATGTACAGCGAAATGGGCATTGCGAAGTGGGCCATGCGGTTCATGACAGGCAAGATGTCTGCCGCGTGGGAAACCAAGAACAACCGCGACGCACTCCCTGCACCCACCGCACGCCTTGCGCTTCAGCGCACGCCTTGCGCGCCACGAGATACGATAAGCTCGCCCGAACTTCCGCCAACCGAGACGAACATGGCCACATCTCTCATCGTTCTTCTGCCGACTCGAGCCCGTTTGCAGCTGCATTTATCCACGCTGCTCGTCTCGATATTCACCTTCGTCTACGCGCGTTTGGTCTGCGTTTACATTTGCAGTTTGTCGCTTGACGAGCTTTTACGCTCCGTCGGATCGCTTTGCGTCTTGCACATGATGTTGCGTGAAGTGGCGCTGCATTTGGCGACGTCGGAGGGACCGTTAACGCCGGCGCGCAAAGGTTATTGGCTCTCAATTGCGACGTGGTTCTTGACGGGCCTCGCGGGCATTGGCCTGCATACGTACTTGCATCCGACGTTTCCCTCCGGAAGTCATTTCAAGTTCGCGATTGGTTACTGGCTGCTTGGTGGGGGCATCGTGGCGCAGCTGGAATACCTCCTGTTCGAGCGCGTCCTGCCAAACCCAGCGGGAACGATGGTCAACCAATTGCATGAGCGACTTGGGCGCCGATTGCTCGAAGGCTACGTCGTCTTCACGTTGACGCCGGCACTGGTGCTACTCATGTCGATGCGTCGAATCGTCGAAGAATTGCATGGCGAACGCCGCTACGTCATTGAAGCAGCGGTCTTGGGCCTTGGGTTTGTCTTGGCTGCAATCGGTGCGGCATATGCGTTTGGACGAAGCTTGCGGCAGGATTCGGAACGGCTGCTCGATGCTGTGCGAAAGGTCGGCGGAGGAAACTTCGACCCTGGAGTTTCGACGTGCCGTCCGGACGAATTGTCGCTGGTTGCTGCGGGAATCAACGACATGGCGAGCGGGTTGCTGCTCCGCGAACGTATTCGTGAGGCATTTGGGAGGTTTGTCTCCCCGGAAGTGGCGCACGAGTTCATCGAAAAATACGCGCGTGAAGGGCGCCAGGCGGAGCTTGGGGGGAAAAAACGCGACCTCGTGATTCTCTTTAGTGATTTGCGGGATTTCACGCCCCTGAGCGAGTCCCTGCCCCCGGAAAAACTCATTGATGTGCTCAACGGATACTTCACGGAAATGGTGGGGGCGATTCGCGACAATGGCGGAATGGTGGACAAATTCATTGGGGATGCGGTATTGGCGGTGTTTGGTTTGGCGGACCAAACCAATGGCTCGGATGCGGCGATTTCGGCGGTGCGGGCGGCGCTGGAGATGCAGCGGCGGTTATCGTCCTACAATGAAAAACTGCGGGCCGGGGGCATCGAATTGAAGGCCGGAATCGGCATTCATGCAGGCGACGTGGTGGCCGGATATTTGGGTAGCGCCGAGCGTATGGAATTCACGGTGATTGGGCATAACGTGAATGTGGCCGCGCGGATTGAAAGCCAAGCCAAGGCCCCGAAACCTTCCCTTCTTTTCAGTGCGGAAGTGGCCAAAAGAGTTGGCTCTGCATTGCCAGTCGAGGAAGCGGGGACCGCGGCGCTCAAAGGTGTCGGCGACGAAATGATGCTGTTTACCGTGCGCGACGAGGCAAAAGCTGCCCCGAATTGACGAGCGGCTCAGGAGTTCGACAATGCCGGCGCCGATACGGCAATTCTGGGCCTGGGCGCTACGGCTGGAGCCTGAAGCCCATGAATCCATGCCGGCAATAGCCCCGCCAAACCTAAAAGCGACATGGGAAATCCGGCGAGGGCCAGGAAATTGCCATGAATTGCTACGCCTACGCCGGCGAGCATGAAAACAATCGGCAAACTCGCTTGCGCGCGTTGCATATACGAGAGCCGTCCATCGAGGAACGTCAATCCGACAGCCAAACAACCCGAGCCAACGGCGCCAACCGAACCAGCAATCATGTCTTGAATTCCCCCCTTCGCGACAATGACGGCCGTCAAACCCACCACCGTGAAGACAGCGGCAAGTAACGTATCGCGACGTTGCAGGTAACGCTCGGCAAGCTCGGAATCAGAAGATTGTTGCGGCATGAGCGCCGACGAATGCAGAATGTGTGCCTCGTATTGACGATTAAATTCGCCACCGAGTTTGACGGAGGTCACGATACGGCAGCCCATTCAACGCGCGTGATTTGCACGTTGCCCCGCACGATTTGCGCAAAAAATTTCTCGACAAAACAATCTCGTTACGGTACGTCGTTCGGCCGAGCTAGCGAGGGTAATATGGCGGAACATATCGAAGGCAACCGGGCGTATTGGAATCGGATCAGCGCGGAGTACCAGAATCGTCACGAGGCGCAGCTCGGCAAAGTCGAGCCGACATGGGGCGTATGGGCCATTCCCGAACGCGAATTGTGCATATTGGGAGATGTCACGGGCAAAGACGTCTTGGAATTCGGATGTGGCGGCGCGCAATGGTCGATCGCTCTTGCGCGCCGGGGCGCGCGAATGACGGGAATCGATTTGTCTTCCGAGCAATTGCGTCATGCCCGGACGTTGGTCGAAAGAGAAGGGCTTTCGGTGAAGCTCATCGAAAGCAATGCGGAAGCAACGCCATTTGCGGCCGCGAGTTTCGATATCGTTTTTTGCGATCATGGGGCCATGACGTTTGCCGATCCGCGGAAAACCGTTCCCGAAGCCGCGCGCATTTTGCGCCCCGGGGGTCTCTTTGCCTTCAATATGGCCACCCCCTGGCTCGACGTGGCCACGGAGCGTAACACCGAAAAAGTGACGGATCGGTTCGTCGTCGATTATTTCGATATGCCTTCTTGGTGCGACGAAGCTGGACAAACCACTTTTCAATTGGGATATGGTGATTGGATCCGTCTTTTTCGACAATCCGGTTTTTTCATCGACGACCTCGTTGAAATTCGCCCCAAAGAAACCGCCACGACGACCTACGAAGGTTACGCACCCGTCGAATGGGCCCGACGTTATCCTGCCGAGCACATATGGAAAGTCCGGCGCGAACCATGAATTGCACCTTTCGCGATTACACTCCCGCCGATCGCCCCGGATGCCTCGAAGTATTCGACAGCAACATTCCGGAGTTTTTCTCGGACGAAGAACGCGAATACTTCCTCGAATTTCTGGATCGTTTGCCGGGACGTTACGGCGTTATCGTCGATGCGCACGGTCGAATCGTCGGTTGCGGCGGCATCGCTGCTTCGCGGACGGATCCTCAGGGGGCGGACTTGACCTGGGGCATGATCCATCGCGCATTGCATCGCCAGGGCATTGGCCGATTGCTTACCGGGGCTCGGCTTTCCTGGGTGGACGAAATGCCCAGCACGAAGGTGGTCTATTTGAATACGAGCCACCTCACGGAAGCGTTTTACGAGAAATTCGGTTTTCGCACGGTAAAACGCATTCCCAATGGATATCGTCTCGGCCTCCACCAATGCGATATGGAGCGGACACGTCCAGTGCCAACTCCCTAAAATACAATCTTCCCCCTCAAATTGCCATCGAACGTTCAACGTTTGTCCAACGTTGGACCATTTCGCGTCTACGGCTTGTCTAATCATCGACTGCCGTTATTTTGACATGACTGGAGAGCCAAATGTTTGTCGCTCCGTACCTTGCGTCGACTTTTTGACGCTTTTTTTCTCGCGATCCTGATGATTTTTTATTGGCTTGCTCGACGATTGGGTTTAAATTCAACAATTAGGTTCATTGCAATTTTTTCGACCTTCACGCTCAACGAGGGTGGTGACTGTCGAGAGAAGCACACCAAGTAGCTCGCGTGTTTATGCAATACGGCAATCCATTGATTATTCGCGTCATTGGAAAAGGGGATCCATGAAGCCGCATGTCCTGGTCGTCGACGATAGTTTGACCATACGAATGGATTTGCGCGGTGCCCTCACGGCCGCCGGATTCGACGTCACGCTCTGCGAGACCAAGCGCGCCGCACTGGCGTTGCTTGCTCAACAATCTTTTAATGCCGTCGTACTCGACGTGATGCTGCCCGATGGCGACGGGATTGAGATCCTGCAGTACATTCGTTTGAGCACCAAAGAATCCGATGTGCCCATCGTCATGTTGTCCGGCGAAGCCGAAGTTCGGGATCGTGTGCGAGGACTCACGATGGGCGCCGACGAGTACGTCGGTAAACCATACAACATCGCCTACTTCATTCGATGTCTGCGCAACTTGTGCCGTCGGGAACGGAGCACCACGCCGCCCCCTGTGGCGATCGTTGGGTGCCGCCGAATTCTCGCGGTCGACGACAGTCCCACGTTCCTGACGTACCTCGGCCGCATGTTGCGCGAAGACGGACACGACGTGGTCTTCGCCCGCTCGGGTCGCGAAGCTCTCGATATGCTTGCTGTTCAAACGATCGACTGTGTCATCGTCGATCTCATCATGCCCGAGGTGGATGGTCTGGAGACGATTCGTCGGATCCGACAAACCCCCGGACGAGAATCGACCCCGACGCTCATGTTGACCGCGAGTGAGGATCCGGGACACCAGCGGGAAGCGCGCGCTGCTGGCGCGGACGAATTCGTCATCAAGGCCGCGGCACTCGAGATCGTGCGGATGAAGATTCGCAACTTGCTTCGCCGCAAGCATCAAGTCGCGCCCGCGACCGACACCGCAGTCCCGCCCTCGCGACGTTCGGTTTTTCCACGACCAGCCACCACAGCGCAGACGCATGCGCGCGTGTCGCCAATGCACGCGAGTCCCTCGGTTCCGCCTGGTCCGCGCGAAGTACAAACGACATCGCGGTTTGGCCCGCTGTTTCTCGAAGTCGCGTCGACCATCGGCCTCGATGCCGATCGCTCACGCGATTCACTCGCCCGGACGTTCTCGCGCATGAACATCGATCCGCGGACGATGACCCATCAGGAACTGTCGCGCGCCCTGCCCGCTCTGCGGGAAACGCTCGCGATGTTTTTCTCGAGCGACGAGCTCAATCCCCGACTGGACGCCCTCAGCGCCCTCGCTAGTCGACCTCGCCACGCGTCTGCGTGATTGCCGCTCGCCAAAGAGGCGCGGCCATGTGCACCTGAAGACGTGCATGGTATGGCCTCGCTCATGCCTGCTGCCCGCGTTCAACAGCTTTCGGCATCCAGCTCGGCTCGCGACGTGTTCGAACACATCCTCACGCTGCTCGAGGCGATGGAGGAGAATCAGCTGCACAAGGTCATCGACTTGGCGCGCCGACTCAAACCCAACTTGACGGCCGAGGACATTCGGAATCCGCATGATTTTCCGGACCTCGACGATCCCGACTGGCACTTCGAAGATGGCCAACTGACCGGAATCCAATCGGTACGGTTTGCACTGCGTGCTCTCTCGGGTGAAGTTCTGTCCCATGGGGACCAAGCCTGGGTCGCAACGAACGGCGAGCAAAAAGAGAACGAAGAAAAAGGCGGCACCACCGCCGGATAGTCCGTTCTTTCGCCCTTTCGAGACCCTGGCGAAGAAGAAACAAGACAAGCCCAAAACCGCGGAAAAAGTAGCCAAAAACGTCCACGACAAACCACGCGCCAAAACGGCCAAAGAACCGTCGAGCGTCGTGACCGCAAGCGATGCGGAAACGTTCGCGATGTACATGGCCGGCGTGCGCTCGCTCGAAGATCAGCGGGCCACACGCGTGCCGCTGTCGGGCGAGAAGGTCGAAGCTCGAGCACCAGCACCCGTCGTGGATTTGGACGCCGATGCTCGGGCGGCACTGCAAATGTTCGTGGCCAACGGCGCGCGATTCGAGGTCGTCGATGACGGCGAGCGCATCGAAGGACGCAGGATCGATATCGATCCTCGTGAGGTTCGTCGCCTTCGACGCGGTGCGTATAGCATCGATGGGCGTCTCGACTTGCATGGATTGACCGCTGGTGAAGCGCGGCGAGAAGTCGAATCGTTCGTACGCAAACGACGTGGAGACGGCGATCGCGTGGTGGCGCTCATCGTAGGACGCGGGAATCATTCACCTCGCGGCATTGGTGTGCTTCGAGGCGAGATCGCGGCCTGGTTGAGCCAAGGTCCCGTTGCTCACCACGTGGCGGCCTTCGCATCAGCCCCTGAAGACGAGGGTGGACCGGGTGTGGTGCTGGCACTCTTGGCACGCTGACGAGTTCGGGCTAGTTCCTTGTGCCCGATGCGTCGTCACTCGCGCGAGTGTGTGACGAGCGCGGCAGTGGATCCTGCGACGAACGAACAAGCCAAGGAGCTCGCAATGGTCGACAAGTTGAAGAAGATCTGGATGGACGGGGAGTTTGTCGATTGGGACAAAGCCAACGTTCACATCCTGACCCACTCGTTGCACTACGGCTTGGGAGCATTCGAAGGCATCCGGGCTTATCGCCGTGCGGACGGACAAACCGCCATTTTCCGGCTCACGGAGCACATCGATCGCTTGTACGACACCTGCAAACTCATCGCCATCAAGCCGACGTTCACGAAGGAACAAGTGATGAGTGCGTGCAAAGATATTTTGCGTGCAAACGATATGGTCGAAGGGTACATGCGACCGCTCATCTACATGGGCGACGGACCCATGGGCGTGTATGCCCATGACAATCCCGTGAAGACCGCGATCATCGCGTGGCACTGGGGCGCGTACCTGGGCAAAGGCGCCGTCGAAACCGGCATTCGCGCCAAGATTTCTTCCTTCGCGCGACATCACATCAACGTCGGTCTCGCAAAAGCAAAGATGATGGGTCAGTACACGAACTCGTCACTCGCCAAGCGTGAAGCTCGCGTCGCTGGGTACAACGAAGCGATCCTGCTCGACCCGAACGGCTACGTCAGCGAAGGATCCGGCGAGAACATTTTTATCGTGCGTCGAGGCAAACTCTACACACCTCCGCCATCCGCCTCGATTCTCGAAGGCATCACGCGCGATACAATCCTCGCGCTCGCTCGCGAGGAAGGCATCCCGACCTCCGAAGAGATGATCGTCCGCGACCAACTCTACTTGGCCGACGAAGTGTTCTTCACTGGCACTGCCGCTGAAGTCACGCCGATTCGCGAGGTCGATGATCGCCCGATCGGTGATGGAAAGATCGGACCGATCACCGCCAAACTCCAAGCGCGCTACTTCGACATCGTCAAAGGCTCCGACGAATCTCATCCCGAGTGGCTCGCGCACCTATCACCCCTCAACCAAGCGTGATCTCACGCCCCCGAGCGCCGATGCGGGCCGCCCGCCCCATCACGCTCTCCCTCACGTGCGCACTCCTCGGCGCTTGCGGAGCGGCTGAACATCCACCCCGCAAAACGCCAACCCCTTCCCCCTCGACGACCACGAAAACCAGCCCTCCACCCGACACTCTGGCCATTGGTTCGTCGTTCAAAACTTACGCTTCACCCCGCTTCCATTTCACGTTGCCTCTCCCTGATCGTTCGTCTTTCCGCATCGAAGACGACACGGATCGTTGGTTTGTTGCGACGCACCAGCCCACCGCCTCGACGATGCTCATCCGCACGTGGCGCGAGTACGGGATCATGGATCGCGCTTCATGCGAACAGCAGGCGCGCTTGTATCGAGTTTTGCCCGAGCAGGATCAAGGTGTTCGGATTGACGAACGGCGTATCGATGTCCCTCCGGAGCACGACACGATGGTGCGTGTGTACGTGCGGGAGCGAAAACAAGCGCCGCACTTCGAGGGCACGGTCTTGGCGTTTGGGGGTTGGGCGCATCGCTGCTTTGCGTTCGTGTTTGCGACGGGAGACGACAACGAGGCGACGGTGGCTGAACGGCTGTCGAACATCGTCCATGGATCCCTCGAACACATGACGTTCCAGGACGATCTAGCGCCTCGACGAGCGCCCCCGGACTTGAAAACGCCTGTACGTCTCGAACCGCCGAGGGGTCCGGGACAGTAGGTCGAGTCGCCGTGTTGGCGCAGGACAAACGTTTGTCCCATCAATCCTCGAGGCAAATCATTTGACTACAAACAACTTTGGCGAAGCGGGTTCTGTTTTGGGTATCGCGCCGTTGGCTTGCACGGTCGTTGCGCAATTTGTCGTGAAGGCCAGCGATCCTCTGCGAGTCGAGCGGCCCCTTGGAGGCGTCCTTGGGCGCGGCGTGGCGTTTCATGTCCCGAAAAGATGTCGTCATCACGAAGACCAGGCGGGACACATGCGCAGTGATTCGTGATCCTTCGTTTTGATCTTTCCCGGCGCGAGCGACCTCGGTACCGTGCGAGAAAGCAGCCTGCTGAGGCACTCACACGGCTGCATCGGGAGATGGTCATGCAGTTGCGAACTATTGGCGTGTGCACCCTCGTAGCTTCGATATTGCTCGGGTGCGGTCATTCCGAAGAGGAATGGCAGGCGCAGCTCGACAAGTACAACAAGCTTCTCCAAGCCAAGAACGACGAAGAAGCGATCGCAAAGAAGAAGCAAGCGGCGCTCGAGGAAGAACTTCGTGCCGAGCAAGCGCGAAGTGGAGAGCTGATCAAGAAGCTCGAAGCTGCTGGTGTCGACATGAAGAAGCTCAATGAGGAGCTCCAGAGTGCGGCGACAAAGGTGTCGTCTTTGAGCTCGACGCTCGAAGAACGCGAGAAAGCGCTGGCCGAGTACAAGGCCCGGGCGAAGCAACTCGAACAGATCAAAGCGCGGTTCGAGATGCTGCGGAAGAAGCTCGACGAACTCATCAAGCTCGGCCTCGCGGTGAACATTCGCCGCAACCGCATGGTGATTTCGTTGCCGGGAGACGTGCTTTTCGATTCGGGTCGCGAGACCTTGAAGAAGGAAGGCCAAGAGATCCTGTTGAAGGTGGCGGGAATCATCAAAGCTGATTCGTCGCTCATCGGCCGTGATTACCAAGTTGCAGGACATACCGACAACAAGCCGTTGGCGGGTGGCATCTTCCGGGACAACTGGGGTTTGTCGCTCATGCGTGCGCGCGAAGTGCTCATGTTCCTGGTGAACACGGACAAGGGTGGCGGTATGCCCACGGAGCGTTGGAGCGCGGCAGGTTTCGGCGACACGGATCCCATCGCGACAAACGACACGGATGAAGGTCGTCAGAAGAATCGGCGTTGCGATTTGATCGTCGTGCCCAGCGTCGAAGAGATGTTGGACCTCAAAGCAATCACAAACTGACGATCACACTTCGTTCGGCTCGCCCCTGGCTCACGTCGCGTCACCTCTGCGCGTGCCCAGGGGCGTTGTCTATCGACGGTCTGTTGACGCTCGACTGCCAGTCGGCAGGTCACCGATCCATTTCAAGTTGCATCGAAGTTTAGACAGCGAGGACACCTTGGACATGGGTGAGTCGAGGTCTTGTCCTAGGTTTGTGTGTGTGAGGACTAGGCGGGGGTGGCGTCATTGCCGCTGGCATTTTTCTTTCTGGAGGCCAAGTGCGTGCGAATGGCGGCAATGACGGGCGGGAGGACGGAGACGAAAATGATGATGATGACGACTCTTTCGATTTGTTTCGCGCCGAGGACTTTGCCTAGGTAATAGCCGAGAAAGGTCATCGAAAAGACCCACCCGATTGCGCCGAAAACATTGTACGAGATGAACCTTTTGTAACTCATCTGGCCGACGCCAGCGACGACGGGGGCAAAGGTGCGGGCAAAGGGCATGAAGCGGGCGAGAACGATGGTTTTGCCGCCATGTTTTTCATAAAATTTTTGGGTGGCGACGAGGTAGTCTTTCCGGAAAAACAGACTTTGTTCCCGGGTGAAGATTTTCGGTCCTGCCTTGTAGCCAATGGAATATCCGACCGTATCGCCAATGATGGCCATGATCGTCAGAACGAGATTCATGAGCAAAAGATTGCCCATTGTGGATAAACCAAAAGGATTGATTTGTTCGGCATTGATGAGCACGCCGGTGGTGACCAATAACGAGTCGCCGGGGAGGAAGAAGCCAATGAGCAGCCCTGTTTCGGCGAAAATGATCGCCATGAGGACGGGATAACCGCCCCACGTCAGAAGGGCTTCGATGTTGCCCCAGGGCAGAACGTCGCGGAGGCGGAGGAAAATCTCGCGTATAGTGTCCACGGCGGACCGATTAGCGCACCTTGGGCGCGTTGTCGAAGTTTCTGCTCGGTTTCCGGACATGTTCGTGGCTCCGCGAGCTCGGCCGGGCAATTGCGACACATCGTGCCGTCGGCGTCGAAACGGCGAGCTGGTGCGCGATAGTTTTGATTCTGCGGAGGACCTGCGCGTTGTGGACATGTCGATTGCCGGGCGGGCGTGAGATTCCGTGCCGGTCTATGTGCGTGCCCGACCTCGTCTCTCCGTCCACACGGAACGAGGGGTTTGTCTCAATTCGAGGCATGGTCGAGCTCATCGGCTGAAATGGCTGCGGTTCGACGATTCGAGCAATGCGGCAAGGAGCTTGCAATCGTCGCATCGCGCGTGGTCGAGCCAGACGAGGCGCGCTCGTTTGGTTTGGATTTCCACGCTGTTACGTGGAGGAGGATCGTCATGCTCAAGTTTTTCGCAGCCTGTGCATTCATGGGAGCATTCGTCGTGGGTTCGGTGGCGATGGCCGACGGCGGGCAGCAACGTCAATTGACGTGGGATCAACTGGTGCAGGCTTGCCAGAATCCGGCGGCATTTCAGACGCAGCGGCAGCCCAATGCCATTCGCTTGACGTGCGAAGATACCCAATACATTTGGGAGGCCGATCATTCCGACAATATGGAAATCGACAATCGTCGCAGTCTCGTCGCGTCACTTTCGTCGGATAAATTCTACGTGGTGAAGCAAGAAAGCACCATTCCGATGAATACCTTCCAAACCCCGTGCCCGCGGCTCAAGGAAGTGCAAGTGACGTACACGAAGAGTTTTGCTTTGGCGTGCCCGGAGATGATGAGTTTCCGCGGGTCGATGAACGATTTCTGCAAATCGCGAGTCGATCAGGATCTGATCGCGAACAAGTCGCTCGTCACCCGCGTGGAAACCGGAAATGTGTACAACATGTGCGCAGCCCCGGAACTCATCAAGAGCAGCAAGGCTCAATTCACCAGTAAAACCCCAGCGCAACCCAACCCCAAGAGCCGGTAGGCCCCCCATGACCCCCCCGAAAATCCCCTTGAGCATCCCGACAAACCCATTTCAAGGAGACCGCTCATGGCGATTCGTAACTGCATGTTCTCTGGCGTATTGACCGCACTCGTTTTGGGTGCGGGATGTAACGAGCCCGTGGGTTCCACGAGCAATGAATACGTCGAGGGCCCTTGCGCAACAGACGGAGGAACGGATTGTTCGACCGGTGGAGGAGCCAACTCCACACCGAAAAGTTATTACATCAATGCCGGAGAACGCACGGCAGAAGCCGAGAAAAAGCCGTGGTCATCGTGGTGGTATCCACATTGGCAAGATACGCTGTTCGAGGGGAAAAACGAGGAACGAGCGACGCTCGAAAAATACGATGCATTTGCGGCGACGTTGAATCGGCCCACGACTGCGGCCGAATATGAACGAACCAAACTGTACGATCCCCGAGCCGTGTCTTGGTCGGGATTGTGTGACGCCTGGGCCATTGCGTCGATCATGGAACCGGAGCCCACGCAATCGATTCGGCGAGGAAACACGATTTTTCGGGTTGGGGACCTAAAGGCGCTGATTCTGAAAACCTACGAAAAAATCGCACCATTGACGAATATCGGTTCGCGATTCAACGGTGAATGGGATGACGAGTACGCCGATGTTTCTCCAGACCAACTGCATCACGTCATCGAAACCGAACTCATTGCAAAACATCGGGCGTTCATCATTGATGAAGATGCCGGACCCGAGGTTTGGAATGAGCCGGCGTGGAAAGTGACGACGCGGGTGGAACATGTCGAAGGACAGCCGCACATCGCCCGCGTGCGCACGTGGCTATTTCTGGCGAGCCCCCATGTCGAGGATCGCGATTTCGTAGGGACGGTGAACGATTCGCGCGAATACACGTACGACCTAGAGGGCGATTGGGAGGGGGAACGATTTCATGTGCGAGGTGGTCGCTGGACTGACAGGTCGCAATGGGATCATCCGGATTATGCAATCATCCTGCCAGAGCGCATTCAGCGTGGGAGTTTCAACCCGCAAATCGATCCATCCATCGTTGATCTAATTCTGCAGCGTTGAATTTCGCGCTGGTTCGGAATCTGAAAAATACTGGAATCGGCCCGCAGCAACCCCTTGTCACCGGCACTTTCCCGTGTATCCTCGAATCTTCTCGAGGATCCCATACTCCGAGGGGGGTTATGCAAACTTTCTCCCGAGCGATAACGCTGGTCACGATGACGTCGCTGCTCACGACACAGTCGGGGTGTGTGACTCGAGCGCTTCTGAAGATGGGCGAAAACTCGAATCCGGCATCACCGCCCATCGAGCAGCCAGTGAGTTATCTCGGGGCGCAAAGGGACGGGCGAATGTTGAACCTCGAATACGACACGAGCGTCGATTCCGAGGGGAAGGAGCATTCGGGCAAGCGGAAAGCATACCGCGTCGATTTGGGGAAAATGGATTGGCGTAACCTTGGACCTACGCCGCTGGATTCGTATTGCACGTCGAATATGTGGATGCGGCTTTTGCCCAATGCGCCGCCCCAGCCGCCTGCACCGCTATTTGCAGGGCGTCCCGACGATATTTCGCTGATTGTTGGAGTCCATAAACAGTATGCGACGGGTTTTCCGCCGCTATCGGTCCATACAAAAGGACTCGATACGTGGATCGTTTGTGGGGCGGGTGATTTCATCGGATATGCGCAGGCCCCTCTGCCGCCAGCGGCACATCCGGGGAGCGACGGCACGCGCCATCCGGGCTATATCGTCGGCATTGTGTTGCTGTTCCCATTTGCACTTGCGGTGGACATTGCGGGTATCGCTTTTTATGGAGCGATCTGCCTCGCTGCCCGGGGCTGCTGAATTTTCTGCGAATGCGTACTTGCCAACGGGCCCATTTTCGGCGATTCTCCCCGAATGTACGATGTCAAGATCACGGGGGGAATCATTTGCGACGGCACGGGGAAAGAACGTTTCGCCGGGGATGTCGCCATTCGTGACGGCATCATCGTCGATGTTGGCCAATGTCCAGAAAATGCGCGACGTACGATTGACGCTCGTGGCGCGCTCGTGACCCCTGGATTCACGGATCTGCATACGCATTACGACGGGCAGATTTCGTGGGATGCGCTGCTTGAACCTTCGGTCGTGCATGGGGTCACGACCTGCGTAATGGGCAATTGCGGCGTAGGGTTTGCCCCGGCGCGCCCATCGGACCACGACAAACTCATCGCGCTGATGGAAGGCGTCGAAGACATTCCTGGTTCGGCTCTTTCGGAAGGCATAACCTGGGGCTGGGAGAGTTTTTCCGACTATATGAACGTCCTCGAAAAAACCCCGCGCACCATCGATTTCATTTGCCAAGTGCCCCATGATGCTTTGCGGGTGTACGTGATGGGCAATCGCGCAGTGGCCGAAGAAATCGCGACGGACGACGATATTGCGGGCATGCAGGCCCTCTTGCGCGAGGCGCTCGTTGCGGGCGCGGCGGGTTTCTCCACGGGACGAAGCGACAATCATCGCAGCGCAACGGGCAAACCGACGCCCGCGTCAGAAGCGCGAGGCGAAGAGCTTGCGGGAATCGTGAAGGCATTTCACGGTTTGTCTCATGGCGTGGTGCAAGCGGTCAGTGATTTCGACCTGATGCAAGGGCCAGAACGATTTCATCCAGAATTCGACTTGCTCGAACGAATGGCAGCCAGTGCGGGAAAACCCTTGAGTGTGTCGACGATGCAGCGCGATCATGCATCTCGGCAATGGGAACTGATCTTCGAGCGCGCGGAACGGGCCACACGTTCGGGAACGGAAGTACGTTGTCAGGTGGCGCCGCGGGCCATTGGCGTGATGCTGGGTTTGACGGCGACATTTAATCCTTTTATGGGATTTCCGACGTACAAGTCGATTTCGCGATTACCGCTCGCCGAACGGGTCGTGAAAATGCGGGATCCGGAAATTCGGTCCAAAATCCTGAGCGAAAAAAGTGACAAAGTGGCCGGGGATGGAAGTCCCTTGCCCCCGTTGGCCGACTTTTTCCTGGCAAACCTCGATTTGATCGCCATGCGGCTGTTTCGCCTCGGAGCGTCCCCCAATTACGCGCCGAATGTCCAAACGAGCCTCGCTGGAGATGCGATTCGC
This sequence comes from Polyangium sp. (in: bacteria), assembly GCA_035437985.1. Lineage (GTDB taxonomy): Bacteria > Myxococcota_A > Polyangia > Polyangiales > Polyangiaceae > Polyangium. The sequence goes on along the minus strand of DAOMZH010000082.1, from coordinate 5,496 downwards.
AGTGGTCAATCGATTTTGGCGGTGATGTACGACGCTCTTCTGGACCAAGATGGCGAAGCGCTCTTGTATTTCCCGCTCTACAATTATACCGAAATGAATTTGGACGTCGTGCAGCGAATGCTCACGCACCCGCTCGCGCTGGTGGGCCTCGGGGATGCGGGCGCGCATGTGGGTACCGTATGCGACGCGGGATATCCGACATTCATGTTGGCCTATTGGGGACGAGATCATCACGACCGCGGAATTTCCGTGGAACGATCGGTAAAAATGCTCGCCCACGATACCGCGCGTTTTTTGGGTTTACGAGACCGGGGAACCTTGGTCATTGGACAAAAGGCCGATGTCAACGTGCTCGAACTCGACAAACTCCGGCTTTTGCATCCGCACATGCGGCGCGACTTGCCGGCGGGTGGGCAACGATTGATGCAACGTGCGGAAGGGTATATTGCCACGCTCGTGAGTGGTACGGTCGTTGCGGAAGAAGGACGTTTGACGGGTCAAACACCTGGGCGACTCGTCCGGTTTGGCCGGGCGTAGTTTCAGAATAGCGGCGCGCAGGCCCGAAAATAGTTCGCCATGGCTTCCAAGAATCCTGCCCCTGACAAACCTTCCTCGCCATTGCGCCTACGCATCGTGGTGCGCGTCTTCCTGTTTTGCATATTTTTGGGTTTCATTGGCGGTTATTCCCGCGTGCTGCAATCGGGTCTCACGAAGTATTTTCCCCACACGTGCGGCTCCGGAAAAACTGCGCTCTTCACGGTGGATTTCGACGCATTTCCCACACGGATTGGGGATCAAGACAATCTCTGCACCAACGTCGGCGATGGGCATTGCGCCCGCGTGAGCGACGACGAAACGATTCGAGGCGAATGTGTGCACGAACGAATGGACGGAGCGTGGTCGGTCACGAACACGAAATCGGGGCGCTTGATTTGGTCGGGCACATATTGCGAGGGATTGCCGTGTGGCCAGTTTCGGGCGCAAGCGGATACGGAGCACCATAACGAATTTTACTTAGACAAACTGCATCTGCAAGGACCGGCGACCATTTGGGAGCAAAAGAATGAGCGAACGCTGCAATTTGCAGGTCGCTACGAACACGGTCGCCGAAGTGGGCAATGGATTCGGTCCGTCGCCCCTTCGCTCACACGTCTCGAATCACTGCTTTACGACAAGGCTGGGTTTCTCACGACGACCACACGTTATTGTTCGAATGGCAATCGGCGAGAAACTCGCGCTGGCACTACTTTTCTCTTCGACGCCAAAGGAAGTCTATTGGCCAAACGGGCATCTTCGGACGCAGCGGACAAGAGCGCGAACGAGCCGGCCAGCGTCGATATCAATGATCCGGCGCTTTGTCCGACGCCGTGATGCGTCACGTCGAATGACGATCGTAATCCTGCTCAGGGCTTGACGTCGCCCGGAAGTCCGTGTTTGCTACGAAGAACATGACGGCCTCGGCAAGTGTATCCCTCGACGCCCCCACCACTGGAGATATCCCCTTTCGCTTGCTCGTCCTGCCATTCCCACCGAATCATTTTACTGTTCGTTCATTTCGGGGTCGGGAGGAAATATCGGGGCTGTATCGATTCGATGTCGTCGTTACGTGTCCGGAAATTGGCGAAGGCGCGGTCGAGACGTTGGCCTTGGGGCAGCGGGCCATTTTGCTTTTGCATGTGGGTAAAGCGCCTCGAGTTTTTCAGGGCCTCATTTCCTCGGTAAAACATGAAGGTGTTCGTGCGTCGCACGGAGCGGCGCAATATCGTTTGCGCCTCGTGCCTCGATTGTGGCTGCTCAAGCAAAAACGCAAGTCACGGATTTTTCAGAATATGCAGGTTGCGGATGTGGTCAAGGCCGTGCTTGCAGAATCACGCATCGAGAGTCATTTTCAATTGCAACACACGTATCCTGTTCGTGAATACATCACGCAATACGAAGAGACGGATTATCAATTCATTCGGCGCCTCATTGGTGAATCGGGGATCTTTTTTCGGTATGCCCAAGGTTCGGGACTCGTCGCCGAATCGATTGCTTCGGCGCTGGATCTGGCGCCGGGAATCGCTGGCGCCGCCGCCCTACTCGCTCTGGGAAAAGCATTTACGGGAGAAAAGCTCATTTTCGCCGATGAATCCGCGGCTTATCCACCCATTGACGATGGTAGTTTGCTGGGAGCTGCTGCCGATGCTCTCGATATTCCGACGACGATATCGGCCAATGTTGGTGGATTTTCGGCGTCTGCCGATATTCATTCGCCAACCCTGTTTTACTTGACCACCCACGGCGGAAGTCATGCCACCTATGACAAGGTGACGCGTTTCGAGCCCGAGCGTCGGGTGCGCACGAATGCGGCGGCGTATCGCGAATACGATCCCACGCGCCCCATGGCCATGATCACCACGGGTGCGCACGCGGCCGAGGTATTGAATATTTTTCAGGCCGATGCGTCAGTTTCCGCAAATGCCGGCGTGCAGGCCAATGCTTTCGTCAATATCGCGGCAATCGCGAAAGAAGCGCTGGGTCCGCTACTCGAGTCCCCGGAGCTCGAATATTACGAACACCATGCGCCATTTCTCTTTCCAAAGTGGAAATTTGCCGAGCAAGAGCCGTCGTTGATTCTCGAACAGCGCCGTCGCAATGCGTCCACGGTAGCTGGGGAAAGTTTGGCGCCGTCAATGGCGTGCGGATATCGTTTCCGGCTCGAAGATCATCCGACGCACTTATTTAATCGTTCGTATGCGGTCACGAGCGTCGTGCACGAAGGGTGGACGATACCGCCGAGTCCCGACCGAGAAACGTATCGCAATCGATTTACCTGCGTTCCCGCAGAAGTCATTGCATGTTTACCACGTCCCAAACGCCGGAGCGTGATGGTGGCCTTGACGGCTACCGTCGTGGGTCCGGGGCAAGAAGAAATTCATACCGAGCCGCTGGGGCAAATCAAAGTGCAATTTCACTGGGATCGCCAGGGGAAAAACGACGATCACAGTTCGTGTTGGATTCGCACGATGCACGCTTGGGGCGGAGCTGGGTATGGAACGCAATTCATTCCGCGCATAGGAATGGAAGTCGTCGTGACATTCGAGGGAGGTGATCCCGACAAACCAATGGTGCTCGGATGCCTTTACAATGGCACGCACCCGCCGTCATTCCGTCTGCCCGAGGACAAAACCCGCAGCGGCATTCGAACGCAATCGTCACCGGGAGGCAATGGCTACAATGAATTGTCCTTCGAAGACCGCAAAGGTGAGGAGCAAGTTTATTTGCGCGCCGAACGCGACCTCGACGAAGAGGTTTTACGCGACCATACTCTCGACGTCAAACGCGACGAAACGATCCACGTTGGAGGAAATCGACGCGACGAGGTCGTAGGCGATGCGCATGCGCGCGTACGCGGGAGCCTCGAAGAAGAGGTGCTTGGAAGTCAAACGACGACGGTGATTGGTCATCGGATGCTTGCGGTGCGCGGCAATGACGACGTGCGGATTTCCGGCGCATCCGCGACGCGCGTCGATGGCCGAGAAAAACACGAAACTTCGCGGCAGGCAGATTTCGTGTATGGTGATGATTTGACGATCAAGGTTCGCGGGTGTGAAACGATCGTCGTGGGGCGCGAAGCTGCGGAGAGGTCGTATTTGGTGCACACGTTTGGCGTGGCAAAAATGTCGAGCACGGGGGCATTGGAGATAACGTCCGACAAGGAAATCACCTTGCGTTGTGGAAAAAGCACATTGCGAATGACCGACAGTGGAATCGAGCTCGACACGCCATCCTTGCTCGTCAAAGGTGGCACGAGCCGATTCTCGGTTAATGACGAAGGGTTGAAGTTAAAATCCGAGAGCGCGCGGGCCGAAATCGTCGGGGGCAACGTTCTTTTGAAAACGAACCAAGGCGCATCGGTTGGACTGGGGGCGCAAGTTCAAGTTGCGGGTTCGCAAATTCTGCTCAATTCACCGAGCATGGCCAAGGACGATTTGCCCCCGGAACCTGGGCCGAAGACCGCAATTGAACTCGTAGATCAACAGGGCAAACCATTGGCCCACCAACGATATTTGCTGGTGCTGGATGATGGCTCCGAGCAAAGTGGAATCCTCGATGGAGAAGGCAAAGCCGAGGTTGATGTGGGTGCGTCGGGTAAAATATTTTTTCCGGATCTCGATCAGGCGCGGGAGGGTTGAAGGTGAGTGGAGATTATCGACCTTATATCGTGCGGCAGGGGGATCATCTCGCCCGATTGGCGTACGTTCATGGTTTCGAGGCCGAAGAAGTTTGGAATCACGAACGCAATGCAGAATTGCGCGAAATGGGCCGAACTCCCGAGCTTTTGGCGCCCGGGGACATTCTGTATCTTCCGGTAAAACCCAAAGAGGGCTTGTCGTTTTCGGCGTTCACGTCCAATCGTTATCAAGCTCGGGTGCCGCGAATCAAAGTATCGATGGTGTTCAAAGACGCCGAGCGAATATTGGCCAACGAGCCATACGAGATTCACGGGTTGGGCACGGATGGTTCGTCTGGAGCACCGGAGAGTCGAAACACGGACGCCGAGGGGAAAGTCGAATTGGAGCTGCCGGTAACGACGCGGGAAGTGACGATCGTGTTTCCCGGGCCGAATGTGGCGTATGAAGTGCGGGTGGGAGACATGGATCCGGTGGCGGAATTGAGTGGCATTCAAAAGCGGCTGGAGAACCTGGGATTTTTGCCGCGCGAGCGCGAAAGCGTCGCGGAAGGCGAATACGTGCAGGCTGCGATTGCTGCATTTCAAAAGAGAAATGGTTTGTCGCCAACGGGCACGCTCGATGACGCGACGAACAAGTTACTGAAGGACAAACACGGTTTGTAATCGGCGGCGGGTGGACGGAGGAAGCGCATGGGAGTCATCCACAAAGACGTCGTTCAATATACGTGGACTGCGCGGGATCAATTGATTGCGCAGATGTGGCCGAAGCACCTGACGGAGGGGGCCAAGGTGGAGGACCGGTACGTCACTCCATATCGGATTTTGCCTTCTTCGTTGCCAGATTGCAAAAAGTGGAAGGTCGGTGATTCCGTGCCTATCCCGCTCGCTAAAAGCGGCGAGCGGTGGGCGGTGAATTTGTTTTTCGTCGATGGGTGCGAATGGGTGGAGATTCCCGCGGAGGTCAAGGGGTACAAGACCATAACGGAGCTTTGTGCCAAGCTGTATGCGCACAATCCCAATCGTTTTTTGGGCACGTATTACGATTGGTCGAAAAAGACGGCGAAGGCCAAGTCCGATGCGGCTCAGTTGTTATTCGATTACTGGAAAAACAGCACATATCGAAATGCTTCGATTCAAGCGGGATTTAGTTATAGTGAGCCTCGGTATCCCGAGAGAGCCACGGAACACGACGGGCAGAAGCTGCGGTGGGTGTTGGCGAAAAAGCCGATATTGCTAAAAGCGCCGGTGGCTCCGGGTAGCCAGACGTTGCAGATGGAAGATGCGCAGATGGGTGCGCTTGCGGTGGATATTCTGGAAATGCG
>DAOMZH010000081.1:12809-20784 GCA_035437985.1 Polyangium sp. (in: bacteria) | reverse complement strand
GCGAGTTCGGGGTGCCGCGACGCCGCAAAATCGAACCCTCCCGGGGCGGACAAACCTGGATTTGCCGGTCTATCCTGATAGACACCTTCTAAGCGGCGCGTCCTGAGATATGGCCGAGTCAGGTCACGGCAGCGTCATCACTTCAATCGCTGCGCCCTTCGATTTCGTCTTGCTCGCCACAACCAACCGTCCTGATTCCACGCCGAATTGACCTTCGGCCGTGTCGATGAGCTTCTTCGTTTTCGCCGTATCTACGGTTCCCGCACCGCCACTGATCGAAACACGCAAAACGCTGCGCTCGAAAACGGCAGCGAGCAGACCTACTGTATTGATCAAAGCTTCTTCGTCGAGTTTTTCTTGACGATAAACGACGATCGAATCTTTGCCTTCTTTGAATTCTGTTTTCGTAGCTGGGCGAGGGCTCAATGATTCACTCGCGCGCGCCAGGTTCGTCACAATGGACGTCGAGACGGGAAGGCTGTCGGGCGCGGGTGTCGAGACAAACGATACGCCACGATAAAGTTGCCACGTCTTTTGAAACAATGACGGCACGGTGAGTGCACTTCGTCCGGACAATCCCAGGAAGCGGGCATTGTCACCCAGAGTCGCCGTCTCCATTTCGCCGAGTCGGCGCAAGAGGGCGAGAGGTTCGGGGGCACCTTCGAGGGCGGAAATCACGCGCGCGCCGCCGGGAGGATCGGTGCCGAGTTTCTTGATTCCCTCGAGCCATCCTTTGGTCAGGGCGGTGAGTGCGCGTTCTTTTTCGGCGATCAGGCCGTGCGGCGCAATGGCGACGACCGGACACAAATGCGGCGTATCTGCTGAGGTCAAAATGATTTTTTGCCCCGGTTCGGTTTGGCCATCCCCGCGATCGAAAGCAAAAAATGCGGCGTCTTTTTCCTCGCGTTCGCCCGGACCGACCATTTCGAGGTCCGATCCCGGAACGCCAGCGATATCGAGCATGAAGAGGCCGAGGAACGTGGCGGGTGCGCCGCGATTTCCCACGAGTTTGACCGGGGGCTTCATATTTCCCGAAGGCAAGCTTGCGGTTTTTCCAGCCAAAGCTTCGTGTCCGCGGGAAAACCCGACCACAAAAAACACTTCGGGCGTGAGGGCGCGTAGGCGCTCGTAAGCTTCGACGAAATTCGCCAATGGAACGACCGCGACGTCGGCGCCGCTCGTATCCTTACCGCCGCGGGCGAGGGCATTTTCGACGTTGTTCATGGCCGTCGAAACGGACAAACGTACCTCGAGCCCCGAGGAAGCAAAGGCGCTCTTGGGATTGGGATTGGTGCCTTCATTGGCCAGAATGCCTGGGGCAATGACGTCCCAGCCCAATCCGACGACAGCCAGAGGTCGATCCAAGGCCGGAGCAGGTCCAGCATCGGCAGCAGGCGCGCTGGCGCTCGGGCTGACACTGGGCGGGTTTGGCGCAGCGGAACCACTGCTGGCCGGATTTGGGTTTGGCGCGGTGCTCGATGCGGTCGACGCCATGGCTGACGGTGTCGTTTGCGCACTGGCTGACGGCAATGCGGCAGTTTGGTTTGGCGCAGGCGTTTGATGCGTTGTGCGTGGTCGGCTGGCGACCAAGGCACCGAATCCGCCGAGCATACAGACGAGCAAGACGAGGACGATGGTTTGGCGCACGTTGTTCACCACTGACCCGAAAAAATGCTGGGATCGCCGAGTTTACGTTTGTTGGGGTAATTCGGTTTCATGAGCCGTTTCAATTCATCGACCGGCACGGCCAAATTCAAGTTTTGCGCGCGGGCCATTGGTCCCCCGAGCTGCGCCGTGATGACGCCAATGGCCTCGCCGCGCATATTGAAAAGGGGGCCGCCGGAGTTTCCCGGAGAAATCGGGACCGAGATCTGAATCCATTGCCGCCCCTCGTAAAGCCGTCGGGCCGAAATCAATCCATCCGTGAGGGTATGTTCGAGGCCGAGGGGATTTCCAATGGCCACGGCTCGTTCGCCGACGGCAATCTTTTCAGAATCACCAAGGCGAATGGGTTTGGCGTCTGCTGGAGGTGCGCCGCCTTCGAGAGGTTTTTTCAGGTCGATCGAGAGAATGGCCAAATCATTGGGGCGATCATCGACGAGGACATCGATGTTTTCATAAGAAGCCCCATTCTGGAATTTGATTTTGGCGTAGTCGGCACCTTCGATGACGTGATGGTTCGTCACGATGGTCCCATATTCGTCAATCAAAAATCCCGTTCCTCCACCTTGAGACTCGCCTTTTTTAATGGCAATCGTCACGACCGACGGTGACCATTCCCGAAAAAGCTCCGCCGGCGTCTTTTCATTTGCCGGACGAGGTTTGGGGTCCTTGGGAGCGTCCGCTTCGGGGGCGGCATCGACGATCGCACCGTCGGGTGTTTCGACGGGACCCGCATCAACGGGATCATTGGCCGCGACTTGGGTGGCGTTTGTCGCGTCCGTACCCGCATCGACCGCTGGAACGGGCGGACTCACCACGGCTGGTGGTGCTTCTGGACGCACATTTCCTAGGAAGTACGCAACATTTGCCAGCATCCCGTACCCCTCGGTCGTGAGCCGATCACCTTCCGCTGTGTAGACGGTCGCTGTGTAACGAGACGCCGCGGTCAAACCCAAAGGCAGACCCACGAGGAACAAAGCGAGCACGTCGCTCACGACGCCTTTGCCCCGCGTCGGATCGTCTTTTGGCAAAAGCGCATCCGCAATCGCCAGGGGAACTCCGAGCGCGAGGACGAGCGCCACGATGCCGCGCACGTAAAGGTTTGTCGTGATCACCCCGACGCCAGCCATCAGCGATACGAAGGTCGCGACGAGTCCCAGGGGAATCGCCACGAGCTTGAGGATCAGGAGAACCGGGCCAAGTTTCGAGGATGGTTCGGTCGGGGACGATGACGATGAGGGTGTCGAGGGAGAAGGGGTTTTGCTTGGCATGGATGCCCGTGACGATGGAGCCTGGTTTGGTCGTCTGCGTCAAGCTTGCTCTTTCACACCGCCTAGCGCTACAGATCGGCTCGTGTCCGACACCGAGCAAGACAACCTCGCCGAACTTCCGACGGATCTGGCTGCGGATCTGCCTGCGGATCTGCCCTTCGTAGCCAAGCTCGACACGCTGCCACCTCGTCCCGGGTGTTACCTGTTCATCGACAAGGCGGGCGCAGTCGTTTACGTCGGCAAAGCGAAGAGTCTACGTTCGCGCGTCCGCAGCTACTTCAGCGAAGGCGGCAGCGACACCCGCTATTTCATTCCCATCTTGCGGCGCATCGTCCGGGACCTCGAGACCGTCGTCACTTCGACCGAAAAAGAAGCCGCGATCCTCGAAAACGAGCTCATTAAAAAACATCATCCGCGATTCAACGTCAAGTTGCGGGACGACAAAGATTTTCTTTGTTTGCGTATCGATGCCAAAGCCGAATGGCCGCGTTTGGAAACTGTCCGTCGCCCGTCACCCGATGGCGCACGTTATTTCGGGCCGTTCCATTCGGCCACGAGCGCTCGGCGCACGCTGCATTTGGTGAACAAACACTGGAAGTTGCGGACATGCACCGACGTTGACATGAATTCGCGCAGGCGCCCTTGTTTGCAATATCAAATCAAGCGTTGCCCAGCTCCGTGCGTCATGGATGTGGATAAAGATCAATATGCCGAGCAAGTCCGTTCGGTCTCTCTGTTTTTGGAAGGTCGTCACGACGAACTCACGCGCGAGCTGAAGGATCGAATGAAGGCGGCGGCGCAAAACATGGAATTCGAGATTGCGGCGATATACCGGGACCAACTCGCGGCGGTGGAGAGTGCTCGGGAAGCGCAGCGGGTGGTGGCGGTCAAGGATGTTGATCAAGATGTGGTGGGGCTTTATCGCGAGGGGAGCATTGCGGAGGTGGAGCTCATCAAGGTGCGGAGTGGGCGGGTGGCGGATACGATTTCGTTTTCGCTGCGTCATGTGGAATTGCCCGATGAAGAGGTGCTCTCGGGCTTTTTGGCGCAATATTACGACGACGAGCAGTTGGTGGACGTGATTCCGGATGAGATCCTTTTGCCAGTGCTTCCGGACTTGGTGGAGGGCGTGGAGGAATGGCTGACGGAGCGCCGAGGAAAACGGGTGTCGTTGATTGTGCCGCAACGGGGGCCGCGGGTAGATTTATTGGCGATGGCGCGGGAAAACGCGCAGCATGCATTCCGGGAAAAACAACGCAGTGCCGACGATATCGAAGCGCGGCTCGAAGATTTGCGCGAGCGATTGCGACTTCCCAGTTTGCCGAGGCGTATCGAATGTTGTGATATTTCGCATCTCGGGGGTGGAGATACGGTGGGCAGCATCGTGGCGCTTCTGGATGGTCAACCGGATAAAAAGCATTATCGAAGTTTCCGCGTGAAAACGAAAACGGATGGGGACGATTACCTGGCGATGTATGAAGTTTTGGCGCGACGTTTTCGGCGTGGGCGAACGGCAAAAGAAGCTCGGGAAGCGGAAGCATTGGCAGAAGAAAATGGCGAAATGCCCGGAGAAAAAGACGATTCGGGTTCTCCGTCTGCAGGGAGCGAAGTGGATTGGGACTTGCCGGATCTTTTCGTGGTCGATGGTGGTCGCGGGCAGCTCAATGTGGCATTGACGGCGGCGCGGGATTTGGGACTGCACGGAATGCCGATTGTGGGATTGGCGAAAGAGCGCGAAACGCTCGCGGGCGAGAAAATGGTCGATCGAGTTTATTTGCCCGGACAAAAAAATGGAATTGCGTTGCGTCCGGGAAGTTCGTCCCTGTTTTTCTTGGCCAGGGCCCGCGACGAAGCGCATAGGTCGGCCAATCATATTCGGGAAAAACTGGGCAAAGCACGGCGATTGCGGTCGGAAATCGAAGACATTCCTGGTCTTGGCGATGCGATACGTAAAACTCTTTTGCGGGAGCTCGGATCGATGACTGCATTACGAGCGGCATCGGATGCGCAGATCTTGGCCGTCACGGGGGTCACGAAGCGTCATTTGACGGCGCTGCGGAAGGTGATTGCTGCGCCTGCAGACGTCGTGTCCGGGCAGGATGTTGACGGATCGAACGCGAAAGGTCATGAGTGAGACAGTGTCTCGTGCCGCGACGATCGTTTGACGTGACGACGTCTCCGAGGGTACCCTCGCCACGCGCGAACGAGCGTTCTTGGACAATCCCGCCACATAATGGGAGATTCGTTCGATTCGTGTTGATGGTCGTGGAGATTCACAGTTGACGAAGCAGCTCGAACTCGCGGTATTCGCGGCGGGAGGGACGACACGTCATCTCTTGCCGGAGAGTGGACGTGTGTCGCTGGGGCGTGCAGACGGTAACGACGTGCGGATCGACGATAGTTCGGTGTCGCGTCGGCATGCGATCCTGCACCTTGGATCAACGTTGCGCATCGAGGATCTCGGGAGTGCGAACGGGACGAAGTTGCGTCGAGAAAAAGGCGCTCCGGGTACGGTGCGTCTGTTCGATTCTTCGGTTGGTTCGGGGGAGCTCGTCGAGTTCGAGGTTGGTGATGCGATCAATCTTGGTTCGGCGATGATCGTGGTGCGTCGGGTCGACCAAGTTCCGGCAGCGAACGGAACGGGTTTGCAAGGTACGTACATCGTTCGCAACGAAGCAATGAAGCGGCTTTACGCGATGCTGGAGCGTGTCGCCGAAGGTTCGATCAGCGTGCTCTTGCTCGGCGAAACTGGTGTGGGCAAAGAGGTCTTGGCCGAGACGATTCACCGCAAATCTTCGCGCGTGAATCGGCCTTTTTTGCGGCTCAATTGTGGAGCGCTCAGTGAGTCGTTGCTCGAAAGCGAGCTGTTTGGCCACGAAAAAGGTTCGTTCACGAACGCGGTGCGGTCGAAGCCAGGTCTGTTCGAGACGGCCGAGAAGGGCACGGTTTTTCTTGACGAAATCGGCGAATTACCGCTGGGAATTCAGGTAAAACTGCTGCGCGTGCTCGAGGATCGTCAGGTGATGCGCGTGGGTGGTTTGTCTTCACGACCCATCGACATCCGCTTCATTTCGGCGACGAATCGCGACTTGGCGACGGAAGTTCAGCGCGGCACGTTTCGTCAAGATCTGTACTTTCGCATCAATGGGATTGCTCTTTCGATTCCGCCTTTGCGCGAGCGGTGTGACGAAATCGAACCTTTGGCGCTCGCATTTGCGGCGCGAGCGGCGGCGAGCATCGGACGAAAACCACCGGCGATCACGAGTGAAGCGATGGCTGCGCTCTTGCGGCATGACTGGCCGGGCAACGTGCGGGAGTTGCGTAATGCGATCGAGCGCGCGGTGGTGCTTTGTGAGGATGTGATTCAGCCTGAAGATTTCGTGCTTTCTTCGCACATGCCTGCGGGTGCTCAAGTGGCACCTGCGGTGAGCACGATGTCGGTGCGCAAGGCGTCTCTCGAGAGGCCGCCGGAGTTACCGGAGTTGGAAGAGACGGCGAGTGCGTTGCCTCGGGACAATGCGCAGACGCAGCCGCTCAAGAATTTGCGGCAGGAACTAGGGTCGCTCGAGAAGCAACGGATGATCGACGCGCTGGAGAAATGTGCGGGGAATCAGACGGCAGCGGCCGCGATGTTGGGCATCCCGCGAAGGACGTTCGTGGCCAAACTAGCGGCTTACAACATCCCGCGGCCGCGCAAGAAAGTCTGAACTTCGACGCAGCGGCGAGGTTTTACGCTGCCAACCCACGAAGCTGGTTTCTTTCAGAGAAATTCTGTCATACTCGGTTCTGGCGAGGGCACTGAATGGCGGTCCGCTCCGGGCTTTTTCTACCAACGAACTCGCTCTTTCATGAGCGGTATCGAATCGTCCGCGGCATCAAAGCCGGGGCAATGGGCGCTGTGCATGAAGCACGCGACGAGCGCACCAATTCTCCGTGCGCGCTGAAAACCATGCTTCCGGGCATTCTCGACGATGAGACTGCGCGGAGTCGTTTCGAGCAAGAAGCAAAAATCACGGGTGACATTCGCAGTGATCACATCGTGCGGGTCACGGATGCGGGGGTCGATGACACGACCGGCATGCCGTTTCTCGTGATGGAACTCTTGCAGGGTGAAGAGCTAGGATCGCTGCTGAAAAAGCGTGGTCCGTTTCCGCTCGAAGATACGTTGCTCTACTTGACGCAAGTCTCGTTGGCGCTCGACAAGGCGCACGCAGCGGGCATCGTGCATCGGGATTTGAAGCCTGGAAACCTCTTCCTCACGCAGCGCGACGATGGCAGTCCGTGCGTGAAGATCCTCGACTTCGGCATCGCCAAACTCATGAGCGAAGGCCAAACGCATGCGACGCAAACGGTAGGAACACCGATGTACATGGCGCCCGAGCAGATCATCGGCAAGAGCGCACTCATTGGAGCACCAACGGATGTTTTGTCGCTCGCGCACATCACGTACACGCTGTTGACGGGCGAAGCGTATTGGAATGAAGAAGCGAAAAAAGTCGGTGTTTATGCGCTGATTCAGCACGTCGTCGCGGGGCCTGCGGAGCTGCCAACGACGCGTGCGTTGCGACGTCGGGGAGTGACGTTGCCAGATTGGTTCGATCTTTGGTTTGCCCGAGCAACCGCGAATCATCCTGATGATCGCTTTCAACGGGCTACGGAAGCGATGGGGGATTTCAAAGAGCAGTATGCGGAGTCGGGTCCACAGTCGTTTCGGGTTGGACCAAGGCCGCGGCGGGAGATGGCGAGTTCGTCGGACCTCACGATCCCGGCTCCCACGGATCAACCTTCGGAAGTCAGTTCGACGACGCGCAAGCCAGTCGAGATGGAGCGCCCACCGCCGATGTCATTACGCACGGTGCGGCGATCGAGATGGGTTCCGGCGTTGATTGGCGTGACGTGTTTGATGTCGACAGTGGCGATTGGTTTGGCGGTGAAGATGGTGCTCGGAGGTTCGGAGCCGCCGCTGATTGCCGAGCGAGCATTTGGAGGTGCATTGCCACCGGGTCCGGAGGTCAAGGCTCCGCCGGTCGCGAAATCGGCGG
>DAOMZH010000081.1:8862-12709 GCA_035437985.1 Polyangium sp. (in: bacteria) | reverse complement strand
CGGCGACAGCGGCATCGACGGCGACCGCGACGCCCGTACCGACAGGAAAAACCACAACAACGCCGCCGATTACGACGACGACGTCGACGACGAAAAAACCGAACACCAAATACGTGCCTCCGGGGAGTATCGATTAGGAGTATTGAGAAATGCGCAACCCCCCGTTTGACCATTTTGGGCGGCGAATCGCCGGTGGCGTTCATCGGCTCAAACTCCGGTTTGGGCCGGCGATCGTTGCGAGTCTCGTATGGACGAGTGTTTGTCTGGGTACACCGAATGGGTGGGCTCAAGAGCCGGTCGACGAACAGAAGGTCAACGCATTATTTGCCGAGGCGCGAGATGCGTTCGTTGCGGGCGATTATGCGACGGCGTGTCCGAAGTTCGAAGAGGTCGTCCGGCTCAAGCCCGGTCTTGGGGCGCGTATTGGTCTTGGTGATTGTTATCGTGCGCAAGCGCGATTGGCCAAAGCGTGGGAAGTTTACAAGGCGGTCATCGACGATGTACCGGACCTCGTCAAAAAGGCGAAAGGTTTTACCGAGCAATCCAAGGTGCAAAAGCGTGGGGACGAAGCGAAGGCGCGTCTAAAGGAAATCGAGCCGAAACTGGGCTGGGTCGTGCTCGTGGTTCCGGAAGCTGTATTGGGATTGAAGGATCTGGTGCTGCACATCGATGGCGTCACGATGGATCCCACCAAGGTGGGCGTGCGCTTGCCGATGGATCGTGGCGAGCATGTGGTCGACGTTGCGGCACCGGGGAAAAAGACGTGGGACAAGACGGTGGCGCTCGTCGAAGGGGCGGAATTGCAAGTGACGATTCAGCCGCTCGAGGATGATGTTCCGGTGGTGAAACCAGGGCCTACGGACGCTCCGCCGAATCCGACGGGGAACGTAAAGGGGTCGCCGAATCCTCCTATTGGGACGGACAAACCGCCGCCGGATACCGTGAAACCGCTTCCGGATCAGCGGGGTGGGTTTTTCTCGACACAACGAGTTTTGGGTTTGAGTCTCGGGGTCGTCGGGCTGGGAGTGACCATTGCGGGGGCTGCATTTGGTAACGTGGCGATCGAGAAGCGAGATGCGAGTGAAGCGGGAGGGCATTGCGAGGCCAATCGATGTGATCAGATTGGTTTGCCCTTGCGCGAGGCGTCGTATCAGGCCGGTCAAGTTTCGACTGGATTGTTCATTGGTGGGGGTATTGCGCTCGCTGCGGGGGTGGTTGTATTCGCGACGGCGCCCAAACGTATTGGGCCTGTGCAGGCGTCCGTCGTCGTTGGTCCTTCGAGTCTTCATTGCGTTGGGCGATTCTGACGCCCAAGGGGAATCCCGTCATGCGTCGTGCACTCGTCAAGAGTTTGGTCGTGGTGGTAGCGTTCGCGCCGTTGGCTTGCAACGAGATCATTGGCGTGGACGAGCCTGTATTCGATCCGTCGATTACGAGTGGCGCGGGTGGCGATTCCGGCGGGGGCAATGGCGGAATGGCCGGGGTAGGGGGCATGGGGGGCAGCAATTGCTTGCCCATGGAAGTGGCGTGCGACAACAACGATGAAGATTGCAATGGCCATATTGATGACATTTCGTTGCTGACTTGTGGTTTAGGAGTTTGTAAGAAGACGGTACAGTCGTGTGAGATGGGGATGCTTCAGGAATGCACGCCAGGCATGCCGGATCCCAATGAATTGTGTGACGACAATAACGACGGTATCGACGACAATTGCAATGGGCAAATCGACGAGGGGTGCCCGTGTGTCAAAGGGGCGGTGCAGTTGTGTTATTCGGGTACCGCCGAAACGCGTAATGTGGGGGCATGCAAAGACGGCACGCAGACGTGTATCGAGACGAATCAATGGGGACCGTGTACGAACGACGTCTTGCCGGCGCTCGAAACATGTAATGCCATCGATGACGATTGTAATGGCGAGGTCGACGATGGGTTTGGCGAAACGACGTGCGGCGTAGGCGAGTGTTTGACGACGGTCCCGAATTGCGTCCCAGGCAATCCTGGGTCGATGTGCGTGCCGAAAGATCCCATTGCTGAATTATGCAATGGCAAAGATGACAATTGCGATGGCGCGGTCGACGACGGCAATCCCGAGAGCGGGGTGGATTGCATGACGGGCTTGATGGGCTTGTGTGGGCCCGGAAGAACGGAGTGCTTGGGCGGCGTGCTCATGTGCAATCCCACAATCATGATGATGCCGGAGACATGCAACAATATCGATGATGATTGCGATGGCCTGGTCGACGAGGAAAATCCGGGTGGCGGGGTCACGTGTCCGACGGGTCAAATGGGCGAATGTGCCAATGGTACGACGACGTGCATGAACGGTGCAATCAACTGTATTGCGCCGACGGCCATGATGGACATTTGCGACGGGCTCGACAACGATTGCGATGGCACGGCGGACAATCATGGTGTGGGCGTAGGCAATCCTTGCATGACGGGAATGCTTGGCGAATGTTCGGGGGGTTTTACCAGTTGCGATAGTGGCGTATTGTCCTGTGCCCAAACCAAATCGCCAATGAATGAAGTTTGCGACAATCTCGATAACGATTGTGATGGAATGGTCGACGATGGCAATCCCAATGGTGGAGCCACGTGTACGCTGATGGGGCAAAAAGGCGCATGCGCCGTGGGGACGATGGTTTGTCAGGCGGGCATTTTGACGTGTACGCAGACGGTGCAGCCGTCGACGGAGACTTGCGACGGCGTTGATAATGACTGTGATGGCGACGTCGACGAAGGTCCGACATTGGGCTGCGGAACGTGTCAGTCGGTCGTCGTTCCGACGACGGGCATGGGTGGTTGCACGAGTTTGCAATTGCCGGCCACGGTAACGTTGACGGAAACATGCAAGCAAGTTTTCCCGCCGCCAACGAATATGAGCGTTCCGGTGACGATTGCGAATCCAGGCACGCAATACTACGTTTCGCCATCGGGTAATGATAACAATGATGGGACGACGCCAGCGAAAGCTTGGAATACATTATGCAGGGCGCTCGCGGCTGTTCGTCCTGGAAATACGATTCTCGTGGCGCAAGGGCAATATTTGTCGGCTTCGATCGTGGTCGCCAAAGGCGTGACCGTAAAAGGCGGATATAGCGCCAATTTCAATCAATGGAACCCCGAGATGTATCCGACGATTGTGTATGGTCGCTTGACGCTCGACCATACATCGGCGGTTTGGGGCGGGTTCCGTATGATTGGCAATCCCATTACGACGAATCAGTCGCACCACGTGCTTCGAGCCGGGGCTTTTGTGCGCAATTACGTCGAAACGATGTTTTCGAGTACGGCGGCGTCACAAGCGACGGCGATCGATGCCACAGCGTGCGCGGGTGCGACCGTTACGATGACGGGCAATGATGTGTATGCAGGCACGACATCCAATGCGACACCGATGCGGGCGGTAGGATTTGGGTACCAACGTGGGGCATTGGTTTTGGATTCGAATCGCGTGTGCAGCCAAGGTAGAACGGCGACCAACGGTCAGGCTTTTGCGCTCAATGGGTTTGGCACGGATAACGCTAGTGCAGGCAGCGTCTTGCTCCGAAACAACTTGCTCGAAACGGCGGTTGCGCCAGGTTCCGTCATACGCATTGCTGGAGCGACCGGGACCGTTGATTTTTCGACGATCATGACCAACAACACGTTGCTCGGATTTGAATCTGGTATTACTGGAGCAGCCGGCACGGGTACAGGCAAAATGCGCTGGAAGCTGACGAATAACGTCGCGTTTAGTTTGTCTCCGACGGGGCTCGGCGTGTCTTTGGGTGCAGTTACGGGGGTTACCTTCGAGTCTGCCGAAAACAATCTCATTTTTGGTTTCTCGACGAATTCACTCAGTCCC
>DAOMZH010000081.1:0-8762 GCA_035437985.1 Polyangium sp. (in: bacteria) | reverse complement strand
TCTAAATCAGAGCTTTTCGCAATGCAAAAGCTCGATCCACGGCAATGCAGCGTCACCTTCGCCGGTGCTCTCGCTGCTCGAGTAGGTCGCATTTTTGGCAAATCCCGAGCCACAACAACCTGCGGCGAGGGCAATGCCGTGGGTAACCGTGTTGAAGGAGGCTTGGTTTCCGTGGGTGTGGGTGCGCGGCGTGGTGGTCGAAATGGGATCACCGCCGAATGAGACGTCTGCAGGGGCGCCTTTGGGTGCGCCGACGATGAAGCGGCCTTGGGTTGCGGGAGCTTGTTTCCAGCCTGTCGGACATGTCGCAGCATCAAAATAAAGCTGCATTCCGGTGGGCAATACGGCGGTGCTCGATTCTGGGACGGCCGTCTTCTTGCACGTCAACAATTGCACGTAGGGTAATCCTGTGGACGCGGTATTCGAGGTCGCGGTGAACGACACGAGGCCCGCTTTGGCGACGCCCATATTGCTGGCTCCGGCGATACCCACATACGAAATATCGATCAATTCGAATGTGGCTTTGACCGGATGAGCATGTTTGCGATCTTCGCCGCTCGCGAGGGGCGTGCCGACGGTTGCGCCTCCGGGTTGAGGGCCAATTGTCGGCAAAATGGCGCGCCCTGCGGCAGCTGCGTAAGGTTCCCAGCCGTTGGGACAAACGGGTATTTGGAAAAAGCCAATGGCATTTTGAGGAATTGCGTCAGGGCCGCTGCTTCCCGTTCCGCCCGTTCCGCCCGTTCCGCCGATTCCGCCCGTCCCTGCATTGCCTGGGCCGCCGATTCCGTTGCCGCCATTGCCACCGACGTCCCCGCTACTGGAATTGTTACTCGAACCATTGTCAATTTCAACGGTGTCGCCAGTAGCACAAGCGGCGAGCAAGCATCCGGCGACAAACCATGCTCCAGACTTCATTGTTTCACGCATGTCGTCACCTGTACGAAAGGAAGGCCCGAGGGGCCGGCATTGGTAGTTCCGGAGACGGTATAGGTTTGGGCTTGTGCGCCTTCGAGATTGGGTCCATCGGCAGCGGAAATGGATTTTGGAGGCAATGGCAATTCGCCGCTGTACGAATGCGAATGATTACGGTCCTCACGATCGGTCAAGGGGGTTCCGACTTGAACACCGAGGTCTTTTCCGTCGGCTACAGCAATGACGATTCGACCTTCGATATTGGTTGCAGGTGTCCAGCCACTGGGGCACGCGCCACCTGAGATGTACGCGACCATGCCTGCGGGCACGCCGTCCGTAGTGATTTCACCGGCTGCTTTTCGCGTTCCAATGACGCCAATGGCGACGCCGGCGAAAAGCAGCACCCACTTACCACTCGATGAAACGAAGATACGTTTACGCATGGGACGTTTTTATCCGTCCGGATGTCGTTGGTCAATGGGGTCAATACGTCGCGCGACGATTAAGTCCGTTGTTTTTATGACGTTATGCCCTGCGTCAAATTGTCCCTAGTTTGTCTTGGACGAATCATTCAGGCGGCCGAAATTCTTGGAAGATCTAGCTAATTTCTGGCGAGCCGCCATAATGCAGGAATCATCGCGCACGCTGTATTTCATAGCCTGCTGATTTCGACCCGAACACAGCATATGAACCCAGATTCCAATCAGATAGCCCAATCGATTGCCTTGAGCATTGGGATCATTGCCTGGAATGAAGAAGCAGCCATTGGACGTTGTCTCGAATCGCTTTTTGCGCAATCGCTTTTTGCGCACTGCGCGGCGCTTGGATTAGGCGTGGAGATCGTGGGCATTACCAATGGTTGCACGGATGCGACCCCGGAAATCGTGCGCAACATATTTGCAGATCAAAGCGGTAGCCACCAGCATCGTCGAGCTTTTTCCTGTCGGCCAATCGATGTTTCGGAACGGGGCAAGCTCCGGGCCTGGAATGCATTCGTCCATGAATTGTCGGCCCAGGAGGTGTCGATGCTCATCTTGATGGATGGGGATATCGTTTTGCAGCACCCGGATACGTTGTGGAACATGATCTCGGTGTTGAGTAACGATTCCGAAGCATGGGTCTCCACCGACGAACCATTGAAAGATATTTCGCTCGGGCCAAAGAACTCTTTGCGCGAGCGGATTTCGTTGGCCACATCCAAGATGTCCCAAGCGTCGGAAGCGCAATTGACGGGCCAGCTTTATTGTATTCGGGCCGAGATTGCGCGTCGTATTTACCTGCCGCGTGACCTGCCGGCTTGCGAGGATGGATTCATCAAGACGCTCGTATGTACGGACTTTTTGACCAAGCCGACAAACCCTCGGCGAATCGTACGGGCTAAAAACGCGACCCATATATTCGAGGCGTATCTATCGGTCGCCGATGTTTTGCGGAACCAAAAACGTCAAATGATCGGACAAACTTTCCTTCACGTGCTGCATTCTTATCTGGGCACCATTTCGCTGGCGCAACGTCAATCGCTGGCGGAGATTCTCCGCCAACAGGACGAAATCGACGCGGGCTGGCTCCTACGACTCGTGCAGGACCACCTGCAGCAGACGGGTTTTTGGGGGGAGATTTTTCCTGGCGTTTTCGAATTTCGTTTTCAGCGGCTCGCGCGCTTGCGGGGCGTCGAGCGGTGGACGCATGCACCCGCGGCTATGATTGGGTTTGGCGTGACAATGATCGCGTGCATAGCGGCTCGTCATGGCCTGCAAAGAGGCGCGGCTCAATATTGGCCGGATACCAAAAGCCGTCATTTGCAAAGTGTTGCGACGAACGAGTAACATCAAGGGGGGAATCATGGAAGGAAGCATTGCTCGAAAAATGGGTCGGCTGGTGATGAATCTTGCTGCACATCCTCGACACCTGCCGCGATACATCAGGGACAATACGCGGCATTGGTTGGCGAATGCAACACCGCTTGACCTAGAGATTCCGTGGTTTTCTTATGCGGCGATGGATATGCTGGAATCATTTCTCGAGCCACACATGAAAGCTTTCGAGTATGGTTCGGGAGGCTCGACCATTTTTCTCGCCAAACGAGTCAAGGCGGTATTGTCCGTCGAAGACAATTCGGTTTGGTTCGATATCGTTTCTCGCCGTTTGCACGAAACAGGGTTGAGCAATGTGGAGCTCTTGTTACGGCCATTTGACGTCAAATATCCTACAGGTTTCGAGTCGTCGGAGTATTTCGGCGCGTTGCCCGACGAGATGTTCGACGTGCTCGTCATCGATGGTAGTGAAGAATGGACGCAAGTGCGGCCCGCGTGTTTTCGTCGCGCGGAAGAACGGGTAAATCCGGGCGGAATCATCGTCCTCGACGATTCTTGGCGTTATCACGAGCCGCAGCGCAGCAACAAGGCGCGCCGGGTCGAATCCTTCGTGAGCACGGGGCCGTGTCGTCCGGGCGTAACGAGCACTGATATCTTCTTTTATTGAATTACGGCGTATGCGGGGCGAAGTGCAGTGTCCCGTCGAATCTCAAATCCGTCCCAAAATATGGTCGGCCATGCGGATGGTCAAAGCAACGCCGGTGAGCGTGGGATTGCTGATACCGCCGGACGGAAACGCCCCAGCGCTCGCCAGAAATAGGTTTTTTACGGCGTGACATTCGAGGCGATCGTTCGTGACGGATGAGCGCGGATCATTTCCCATTCGATGCGTGCCCATGTAATGCCCGGCGACAGTTGGCTCCATGATGACCCGTACGTCGGTGGCATCGAGTGCGTCCATGATGCGTTCCATTTGCCGCTTCATGGCCAAGTACCCATTTGTTTCGTATTCATGCATCAGCCGAAAATCTATTTTTGCAGCCGGCCTATCGCGTTCGTTTTTCATCGTCCTCGAAAGCGTGACGCGATTTTCGTCATAAGGCAGCTGCTCCATGAAGGCTCCGAGCGTCACGTAATGGCCGAAAATCTCACGAATTTCATCTGCAAGGGCCTTGCCCCATAATCCGCTCGTTCGCGCGATGTCCGACGGGCTTGGGCCAGCTGCTTCGCGAACGAGCAATCGTCCGCCGGCATATTGTCCACGTCGGCAATGATCGTGATAGACGAGCGTCGTGGCAGTTTCGAATCCAAATCGATGGGCATCGAGCACGGGGGCGACTCGGCCCATCATGTAAAACTTCGGGTGCTCCATGAGCCCACGCCCCAGCCATTCCATTTCGCCAGCCAAACCAGAATCGAGCAAGAGGCGCACGGTTTCTATGCCTTGCACGGCGAGAATGATCCGTTCGGCTTCTACCGCGTGCTCGCAGTCGTGTTCGTCCTGCCAGACCACTCGCCGGGCTCTTCCCGAGGCGTCTTTTTCGACGCGGACGACGTCTGCGCCCACCTTCAGAGCAAATTGGGGACTTTTTTCGAGCATTGCAATGGTCATGTCCGAGGCGTACATGGCCCCAATGGGGCAGGCTCGACAAACTGCGTAGTGAGTGCATTTCGGACGACCTTGGTAATCGACGCTGTTTCGCGCTACGGGGACGGAAACGAGCGGAATGCCGAGTTTGTCACAGCCCTGTTTGACGAATTGGTCCGTTTTCGTCATGGGAAAGGCGGGCATTGGATACGGGGCACTGCGACGCGGCCACCAAGGGGCGTCTTGACTTCCCGCAACACCCATGAATTGCTCGGCCTCAAAGTAGTAGGGCTCGAGCTCGTCATAACCAATTGGCCAATCGCACCCGACGCCATAACGTGAACGCAATCGAAAATCGTTTTCGAGGAAGCGAGGCGTCACTGCGCCCCACGCCAAACTGCTTCCACCGAGCATACGGAGGGCGAACGTATTCAAATCGACGTCGTCGCCAATGGTTTCATATCGCCAGGGTGGAAACGCCCATGGTATTTCACGACGAACGGCCCGTTCCAGTTTGGCAAACCGATTCGAATCGGGGCGTTTTCCGGCTTCGAGCAATGTCACGCGTGTGCCTGCGGCGACCAATCTTCGAGCTGCGGCGGCGCCCAAGGGGCCAGAACCCACAATGGCTACGTCGGTATATTCCATCAATCCCCCCGCGTTTTTCCAGGATAATCGGTCCAGCCTATTGCGGCCCATCCGCGTTCGGTCGTGTAATACCAAGACAAGAGCTCGGGCAGGACATGATGTCGAAGCAGTCGAAATGCGCCCACTTCGAGAAGCAGGCTCGAGGTACGGGGCGATAAATGGGCCCAATGGGCCCAACGAGGTAATCGCTCCGCGTGCGGATAGGCTATGAACAGGCGGTGCAGAAGAGCATCGCCTTGTTCAATGTTCAACATCGAAAAACTCATGCCCGCGTGTCGATGGCTCGATTCATCCAAGAGATGGGCAGCGCGACGATAGGCATCCAGGGCGCCAGGCGTCGTATGCGTTTTTTCGTTTACGAATGCGCGACATTCCCCAGCCGGAATCGTCGTGTCGTCGGTAATGACCTCCAGCAAGCGATGAATCGTCGAATGCTCGGGGGGAGACAATTTGCCGACCGGCATATTGGGATCGAGAACTCGGAACGCGTTGTGTTCGAGCCATAGCCGGAATTGCTTGCGTAATGTCCCGACATTCATCGCGTCATCCTCAACAGACCTTTGACGAATTCTTTGGCCTTGTCGGTCACATCGGCGGCTTCGTGCGCATTCGTCAAGACTTTATGGAATACGGCGGCGACATCGTCGACGTCTTGATCGGGTCCGAGGAGGACATAGTGTGGTAATGTAAAACCCGCCGCGTGTGCTATGCGCTCGGCGACTGGGCAACGCACATGAGGGACACTTCGCCCATACCAACTTGGTCCGGTCGCGAGCCCCTCGTACCACAGGGGATTGGCGTAGATTGGTTGATAGATTGGCTCGATAGGAATTCCTTCGGCACGTACTGCTTCCATGAATGCCCAAAGCGGAATACCAGTTTGTCGTTCATCATAATGGAATGACAAACGATACATGGGTCGTTTGGTGACCGCTGGTTGATCCGCGAGAATCGAGATTCCCGCGCAGGCGGCCAGTTTTTCCCGCAAACGGCGAATTGACCGCTCGCGCTTTTCCGCGCGTTGATCCAGCTGTTCGAGTTGTCCTAAGAGAATGGCTGCTTGCCATTCCGTCATGCGTTGATTGCCCCCCAAAATGGGGCATCCTCGCTCGGCTCCGTACCGTCCGCAATTGCGTTGCGAATACACCTTGTCGAGAAGTCCTTTGTCGCGACTGATGACGATTCCGCCCTCGCCTGCGGTCATGGGTTTGCTGCTTTGAAAACTGAAACTTCCGAACGTTCCAATCGAACCTGCGCTTTCGTGCCGAAAACTTGCGCCATGGGCGTGCGCGCAATCTTCGATGATGGCCAACGAATGCATACTCGCAAGCGCCCGCAACGCGTCCATGTCGGCCATATGTGAATATAGGTGCACGGGAATGACCGCCACCGTGCGCGGCGTAATGGCGGCCCGGACGGCATTCGGATCAATGCAGTAGGTTCGTGGATCAACATCGACGATGATCGGAACTGCATTGGCTTCGAGGACGCTCGTCGCCGTGGCAATCCACGTGAGTGCCGGGACAATGACTTCATCTCTCGGCTTTATGCCCAATGCGCGTAAACAGAGCAGAAGAGAAACGGTTCCGTTCGTTACGGCCACTGCATCGATAGTCTGGTGCCGAGTTGCGAATTTTTGCTCGAATTCGCGAGCGAGTGGACCTTCGCCTCCCCAGCATTCCGAATCGAGTACTCGAATGAGTCTTTCTTGGTCGGCGCTGGTGCTCAATGGCCAAGACGTAAATGGTCGAGTGCGTAGTTGCGGACCCCCGCGAATGGCAAGACGCGTGTTCATCGAAGTGTATTGTGCAGGAGAATGGTCGGTCTACCTCCTCAGAGCAGCTTTTGGCCATGATTTGCGGTATTTCCTGATAATGTTGCAGTAGGCAGAATGGTTCGTCTGGGGCGAAGTATCGCCAGCCGTCCCCATTGCATTAAATACAAACTGGAAATTCCGGTTGCGGGCTTTGGCTTCCCGGTCAGGCTTTTCGTATTCCAGTGTGCGGGTGCCCGAGGGGGATATCGTGAAACAGGTCATGATCGAACGTCGGGTGTGGAGCAATTCCGCATCCGGTTATGTACGGAGCATCGTGCGTTTGCTTTTGGGCGTCATTTCATTTCGTCAGATTTGCGCGGAGTTTTCGTTGGAGGAGCTGGGTTTTTATAGCTTGGCATGGAGCTTTTTGGCCTACGGGGTACTATTTGATTTTGGAATGGGATTGGCCGTTCAAAAGAGAACCGTCGAATTTCTCCAGCACAGCAACTGGCGCGAATTGGGTCGTATGCTTTGTTCGGTAATGGTGTTCAATTGTTTATGCGCCGTCGCAATCGTGGTCGTTGGCCTCGTTGCGTCCGATGGATTGTTTCGGACCATTGGCGTATCGATCGAAAACGAATCTGAGTTTAGGCGGGCGTGGGTCGTATTCGTGCTTGGGGTAGGGGCGACCTATCCATTTCAAACATTTCGGGAGGTTCATTATGGTCAGCAGCGGATTGCAGCAGCGGATTGGTTGAGCACGGGAGGCGGAGTGGTCTCATTTATTTGGCTTTGGACGTGTTTGCGAATGCATTGGGGTATGTCGTGGGTTTTGCTGGGCCAAGCTATTTGCATGGTCGCCACCGGGATAGGTATGGCGATTTCTGCATTGCGGGCAATGCCCGCGGTTGTCCTGGCCGCACGGGACGTGTCGTGGGGGATGTTGAAGATGTTGGCCCGATTTTCAGCTCATGCGTATCTCGTGGTGTTTGCGAGCATCGTCGTTTTGCAGATGGACCGATTTCTGATTGGAGCAATTTTGTCGGTTACGGCAGTTGCCACATATCACGTAGGAGCCAAAATTCCCGAGTTGTTTTCGGCATTTACATGGCAATTGCCGGACGCGATTGCCCCAGCAGCGGCGACGATGCATGGCCAGGGAAGGCATGAGGATTGGCAACGGTTTTTCCTGCGTTGTTTACGGCTCAATGCACTGATGACGACACCGTTGTTCGTTCTTGGTTTTATCTTTCTCGAAGGTTTGCTGGGACTGATCACGCATGGCCGCGCAGGCGGAAGTGAAGTAATTTTTCTCGGTCGAGTGCTTCTCGTTTGGAGTTATTCGACGATTCAAACTCACGGCGTGTCGAAATCCATTTTTTTGATGAGCGGCCAAGAGCGGCATCTCGTGCGTCTACTCCTGCTCGAAGCTCTTGCGAATCTGATTCTTAGTTTCCTCTTTTTGCAATGGCTTCGTCGACCCATTGGTGTAGCTTTGGGATCACTTCTGCCGGCCCTTGCTACGGGCTGGTTATTGTTGTGGCCGTGGGCTGCGCGCGAAACTAAAATGACCTCGTGGAGTTTGGCGCGACAGACTCTCGGTCCGGCGTTGCGGTCGTCGTCGCCCGTCGTCGTTTTCGGGATACTCTGTCATCTCGTGGTCGGCTCTGAAATGCAAACGAATCCAGCCGCTTTTTGCGGTCTTGCGGCTTTTGCGGCGACCTTGGCTCTTTGGGGGACGTGGAGCTTCGGTTTGTCGCTCGACGAACGACTACACATCATGGAGAAATTAAATGGGTACCGGGCACGTGAGCGCCAGGTTCGACATTGGTTTTCATGACGGCCGTTTCTTATGTGGACTTCATTTCGAGGGAGACAGATTCATGCAGAATCAACGTATCCGAATCGGGCATATTCAAATCGATGTTTTGACCTTCGCCGAGGCTCTCGACGCGATCGAATGCCTCGTTCTCGCGCGCCAAGGTGGAA
The DNA here is from genome assembly GCA_035437985.1 of Polyangium sp. (in: bacteria). Lineage (GTDB taxonomy): Bacteria > Myxococcota_A > Polyangia > Polyangiales > Polyangiaceae > Polyangium. The sequence goes on along the minus strand of DAOMZH010000081.1, from coordinate 55 downwards.
TGGTATTTACGCCCAATGTGGATCACGTCGTAAACGCGGAGAAGAATGAAGCATT
>DAOMZH010000080.1:0-20855 GCA_035437985.1 Polyangium sp. (in: bacteria) | reverse complement strand
AAGCAACGATGGACTCGCCGTCGTCATCTAGGTTCCAACCATGAAACGAAGTTGTACGGGGTATTGCAAAAAATGGCTGGAACCCGAAATCGTGACCATTTCGCAGCCAGATCGAACGTACAAGGCATCATCGCGGGGGACGAGTTTACGGTGATGACGCTGCGCAGGAAAGAAAAATCGGCGCGTGGTTCATTGGAGCGTCGTTAGGTCAACAACGAGAAAGGAGCGCCAGGTTGCAAAGGCCGGGCGCTCCTTTCAAAATTCTAGACCTATTTACGAATGGCCGATCACCATCCGTAGCCGCAGTTGCCGTAGTAGCCGCCGCAGTATCCGCGACCGAAACGACGATATCCGCCATAGTACGGGTAACCGTAGTAGCCGCGGCGATAGTAATGGCCATAGCCATGGCCGCGATGACCATAGAATCGGCCGTAATGGCCATAGCCGCGGTAGCCGCGGTAGCCATGATAGCCACCGTAGTACCCACCATAATATCCGCGATCCCAGTTGGAAAGCGCGGATTCGTCTTCTGCCGTATTGCCCTCGTCGCTATCGGCGTCGTCCGTTGAAGCGAGCGAGTCGTCCGACGCTGCGTTTTCGTCGGCAACTGCCGGTGAATCGTCCGTCACGACATTTTCATTCGCGTCCGCCACATTTTCGTCAGCATTCGCATCGGCGATTTCGGCGGAGCAACCCAAAGCAGAAATCGATGCCGTCGCGGCGATTGCGACCAGCGTTGTGATCTTCGAGAGATGGATCATGCTTTCCTCCTCGTGTCCTTTCCGAATGGACCAATCCGATTCCCTGCGTGACGTCATTGACTTCGCGCAGGATCGTCTGGTCACGAGGAGTCTCTTCAGCCGGTTTGGGCGAACGTAAAGCGACCTCGACGGTTGATTTGTGTTTGGCGTTTTTCCGCGATCGGGTGTTTGTCGCTTGATTTCGTGGTCGTTGAATTTTCTGGTATTTGCTCAAAAAGTGGGGTATTCGTGCCCTATGACGGCCTTGTCACCCAACGTGGAAGCTGCGGAAACGGTCGCGGCAGCAGGAGCAAAACCTGGCTCAACCTCGCGCGTCGATTCGATCGATGCATTGCGGGGTCTGGTCATGATTCTCATGGCGATTGATCACGTGCGCGATTTCGTCGGCCGACAGGTTGCATTTCGTGGCATCGACGTCGTCCAAGTGGGGGCGCCGCTGTTCTTGACCCGCTGGATTACGCATTATTGTGCACCGGTTTTCGTGCTTTTGGCTGGAACCGGGGCCTATTTCCAAGCTGCTCGCGGCAAATCTCCGCAAGATCTCTCCAAGTTTTTGCTTACTCGTGGTCTTTGGCTGGTTTTTCTGGAAATAACCATCATTCGTATGGGATGGACATTCGATCCATTTTATCATTTCACGGCCTTGCAAGTCATCTGGGCCATTGGCTGGAGTATGGTGGTGTTGGCGGCGCTCGTGCGTTTGCCTGTGCGCGTTGTCGGGGGTCTTGGAATCGGCATGATTCTCGTGCACAATTTACTCGATGGTGTTTCTCTGGATCAATTTGGGTCGTGGGGTGCGCTCTGGGCAATTTTGCACGTATCGAAACTCTTGACGCTGGCTCCTGGGCACATGGCGTTCATCGTGTATCCGCTCATTCCGTGGATTGGCGTCATGGCGGCGGGATATGCTCTCGGGGCGTTCGTCGACGTCGATTCGGAAAAACGCAAACGTCGTTTTGGGCAGCTTGGGGCGGCGTGTCTCTTCGCATTTATCGTCGTGCGGGGACTCAACGTATATGGGGATCCTCTTCCACGGGTGCATTACGACAGCTTGCTCTACACGACGTTGTCGTTTCTCAATTGCACCAAATATCCGCCTTCGCTCGCGTATCTGCTCATGACGCTCGGGCCAGCGCTTTTGGCGCTTGGCGCCATGGAAGGGCGTGATTACTTTGGCAAACGCGTTTTTCTCGTGTTTGGCCGGGCACCCCTATTTTACTACATGCTTCACCTCTACTTCATTCATGCCGGAGCCATAATGCTGCATATCGCGTGGTTCGGTTATGACCGATGGCACGCGGCAACGCAAAATCCTTCTGGTTTGCCCGAGGAAATGATTTTCAGTTTGCCCGTCGTGTATCTCTTCACGGCGGTCGTGGTTGCGCTTCTGTACCCGCTCTGCCGCTGGTTTGGCGAAATCAAACGTCGCCGCCGCGATTTATGGTGGCTCGGGTATCTTTGAGGAACCCAGTTCTTCGTTCGGTCAGGTCGACGTCGATGGTCGAACTGCGCGGACGAAGTGAGTGAGGACGCACCGAGCATCTTTTCGCGCTGGGGCGAAATGCGGGCATTGGGGCGCTTTCTGCGACCAATCTTATCAAAGTCCTTGGCATCGACCCCAATTTTGGTACACATTGCGCCGCGACTATGAAGCCTCTCCTCGTCACCAGCGCTTTACCCTACGCCAACGGCCACTTGCACATCGGTCACGTACTCGAGTACACGATGACCGACATCTTCGTGCGGTACCAAAAAATGACCGGGCGCCGCGTGATTTACATCTGCGCCGATGACACGCACGGCACGTCGATCATGATCCGCGCGCGCAAAGAAGGCCGCACCGAAGTCGAGGTCATCAACGACATGAGCGTCGCGCATCAGCGGGACTTCGACGCGTTCAGCATCCAATTCGACCACTACGGCAGCACGAACTCGGAAGCGACGCGCGAGGTTTGCCATGAGATTTGGAAATCACTACGCGACAACGGCCGTATCGCCACGCGCGACGTGACGCAACTGTTCGATCCCGTAGCTGGAACGTTTCTCGCGGATCGGTTTGTCAAAGGAAACTGCCCGAAATGTGGGGCAACCGATCAATATGGCGACAGTTGTGACAAATGCGGCTCGACGTACGCCGCGACGGATTTGGTCGATCCCAAAAGCACCTTGTCCGGGGCTCGTCCCGAAGTTCGCAGTGCAGCGCATCTGTTTGTCTCGATTGAACCCGATCGGCCTTTCCTTACGGAGTGGGTGCAGTCGGATGGCCACGTACCGAAAGAAGTCGCCAACTACTTGGCGGGGCATTTCTTGGCCGAGCCTCTGCGGGATTGGGATGTTTCGCGACCCGCACCCTATTTTGGTTTCGAGATCCCCGATGCGCCGGGCAATTATTGGTACGTTTGGTTCGACGCACCCATTGGTTATATCGGCACGACGCGGCAATGGTGCACGGCCCAGGGCGAAAACTTCGACAAATGGTGGCGGAGCGACGAGACGGAAATCGTTCATGTGATTGGCAAGGACATCGTTTATTTCCACACGCTCTTTTGGCCCGCGATGCTCAAGAGCGCTGGATACTCGCTCCCGACGCGCGTGCAAGTGCACGGATTTCTCACGGTCAATGGCGAGAAAATGTCCAAGAGCAAGGGCACGTTCGTTCTTGCGCGCACGTACCTCGATCACCTGGACGCATCGTATTTGCGTTATTATTACGCGAGCAAACTCGGTGCTCGGGTGGAGGATTTCGATCTCAACCTGGACGAGTTCGTGCAAAAGGTCAATTCCGAAATGGTCAACAAGATCGTGAATTTGGCGAGTCGATCTTCGCGTTTCGTGGCCACGACGGGCTTGTCTGCGGAATATCCTGACGATGGGGGATTGTTTGCTTCAGGGGCCAAGGCGGGCGCGGACATTGCCGAAGCGTACGCGTCCTTTGATTTTGCGCGGGCCATTCGGCTGATCATTGCCCTTGCGGATCGCGCGAATGAATACGTAGATCGGGCGGCGCCGTGGGCGTTGGCCAAACAGGCAGGAAAAGAAAAGGAAGTGCAAGCCGCGTGCACCGTGGCGCTCAACCTTTATCGGCAAATAATCATTTATTTGCAGCCCGTTTTGCCGAAGCTCGCTGCGGCATCAGGCGTGCTCTTGAATTGCCCCATGGACAGGTGGGAACTGGGACAAACTCCGCTCGTGGGTACGCCCGTAGCGAAATACGAACATTTGATGAAGCGGATGGAAATGGACGCGGTGCAGAAAATGATCGAAGCAGGAAAAGCCGGAATGGCAACGGAATCGGACGCGGCGACCAGTGCTGACGCAGCCGCGAAGGTCGAAGAAGATTCGGGCGACGCGCTGGCCAAAGAACCATTGGCTCCAGAATGCACCATCGAGGATTTCACGAAGGTGGATATGCGAGTCGCGCGGATCATTGCAGCCGAAGAAGTGCCCGGGGCGAAAAAGCTCTTGGGTCTCACCGTATCGCTCGGTGGTGGCGTGACGCGAAAGGTATTTGCTGGAATCAAAGCGCATTACGATCCGAAAACCTTGATTGGGCGCTTGGTCATCGTGTGCGCCAATTTGAAACCTCGCCAGATGAAATTCGGCACGAGCGAGGGGATGATCTTGGCCGCCGGTGACGGAGATACATCCTTCGTGCTTTCGCCGGACAGCGGAGCGAAGCCGGGCATGCGGGTGCATTGATCAACATTGACCTACGCGCGGGCATTTACGTACGGCCCGCGCTGAGGTACGATGGAGGTATGCGTTGCCTCGTTGTTTCTGGGTTGCTCGCGTTGGCTCTGGTTTCGTGCAAGAAATCCGAGGAACCCAACGTTCAACCAGAAGCTGCCGAGGTCGAACCTGCTCCGCCGTCAACGTCGCCATTGGATTTCCAAGGGCAGCGCGGAGCAGACGTCGAACCGAACCCCATTTCAACGAGAGCCCCCGAGCGTCCAACAGCGGTATCCGAGCGGGTTCCGACGTCACCATTTCTCGTTCCGGCAGCACCTACGCAGCAACCAACAGCCGAGGTTTTTCAAGCTGCGCCTCCGCCTCCGCCGTCTCCGCAGCCACTTCCGCGCCCTTCACCGGCGTCTGGAGGCTGGTCTGGCTCGACAAACACCTCGGGAAAACCTTGTCCGGTGGGGCGTTGTTTGTTGGATGGCAAGTGCATCATTCCGGGAGGCCCGATTGCTCACGACGGGGCTCCGCCTGGGGCGGTGTTTGGGGCATGCGGTGGGGATGGTGGGACGTGTTCGCGTTGTCGCTGCGTGTCGACAGGAACTGCGTTATCGACGCCGACAGGCGAAGTGCCGATTGAAGAATTACGGACGGGGGATGTCATTTGGAGTACGCATGAAGGAAGAGTGCAAGCGGTGCGTTTGCTCGCGACGCAGCGTGTGCGGGTCCAGAATCATTCCATGGCGCACATTCGATTTCGAGATGGGTTTGTCGTGGAAATTTCGGGCGAGCATCCGCTCGGTGACGGACGTTCGTTGTGGAATTTGAATCCTGGCGAAATAATCGGGACAGCCCAAATCGAGGCGCTGAGTGTCGTGCCTTATGCCGGAAATTTTACATTTGACGTGCTTCCCGATTCGGATTCCGGGACGTATTACATTCATGGGATGTGGGTAGGTAGCACGATGTTCGGACAGCGTGTACGTGGCGATATTGCCGGGCCCGAGCGCTGATCCGCGGAGCCATTGAACGGGCCCGAATCAAAATGTGCCATTTCGTTTTCGCGGATTGATGGCTGGCGCCGGCTTTCGGGTCGTAGCGGCTTGAAATGGGACGGTCGGTTTGTGGGTGAATGGTTTGCTGCGTAAATCGTGTTTGCGCAATTTTTCGAGCAGCAATTCGACATAGGCTTTGTCGGGATGATAAGGATAATCCGCGAAGGCGAGGGTTGCGTCGTACGTTCCGAGGACCGAGTGTGGGGCAGGCGGTGTGGTCCAAGCTTTCGCCGTGACGTCGATCATCCATTCTGGCCAGTGTTTATTGTTTGTCTCGTGCGTTTTCAAGTAATGAAGCAGGCTCTCGATTGCTTGAATTTCCTTTTTGTATTCAGCGGCAATCTCTGGGGTTCCGAGCGCATAGGATTCAATCATCGATTCGTTGAAAATCACGTATTCCCGATATCCGACGCGTTCATCCGGTCCGGCAAGTGACGCGCGATAACCCGTCACAGGCTGATCTTGTACGAAATATGCAGCGGCGAGGCGTTCGGGATGAGCGAGTGCATCGGTTTCGGCGACGGGTTTATTATCGATATCGACGACCTCGATCAGCGCCGAGCTGATTTTCATGATGACCAACCAGGCCTCGGGTTTGAGCACCACTTGGATCAATTCATCGCCATAAGATTCATTGCCAATGCCAATTCGCGTGGCATACGGAGCAACCCAAGCATAACGTTGTTTCGCAAATGCAGCCGTGCGCAGAAGCTTGGCCAATGGGTCTTTTTTCTGCGCCCGCTGTTCGAGTACTTGTTCGAAATAGGAAGTTCCGAATTCCGGAGAATCGCTGCGAGTGAGTAAGGTGGGATCTTTCTCGAGGGCCGTGACTTGTTCGGTGGTTGTCCAGGTGTACAAAGTTCGTCGCGCAATGTTGGGCAAGGTAACGACGTACGGGATAAATTGCTCGATGACTTGAAGGCCATCATCCGTTGGCGGCGCGGGAGATGGAGGCAGCGATGGTGTAGAGGCCGAGGTATCGATGATCGTCGTGCCGGACGAAATTGTTGGGTTTGGAGGGGTTGAACGACCACAATTGATGCCGCCAAGGGCGATCAAGGCGCTCGTGCCAATGGTCGTCGTTTTGTTTTGAACACCAAAGGAACGACGTCGTGCGGCCATGGATTGAGCATACCAGGAGCGACGGGGAGAGGGCAGGTAAAATCTTTTTGCGCGTCGGGTCAATTCGGCAGATACTAGACACATGCGTCCTGGGGATCTGATCACGGAACGATTCGAGCTCGAAAGAGTCGCTGGAATCGGCGGCATGGGTGAGGTTTGGAAGGCGCGCGATCGGTATGCGGACCGATTTGTGGCGCTGAAAATACTCACGCAAGGCGTCGAGGAGCGTTTTGCTCGGGAGGCGCGGATTCTTTCGGATCTGAATCATCCCCACATCGTTCGATACGTGGCGCATGGGGCAACGCCCGAGGGCCAGGTTTATCTGGCGATGGATTGGCTCGAAGGTTGTGATTTGGCCGATCGATTGGCGCAAGGGACGCTTACTCCGAGTGAAACGATTACGCTGGCGACGATTGTTGCACAAGCGCTCGGTTTTGCGCATGCCCGGGATATCGTGCATCGCGACTTGAAGCCGAGTAACGTGTTTTTGCCGAACGGCAAGATCGATCGCGCGATGGTCCTCGATTTTGGTCTGGCGCGACAATCCGCGATGCCGCGAGTGACGCGTACGGGGGCGATGATGGGCACGCCTGGGTATATGGCACCCGAGCAAGCGCGCGGATCGGCGATGGTGGACGCGCGGGCGGATATATTTTCGCTGGGGGTAATGATTTTCGAGTGCCTCACGGGGCAGCTTCCATTTGCCGCACATCATTTGCCAGCAATTCTAGCGAAAATCTTATTTGAAAATCCGCCTCACGTACGCGAGCGTCGTGCGGACGTTTCAGAAGCGCTGGACGACTTGGTAACTCGAATGCTGTCGAAGGATCCTGATGATCGGCCCGCTGATGGTCGCGCAGCCGTCAAGGAGTTGCGGGCCCTCGAATCGACGCAGAATCCTGAGGTGGAGACTTCGCCGCAAGCCGCTGTTCGGCGACAAACGGTGCTCCGCGGAGGAGAACAACGTGGTGTTGCGCTGATTCTGGTTGCGCCGCATCCCGAGCAAGTGGCGCAGCAACAGGCAATGGGTTCCGAAGCGACATTCATCGCAATTCCAGATGATCAGGAACTCGTCAAAGAAGCAATGCGCCATGGTGGACGAGCCGAACGGATGTTGGATGGTTCGGTGAGTGTTCTTTTGCGAGAGACGGCATTGGCGACGGATCTTGCCGCGCAAGCAGCGCGCTGTGCATTGGCGTTGCGCATGCATGGGCCGGGGCGGCGGATGGCGGTGGCCATGGGGCGCAGCCAAACGCGGGAGGCGGGGATTGGTAGCCTAGGACAAACCATTGAAGTCGTGGCCAAACGTTTGGCCGGCGATGTGCCGGTTACGGAAGAAAATGCGGCGATGCCCATTTTGATCGACGACGTGATCACGGGGCTTCTCGATGCCCGTTTTGACGTGCGCGAGGCCGAAGGGGGTTTTTCGGTACTCCTAGGAGAAAGATCATTGGGGGAGGGGACGCGTCTTTTGTTGGGTCGGGCGACGCCGTGTGTAGGCCGGGATCGTGAATTGCGAATATTGGAGCAATTGCTCGATGAGTGTGTGGACGATGGGCGGACGCAGGCGGTCTTGGTAACGGCGCCTGCGGGGGTCGGAAAATCGAGATTGACGCAGGAATTCATTCGGAGGGCGCGTGAGCATTCGAAGGGGGTGCGAATTTGGCTGGGGCGAGGCGATGCATTGCGGGCAGGATCCGCATTTGGACTTTTGGCGCAAGTGATTCGTCATGCCACAGGGGTTCGGGAGGGGGACCCCATCGATGTGCGTCGAGACCAACTCGCGCGCCGGGTGGCCGAGAATGTTGGTCCAGAAAAACGAGCGTATGTGACGTCGTTTTTGTCGGAGTTGGTGGGCGCGCCGCGGGACGAGGACATGCATCCATTGCTGTTTGCGGCGCGTAAGGATGCGCAATTGATGAACGAACACATGCGGGAGGCATGGCTCGAATTCGTCGCGGCGGAATCTCGAGCAACCCCGGTGCTCATGGCGCTCGAGGACTTGCATTGGGGCGATTTTCCGACGGTAAAATTCATTGATCGCGTGCTGAGGGATCAGAAATCGGTACCGCTTTTCATTTTAGCCCTGGCTCGTCCGGAGGTGCACGAAATTTTTCCGCGTTTATGGTTCGAACGGGACGTGCAAGAGATTCGATTGAAGCATTTGGGGGTCAAACCAGCGGAGCGATTGGTGCGTCATGTTTTGGGAGACAAAGCGAGCAGTGATTTGATTGGGAAGCTCGTAAAATTATCGGACGGAAATGCATTTTACTTGGAAGAGCTCATTCGCGCAGCCGCGGCGGGCAAGGCCGATGATTTGCCGGAAACCGTCGTCGCGATGGTGCAGTCACGTTTGTCGGAGCTCGACGAGGACGCTCGGCGTATTTTGCGAACGGGGAGTATTTTTGGTGAAGCGTTTTGGACGGCGGCGGTGGCAAATTTGTTAGGAATGTCCGAAAACGATACAATGTTGCGAGATCTCTTGATGGAGCTAACGGATCGTGAGCTTTTGGTGTATCGAGACGAAAGTCGTTTTTCCAGCCAAAGGGAATATGCGTTTCGTCACGCGTTGTTGCGGGAGGGAGCGTATTCGATGGTGACGCTCGATGATCGGGTGCTGGGGCATCGGTTGGCGGGAGAATGGCTGGAGTTGAATGGGGAGCGCGATCCGGTGGTGTTGGCGGAGCATTTCGAGGTGGGTGGGGACGGTGGGCGAGCGGCGACGTATTATCTGACGGCGGCCGAGCAGGCGCACCTCGGTGGGGATACCGGCACGGCATTGGCGCATACGCGGAAAGGTTTGGCATGCACCGTGTCGCCCGAGTTGCGAATCGAATTGTTGGGGCTATTTTGCGAGCTTCATTATTATCAACGCAATGAAATTCCAAAAGCTTTGCCGTATGTCGAAGAAGTCATTCGGGATGCTCCGAAAGGAAGCGAAGCTTGGATTCAGGGAATGTTCATCAAGATGCTCGGGGGAGCGCATATGGGCAAACCCGAGGAGTTTGGCGCGGCATTGTTGGCACTCGGGCAAATCGAGGTACAAAAAGGAACGGAAGCGGCACTTTCATTTGCCTACACGGTTGCCGCGTACATCCTCGACGTTACCGGACAAACGCAGATGGCCGACGCAATCATGGCCAGGCTGCAGGGCGTGGCAAATGCTGCTGTGCAACATGACCCGCGGGCGATGGGTTTTTGGTACATCATGAATGCTGTGCGGGAAGCCTATGCGCATCAAGATCCCTGGAAAGCGCGAGGTTATGCGAATCTCGCCATGAATGCGGGACAAAAATTGCATTATGAACGGATGGCGCAGGTAGGGAAGTCATTTCTCGGGATGCAGACGTGGTTTTTGGGTCGGCGAGACGAGGCCGAGCGATTGTTGCTCGAAGTGACCTTGTCCCATGAAGAAATGGGATTTTCTGCGACGTCGCGCCCGATTTGTTTGGCCTGGGTGCTTGCGGAACGTGGGGCATTCGAGGAGGCGCGGCGCTGGGCCGAGGTGTTGATTCAATACGGAATGGCGCGGCATTTGACGAGTGACGAAGGGGAGGGACGCTGGACGCTGGCGGAGGTATTGCGTCGAGCTGGGGATTTGGAGGGCGCGGAACGCGAGATAGAAGCCGCAATTCGCTTGCTGCGTCCGCAAAATGTGCTGGACTCGCCAGCCTTGTTGGCGACGCTGGCCAAGATTCGGTTGGCACAGGGGCGCGTGGAAGAGGCGATATCCGCAGCTTCTGAGGGGGTCGCGATTTATGAAAAAACCGGCGCTTGTGCCTATTTTCGAGCGGTCTTTTTGCGCCTCGTGCAAGTAGAGAGTTTTGATGCCGCAGGACAGCGGGAAAATGCCTGTAGAGCACTCGAGAAGGCTCGGGCGGAAGTCGTGGCGAATGGCGCAAAGATTGAGGATTTGGAGTATCGGCGGGTTTACTTGGAGGAGGCCATCGAGCCGCGGCGCATTTTGGAATTGGCGCAGACTTGGTTAATTTCGACGCCTGGGATCGTTGCGTAAAACGATCCTAGGACTATGTGGCGTTTTCATTGCTTTCGACAGTTGCGATTTCCAGAAGGCCATGCTGCACGGCCTCTTCGACCATCCGCAAAAGCTGCTCGAGCGCCTCTTCCAATGGCGTTTCATACGCGTCCGCGTATTGCTGAAGACCATCCTGCACGGTGGGCGATTCGTGGATTGCCGTGAGAAGTCCAAGCATTGCCAGCGTGATGTTGATCCGGGGACGGAGAGCTTCTGGACTGAACTTGGCCGATAACGTAGATTCGACGTCCGCGCCGGGTTCGTCCTGTTCTTGGGCGAGAATCGTTTTCGGGGGCATACGGAGCGTGCTGGCAAGTAATGCGTCGCGATGCTCCAGAAGTTTGCGGGTAGCAAAGATTTTATTGACGCGATCGTTCGAGACGCGAATCTTGTGCAGCTGTTCGACGGCCAGGGATTGCGTCAAAGGTATGGATTCCTGCGCCTTTTGGAGAATCGTGAAACTCATGTGCAATCTACGAATTCCTAGGGATTCGAGGTGTTGACGGCGTTCGAGGACATCACGCTCGAATGCTTCGTCAAGGCGAGGATGGATACCCGCTGAATAATAAGTAGCGTGCTCCTCGACGGTCGTCCCCGGTGTCTGCAATAAGAGCACATCCATGGGCGCATCACCAAGCGTGCGTCGTATTCGTTTTTCCGGCGTGAAGTCCCCATAAATAGGCCATTCGACGATGAAGATAGCCCGACCATTGGCGGTCAAATGATTGCCTACGCCATGACAAACTTCGAGCGCCAATTCATCTCCGTGCGCACCTCCATAAAGAAATGTAGCTCCTTTTGCATCCGCTGGTTGCGGTACGAACGGAGGTTGGGAAACGATGAGGTCGAACGTTTCGCCCTTTAGAGGCTCGAATAAGCTTCCCAGGCGAAACTCGACATTGGGTATGCCATTGATCACCGCATTGATTTGGGAGAGCGAAATCGCCCGGGGATTGATATCCGTCCCAATGACCTTCTTCGCCCGATGCGCCAGGACGAGGGCACACGTGCCCGAGCCACATCCGAGGTCCAATACGTGATCAAGGACACGATCCGGAAGTGCGGCAACACAAAGAGCAATGGTCGTCTCGCCAAACCCCATGACGGCCTCGCCACCTCGGGAGAGTTCGTCCGAAAGAACGTACAGATCGTCGACGAGGGCGAGGACAAACGGGGAGACGATGGTGTCTCCAGGGTGCAGTTGCAGAAGGCCGGCACGCAGAAGGGAGTCGAACAGTTCGCCCATGGCCGCGCGTGCATCGTCCACCGGCACGGGGTCTTGGAACATGAGCATGCGCATCGCAGTTGCAGCCAAGCCGCGAGCGTTGCGGAGGTGCCATATGCGCGCGGGTTTGCGCAGCTGGGGAGGCAGAGGCTCGACTGCTGAGACAATGGGTTGGACAAGGTGAGTCGAAAGGCCAATTGTTGCGAGGCGCTTGCCGAACGCACGCCAAGTTTGAGGTGGCAAGGCCTGGAGAGGTGCGATGAGAGGCAACGTCATGCGCCGATACTAACAGGTCGAGTGGCGTGAGCTCAAAGGATGCTTGGGGGATACGCGATAAATGTCTCGGACAAGCCAGTTTTCCGCGAGCAAAGGAGCCAGGCACCTGGGGAGCGGCCGCTTCAGCCCGCCGAATACGGAAAGTCCTTCGTTTGCTCCGTCGGGCGAATCTCGTGAAACCGATCCAAATGGAACGTTATGCTTCCGTCGCCTTCAATCGTCAATACATCTGCTGGTTCTGCGCCCCAAACGATTTCATGTTCTTCGTAGCGCTTCGTTGCGAGCACTGGCTGCATCGACGTGTCGTCGATTCCGGCGACTGAGATTAGCAGTTCAATCTCGCTTTCGCGAAATGTTTCCGGCGTCAAACCATACAGCGGACTATCTTTCGTGATCGGGTGCATTGCGTTCCATGCGCTTCCGAGTGCTGGGGCTCGATTGCGGGTCATGGCCAATTCGATCAAGCGATAAAATGTCCGACCCTCTTTCGTTCGCTCCGTTCGGTAGATCTCCATGCGAATCTGTGCTTCCATTACGTGGTTTCCCCGTTCGTTGCCAATTCGCACCATCAGTGTCGGCACTCCGTCCATGGGGCCAATGACGGCTTGCCGGCTGAATGCGAGACGCGGGCGCAGAATCGAGAACTTGGAAAACAGGAGTCCGGTCGTCAATGCCGTAACCACCATACCGATTACAGATTCAATGGTTACCAAAAAATTCGCAATGGGCGTAACCGGATACATGTATCCGTAGCCGATTGTCCCCATCGTTTGCACGCTAAATGAAAATGCGTCGAAGAGCGATCCGGCCCGTGCATTGGCGATGCCTCCTGCTAAGGTGTATACGAGGCCAAATACGAGATTCAGTCCGAGGTATGTCGCAACGATTGCCCCGATCGCTCGTGGCCAGGTCGTGCGCAAAAAAGCGTGATGAAAATCCCGCATTCGACGTGGACGAGCACCAACAATCTTGACCGTAGGCAGCGTTTGCGTCATCGCGCCCGATGGTTGCAGAATTGTAGCGTTGGGCCAACAAATCGTCACGCCTCTTGGTCCAGCGCACCGTACGTTGGCGACCGTTTGTCTCTGCGAAGCGTTGCGTTGGGTTGAAATCCAACGCTCTACATAGCAACGTCATCCACTGCCATTTTTGATTGGCCGGCCAAATGACCGCCATATCAAATACAAGAGTCAGCCCAAAAAAGCTGCACGTGCCTCACGGGTGATCCGCCATCGACCTTGCCCGTGAAATTCGTGCGTTTGTCTTTTCGCCGCGGCAAGTTTGCTGTATAAGGCCGCATGCGTTCGTTCTACCTCCTCAGCCTTTCTGTACTCGCAGCCTGTTCGTCACAACCACCTCCTCCGCCGACGAACCTTCCGGTCGAGCAACCGCCTGCTGTGGCGACATCGATTGCGTCGATAGCAGCGCCGGTTGTCGATACGCCTGTCGCCACACCTCCGGAGCGCGTGACGGCTGACACGCCCAAGACCACTTCAATGGGCAACACCTTCATTGTTCCTGCGGAATGGTCCATCAGCGTCAAAGGTCCCGTCACGATCCTCGAAACACCCGAAGTCGGGTCACGCGTGATCGTGGTGGACGTATTGGCCAAAGATGCTGATGCGGCCATTGAGGCTGCCTGGGAGGCTTATGGTATTGAAAATCGGAAATGGCCGCTGAAGTCCGCGGTTGACGTGTCGGATCGAAACAACTGGACCCGCGTGCGGGTGTACGAATATATGACGTCGCCGAATGAAAAGCGGACTGTCGTCGCTTCGACTCGATTTGCAAACAATACGTGGAACGTCGTCATTTACGATATGGCCGACGCGGTTGGTGAAAAACGAGGTGCGCAGGTCGGGGTATTTTTGGGTCGGCTCTATCCCAAAGGAAAACAGCGCGAAACCTTCGCCGGAAAGACTGCTCGTACGCTCGACGCTGCTCGCATTGCCGAATTAGGCAAGTTCGTGGACATGGCGCGCGAAAAGCTCCAGGTTCCGGGCGTGGCACTTGGGATCATTCAGGGCGGCAAAGTCGTATTTTCTGGGGGTTTTGGGGTCCGCGAAGTCGGCAAGAAGGCTGCGGTCGATGGAGATACGAAATTCATCATTGCTTCGAATACGAAAGCCATGACCACGTTGATGTTGGGCAAACTCGTCGATCAGCAAAAAATCACGTGGGAATCACAAGCAAAGTCGCTTCTCCCTACTTTCAAACTCGGCGATGCAGAGACAACCAATCGCGTGCTCGTCAAACATCTCATTTGCGCGTGTACGGGTTTGCCGCGGCAAGATCTCGAATGGCTCTTTCAATTCGGGAAGCAAACGCCTGACGAGGCCATGAAGTCGCTGGGGACCATGCAACCGACCAGCAAGTTTGGCGAATTGTTCCAATACTCCAATCCGCTTGCGGCAGCAGCGGGGTTTGTCGGCGGTCACGTGGCCTTTCCCAAGCTCGAATTGGGTAAAGCATATGATGAAGCCATGCGCACCCTCGTTTTCGAACCTCTCGAGATGAAAACCACCACGTTCGATTTCAAACGCGCACGCACGGGCAATTTCGCTTCTGCACATGCGCGAGACATCGACGGAAAAACCGTTGTTTCTCCGGAAATTTTTGATGAAGTCGTCGTTTCCGTCAGGCCGGCCGGAGGAGCGTGGAGCACGGTCAACGACGTTCTCAAGTACGTCCAAATGGAACTCGCCGAGGGCAAACTTCCGAACGGAAAGCAATACATCTCGAAAGAAGCGCTTTTGGCTCGCCGCGCGTTCCAGGTGGCAATCAATGCGGACGCCATTTACGGTATGGGTCTCATGGTCGACAAGACGTGGGGCGTCACCGTCGTGCACCACGGCGGCGATATTTTTGGGTTTCATAGCGACATGTTGTGGCTACCCGAGCATGGTGTAGGCGCCGTCATCCTCACCAATGGCGATCCAGGCTGGGAAATTCGCTCGTCATTCCAACGCAAATTGCTGGAAGTCCTTTTCGATGGTGAACAAATGGCCGACAAAGATGTCCTGGCGCGAGGAAAAGCTTTTGTCGACCAAATCGCTGTCGAACGCAAGTTGCTGACAGTCCCCGCGGATGCTGCCGAGTCCGCAAAACTCGCTCCGCATTATCGAAATGATGCTCTTGGTGAAATCAATGTATCGCACAAAGGTGCAGTCACGATGTTCGATGTTGGCGAGTGGAAAAGCGAAGTCGCCACCCGCAAAAACAACGACGGGACGATTTCATTCGTCACGACGAGCCCCGGAGTCGCGGGGGCATTCGAGTTTCTGGTTGGCTCAGGACCGAAACGCACACTCACGACGCGGGACGGGCAACACGAGTACGTCTTTCAGGAACAGTAGACGAACGCGGACGGGTCCCCATCGCGAGCCCTTCGTGAGCCTCGCCAAACGCCATTTTCTTTCCCTGCCCAAAAATCCGTGCTAAGGTCCTTTGCAGACTGACGTTCGGAGTATATCTCGATGTTTTTCTCGTCCTCTACACCCCCTCGTGCGCGCCGTGCGTTACGCGTACCTGCGTCGACCCAACACCCTTTCAAGTCCGCGGATAATCTCGATCTTTTGCTCACCCGATACCATGGCGGTAACAAGGGGCCGGTGATGCTCATCCATGGACTCGGTGTGGCGAGCTCGATGTTTTCGATTGATACAATCGATACCAACTTGCTCGAACATCTGGTCGAACATGGGTATGACGTATGGCTGCTCGACTACCGCTCGAGTATTCATTTGCCTGCGGCGCTTACTCAATATACTGCGGATATGATTGCCAAATTCGATCATCCGCGGGCAGTGGAGGAGGTGTGTCGTTTGACGGGGGCGGCGTCGATTCAGGTCGTCGCTCATTGTTATGGCGCCTTGACGTTTACCATGGCGCTTCTTTTGGGACTGCAAGGGGTCCGATCGGTCGTTTTGTCACAAATCAGCGCACATATGATCACCCCTCCACTCATGGGTTTCAAGTCGCGCCTGCATACGCCGGAAACGCTCGAAAAACTAGGAATTGGAACGGTGGACGCTTCGCCGGATTCGTCCGCGGGATGGACCAATCATGTTTTGGACGCAGCTTTGCGTCTGTACCCCGTGGAATTCGAAGAGCAATGCCTCAGCACTGTTTGTCGGCGCATTACATTCTTCTATTCGCCGCTCTATGAACACGATCAGCTGAACAAGATGACCCACGATGCTCTTGGCGAGCTTTTCGGGGAAGCGTCGATAACGAGCTTCAAGGGTTTGACCCAAATGGTCAGACTTCGGCAAGTCGTCGATGAGCATGGAGCCGACACGTACCTTCCGCATTTGGATCGGATGGCGCTCCCCATTCGTTTCATTCATGGCGCGGAAAACGCATGTTATTTGCCGGAAAGCACCGAGCTCACCTTCAAGGCCCTTTGCGAACGCAACGATCCCTCCTTGTATTCGCGGGTGGTCTTTCCCGAATACGGACACATCGATTGCATTTTTGGCCAGAGTGCCGCGCGCGATGTATATCCTGCCATTGTCGAGCACTTGGACGCTACGTGAAAATGGGCGTGGGCGGCTCGATCTTGGCCTTCCACATTGCCCAAGCTGGCAAATCCATTCTCGTACTCGGAAATTGACCCGAAACCATTGCCGGACATTCGGTACATTGGGTGGGACGAGACGTGTTTCGAGCTGCGAGATTAGGATTTCTGGCTTTGTTTGCTGGATCGGATGAAGGCCATCCACATACCCGTCAAAACCAACGCTGAGAGCGACGCGAAGCCCAAAAAGATCATCGAGGCATGCTCCGGATACCTGGGAATGGCGAAGGCTCCAGCCATGAAAATCAAGCCGAGCCAAGCGACGCGGCGGCGTAGCGACAACGCGGTAGCAAGGGCAATCGATGTTGCAAAAATGAGGTCAGAAATCAATATCGATGGAACGGTATCGCCTTGGCGAATTGCAAACAATCGATGGACCAGGAGGGTCAAGGGAAATAGCAGAAGAAAGCCGACGGCTCGTCGCGAGATGGCGGTTTCGAGTTGTTTGCGGACGGCGAGGAAAGCAATGACGAGCAGAACGATAATGCCAATGGGAAAAAGGATGAGGCGTCGCAACAGGAGTTCCTGGTTGCTTTCGGTGAAGGCCATAATGATGAACGACCATGCCGCACCGATGGGCATTGTTGCAATGATGATGATTTGAACCCGAGCATCGATGCGTAGGTCGGTGTCTCGAGCCAGGGCATGTAAACGCAGCGATTCTTTTTTTTCGTGTTCGATGTCGAGGGCCAATTGTTCGACTTTTTTCGCGAGATCGGGTCGGGCAACGGTCAATTCGTCGAGCAATGCGCGCGCACTTTCCACCTGGCGTTTATCGATTTCATATTCAATCATGCAGGCAAGGACTTTGTCGAGCCCCTCGCGAGCTCGGGCATTACCAGGCCAGGCTTCCAAGGCTTGCATGAAAGCGAATCGAATTTCGGTCATGGTGCGTTGCAAGCCAATTTCTTCGATGTTTTCGACCTTCTTCAGTTCTGCCAATCGAGCCGATGCTTTTGCGGCAATGGTCAGTGATCCTCGATGGCGCCGGAAGAGCGCGAGGGCTTTGCGTAGTTCGAGAGCACTGGAAAAACGTTTTTCTCGGTCGACGTGCGTCGCGCGATTGCAAATGGCCGCCAGCTCTTCGGGGATATCCGAACCATAAACGAAGGGCTCGGAGTCTCGGGCTGATAACAAGAGATCGAGCGTCGATTCGCCAGTGTGGCGGGGTTTTCCAGTCAAGAGAAAATGCAGCGTCGCGCCGAGCAAATACACGTCCGTTCGGGCATCGATTCGCGCGGTGTCGCCCATGGCCATTTCAGGCGCCATATAGGCAAGCGTTCCAACAGGAGGTTCGAGGTCGGCATCGTTTGTCGTGGATGCACCGGCATTGGTGTGGCGTATCGCGATACCCCAATCCACCAAATACACTTCGCCAAACCCGCCCATCATGACATTGTCGAGTTTGATGTCGCGGTGCACGATTCCGCGGCTGTGCGCATAATGGACGGCATTGCACACGGACATGAGAATCTCCAAATGTGCGTCGAGTCGGTCGTGGGTATCGACTCCAAGAGACGACCATAATGGATGATCGGGATTCTCGAACAAACGGCGCCAGGACACTCCGTCGATTCGTTTCATGACCAAGACGGGCTGGCCATTTTTGTCGCGGCCGAGTGCATGGACAGGAACGATGCTCGGATGCTCGATGGAACCGGTAATCACGGCTTCGGTGAGCAATGAGCGTATGTCGTCATTACGCAGTTCGGGGCTTTTTAAGACTTTGAGGGCGACGTCGCGTTGTAATGATTTTTGCCGGGCGAGCAGGACACGCCCCATACCTCCCTCACCGAGTACTCCGAGTACTTCGAAATCGCTGGCGATGGGCTGTTGTGGTGTGGCATTCGAGATAGCGATGGGTACGGAGGGTAAATCCGAGACGGAGACGGGCGGTACGGGGGCGTGCACTCCGGTTTTTGGGTTATTTTCCAGGCGTAGATCGTGCGACGTTATCGTGCTCAAGGGATCTTTGTTCGTAGCGGTCGCGACGAACGTATTCCACATTTCCAAGACGGGTGGAGGCAAGGGGCGATTGGGAGACGTCACGGGCCCATCCTAGCTTGCGTTGATGATGTTCGGAAAAGTGTTTTCATTCTGGCGTTTGTGGTATATGGGGTTCCGCCATGGCTTCTAAGACCAGCGTCGAAGGCAATCGCGTCATCATCGACGGTTTTCGCTACAGCCTATCCCCTGCGGGTAAGAACCGCTATGCGCTCGAAGACGAGTTTGGCGCCAAGCTTGGTTACTTTACGGTCAACGGGCGGGTGGTGACACCCGAGGATTTTGGGGTGGAGGGTCCGCATTCGGTTGTGCAGATTGGCCGTGTGTGGGCTGCTGCACAGGCGTCGAAAGCGCCGACACCGACGGGGGCGGTGCAGACGAAGGGTTATTGCCGAGTTATCACGCATGAGCGTCCGACGGAAGTGGATTTGGACAAGGCGCGGGCGCATCGGGCATGGCTCAAGAAACAACCAGGTTGCAAGGCGAGTTATTTCGTGCACGATCCGGCGTCTGGGAAAGCGCTCAGCATATCGATATGGGATTCGCGCGAGCATCTTGCAGCGGTGAAGGATACGGATGCTCCGGAAGGTGCAGCGGCGCTTGCGGGCGCGACGGTTGATATGTTTCCAATGGTTGAAGAGCCGTAATTCACGACTTGCTTGTTTTGGCAAGCGAGGCGTACTAAGGTGCAAGCGTGCGATTTACGAATTTTTTTCTTGTGGCCTGTTCGAGCTCGTTATTCGTGCTTGGAGGCTGTTCGCGGTCGGGTTCGGATGCGAGTGCGAATGGGGCGGCGAGTGCGGCGAGTGCTTCGTCCAGTGCGCCCGTGGTCCCTGAGACGCTGGTGGGGCCTCCACCGAACTTCGATGTGACGGCCGCAGAAGTGTTCGACGCGGTCGAGAAGGACAAGAAAGCGGCGATTGGTCGATATCGGGGCAAGAATGCGCTGATTTTTGGAGCGATGGGCGAGGTGGGCAAGGATGACAAACGGGGAGCATTCGTTGCGTTTCCGAAAAATCCTGACGATGCAATGCCTGACGCTCCACGATTGCGTTGTTTTTTGAAAGCGGGCGAAGAGGGGGCATTGGCGTCGCGCAAGCGCGGGGACAAACTCGATGCAGTGGGCACGTTCGAGGAAGCCGATGGGGAACTCTTCATGCGTAACTGCGTGGTCGATACGCAGATGAAGGTTTGTCAGGTCGCAAGCAAGTCGTTTGGACGGGGTGCGTGTGAATCGAATGGGGACAAACTCGGATCGCGTTGGAAGTCGACGACGGATTCGGTGGAAATAGTTTGTCAATCGCCGGGGGGATTCGAGGCGTGGACGAAAGAATGGAATAGCGTTCCGAAAGAGCAGCAGCAAAAGACCAAGGCTTCGCTCGACAAGACGGCTTGTCACGCAGTGCTCGAATCGGTGAATATCAAGTTGGTGGTGGATTTGACGGTGGCGTTGGGGCGCATTCGGTGGATCGACAATACACCGACACTGGCGCCGTAGTACAGCATTCCAGAAGTTTGTGACCACCAGGCTTTGTCCAATCCCGCGGCGGGTTAAAACCCGCCGCTACCCCTATCCATGTGTAGCGTTGGGTTTTAACCCAACGCGATGTTTGGCATAGACAAACGGTCCCGAACTTGCGGGGCACTGTACTTAGCGGTAGACTGCTGGGAAGTTGTGTAGTTGAAATGGCGCCTGCATCATTCGAACGGGCGTGGTCCTGCGCGACACGGAACTTACGTCAGCGCAATGATTGTTTTTCACCCGCGTTTCGCGTATGAATGCTGCATGCAAAAAATGGTCTCTTTTTCCTCGCCACTCAAAGGCAGCGTTCTTCCCGTCCTTCTTGCGTTTGTCACGGTAAACATTGGTTGTGATGATTCTTCGACGGGTCCTGCGGGGGCGGGTGGTCGTGCTGGCGCAGGGGGCGAGGGCTCTTCCAGCTCGAGCAGTTCCGGCACTGGCAGTTCCGGTGGTAATGGCGTCGGGGGAAATGGCGTTGGGGGTAATGGCGGCACCGGCGTGACCGGGGGCGCAGGTGGCATGGGCAGCGCGTCGAGTGGCATGGGTGGAATGGGCAGCGCGTCAAGTGGAATGGGTGGCATGGGTGGCGGCAAGCCT
>DAOMZH010000079.1:0-20926 GCA_035437985.1 Polyangium sp. (in: bacteria) | reverse complement strand
CGGGGCACTTCAAGACATTGGGCACTTGCCAGCGTTCAAGATCAAAGCTTTGGCGATTGGCTTGTTCATCGGCATCGTGACCACGGCCTTGCGCAAGATTCTTCACGCCAACCCGCGCTATCGCGACTATGTCAAGGGGTCTCGCAAGGGTTTTGTCGTGGGCTTCTGCGTCGATGCGTTCTTGTTGCCGAGCCCGTATGCGTCGTCCTTTGGTGGGTTTGTCGAGCTGATGGTGACGTTCTGGTTTGGACTCGGAGGCGTGATGTCATCGGCGTTCAACACGTGGCAAGAGCGCAAATCGAACGAAATCAAAGAACAGAAGAAAGGTTATTTGCCGGAGGACATGAGCACCACGTCGCTTGTAGGCGGTGGTCTCATTGCCGGTGAAGCCTTGTTTGCCTTGTGCGTGGGCGTGATCGGCCTGGTGCAAAACGTTCTGTTGAAGCCCGCTGCCCCTCCGCCTCCACCTCCGCCTGCACCCTAGCGGTTTGACGATCAACGCAATGAGTTCTGCGACCCAAAGCGCATCGACTGAGCCTTCGCGCGCACCCAAGCGCGAGATCTTTGGCTGGGCGATGTTCGACTTTGCCAATTCGAGCTACACGACGGTGATCATCACGGTGGTCTTCAGCGTGATTTTTCCAAAAATCATCGTTGGCGATGCACCCGAATACCGACAGGGCAATTTGCTTTGGAGCGTCGCGCTCAGCATAAGCTACGCGATTGTCGTTTTGACCGCGCCTTTTTTGGGGGCGGTCATGGATTATCGCGCCGCGAAAAAGCGGTTTCTCTTCGGCAGCTACCTGCTCACCGTGGGGGCAACGGCAATGTTATGGCTTGCCACACCCGGTCGCGTGGGTTTGGCCATGACGCTGCTCGTTGCCTCGAATTACGGGTTTGCCGTGGGCGAATCTTTCGCCGCGTCCTTTTTACCGGATCTCGGCCCCAAACGAGACTTGGGGCGAATTTCCGGATACGCGTGGGGCATTGGCTACATCGGCGGGCTCGTCAGCACGGCCATTGTCGTGTTTACCATTGGTGAACAGACGCGGGAAAACCTCGACCGATTACGATTCATCGGCCCAATGACGGCGGCGTTTTTCTTCGTTGCGGCCATTCCGACGTTTTTGTTTCTGCGCGAACCTGGAGCCGCACGGCAACTACCCGCAGGCGAGACGCTCGCGCATGTGGGCATCGCGCGCTTACGCAAAACAGTCGGCGAATTAAAAGATTTTCGCGATCTCGTGTGGTTTCTGGGCGGGCTCTTCTTCGCCACTGCGGGTTTGTCGATCGTCATCAGCTTTGCCTTCATCTATGGCGATCAAGTCATTCATTGGAAACCCAAGACGCAACTCTTCATGTTTGTCTTAACAAATCTTTCGGCTGCGTTTGGTGCCGTATTGTTCGGCGCGATTCAGGATCGTTACGGCAATTTGCGCACCTATCGCTTGACACTCGTCGTCTGGATTTTGGCGGTGCTCTGCATTTACCAAACCCCGATGTTGGCGCAGCTCATGACCACGATGACCGGCAAACCGTGGGCCAGTGAAGACGTGTATTTGTTTGTCGGCACGCTCGCGGGATTGTGTTTGGGCGCGACGCAATCAGCAGGACGAACCGTGGTAGCCCTATTTGCACCGGAATCGAAATCGGGCGAGATCTTTGGATTTTGGGGGGTCACCGGAAAATTAGCCGCAATTTCTGGTCTTCTGTCATTGGGCATTTTGCAAAATACTTTGGGTCTCGAACGAGCCATTCTAGTGTGTGGCGTGTTTTTCCTGGTCGCCTGGGGATTGAGTTTGAACGTCGACGAAACTCGGGGATCGGCCGCCGCAAAAGTTCACGAGGGTGAATAAACGGGGCACAAGAGTTGTAAACGAACGCACATTCTCGGGTCCAAACCTTTGTTCTACCTTCGCCCTGAAATCGAGTAAGCTCGCGCCGCGATGAGTGAAGCTGAAGTTCCGACGAGCGAAGCCGAGGTTCCGAAGAAGGTTCGTAAAGTCAAACGAGCCAAGCAACAACAGGCTCCAGAGACGCAGGTTGTCGACGAAAGTATCGACCGCACCGACGACGTTTCCAACTTGACGCAACATGGATGGATCGCGGGCGGTGTCGGTTCGGTCGCCGTGTTGCTCCTTGGTTTCATTGGTTCGCGGCGCAACGTGCTCGAACAAGGATGGGGTTTGCCCATCGACGTCGTGCCGAACAAAAACACTTCGGCGATATTCGCGCTCGTCGTCATTGCTGCACTCATGTTCATCGTTGAACTTGGCGTGCGTATGCGGGTCGAGAAAAACAGTATCATTTCGATTCCCGCCGAGATTCGCGAAAAGCGCTATGTCGAGTTCTTCATCAGCTGCGTGAAGATTTACCTCGCTGATCTTTTCCTCATTTTCTTGTTTTGGCAGCTGTATCACACGGCTGGCGAATATGGATTCAAACGGAATTCGGCCGCGGGGTATTACCAACCGTGGTTCTTGATGATGGATCCCATCTTTTGGGGATACGTGTACGCCGGTTTGCCGTACATCATGATTACGCGGGCATTCCAGCATGATCCCAAGGCGGATCGTAAGGCTCCTGCGTTTGTCGTGTTCAAAACATTGCGACATCTCGAAGCTTGGTTCACGAAAAAGGACCGATCGACGCTCGAACCATTCGACAAATTCGATCGCACGGCGATCTTGGGCCTTTTCGTCAAAGCCTTTTTCGTCCCGCTCATGACGGTGTTTTTTGCCGACCAATTCTCGAGCCTCGTGAAAAACTACAGCTTTGCCACGGGTCTCATCGTCGGGGGTACACGGAAGCCCACGGTGCGCGAAAGTTACGATTGTGCCCTGTCCGTTATTTTTGCGGTGGATGTGGGGTTGGCTTGGGCAGGCTACGTGCTTTCGTCGCGCTGGATCAAGAATGGCATGGTTTCGGTCGAACCCACCGTGCTCGGTTGGGCCGTCGCTCTCTTGTGTTATCCCCCATTCAACCGCGTTCCTGGGTTTTACTTTTCAAACCCGGGTGAACACGCCTTCCTTGCGCTCACGTACAAGCCCGCCATCATTCTTTTAGCCAGTTGTTCCATTGCGAGTTTCGCGGTGTACACCGCCTCGACCGTGATGTTCGGCCTGCATTTCTCGAACTTGACCCACCGCGGGATCATTCAAACCGGACCTTATTCGGTCGTGCGTCATCCCGCCTATGCCTCGAAAAACTTTTCGTGGTGGTGCGTCATGTTTCCGTACGCCATTTATCAGGCGGTGATTACGCCTTCCGCTGATTCGTTCGGATTACTCGGCACGCATTTCGTGGGCCTCGTGTCCTTGACCGGATTGTACTACCTGCGGGCGATTACCGAAGAACGCCACTTGTCCAAGGATCCTGAATACCAGGATTACATGAAACGCGTCCCGCACCGATTCATCCCGGGCGTGTTGTAATCGCAAAACTACGGCGTTTTGGCTTTCAGACGACTTCGCACGATACGCGGCGTCCCCATCGAAAGATCGACGCGTGAAATCGTCACGCCGTGCAGAGCTGCCGTTTCGGCCCTTTTTGCTACCATTTTTTCCAAAAACTGCGGCAACTGGGTAATGCTGCTGTCTGCTGCAACCGTTTGCCACGCGTCTACCGCCGACTTCGCGCAAGGTTGCTTGTAACCCGCCTTTTCCGGATTACACACCAAAACCACGCAATGAGAAAAGTGCTCGATACAAGCGCGATGCAACGTCGAATCGTCCGTTGTTTCCCCATTGGGCAAGACGAGCGGAATCGAGGTTTTTTCTGCGCTTTGTTTTGTCGTGTAAAACACGAAGGTAATCGGATTATGCGAAATGCGGCCTTTGATCCATTTTAGCGGATCGAGCACCGGCTGACCATCACTTGGCGTTGGCTTCAAGCCGACGAACGCTTTTCCTTCACCAGGTTTATCCGGACGACCCAAAACGGTGTGAAACGCTTTCGGCGATGCTGGCATGACTGGCAATAGCGCCGGTTGCGACACATGCATTCGAGCTCGGAGCAGAGACATCGTGTCGAATTGCGGATTCGCAGCCGTCACGGACGGCTCGTTGCTCACGCTTGGTCCTACCGGAGCATCGTCGGCATCGTCGCCCGTGGGCACATTCGAGATGACCTCGAGGGATACATCTACGCCAAATTCGGCCGCATCTGCCGCATGCGATTCTGCTTTGGTCCCCACATTGCCTGCTTCTTCAATGAGAAAACCAGGTTTTTCGCCATGCGGCGGGGCCCAATGCACCCCATTGCGCAACCCGTCGTCGGCCACGATTCCGACTTTTCCCGCGCGTAAGCCGTCATCGGCCGCCGTTCCGAGTTTGGCTCCACCCCGCAACCCATCGTCGGCCAACGAGCCTACCCGACCCGCGCATCGAAGTGCATCGTCGCTCATCGCTGCGCCGCCTTTGATCGCCACGCGCCCGCAATCGTCTACCGTGCGTGCAAAGAGCGCCCCAATGCCCGCGAGTGCCACCGCAATATGCCCGCCTGCCGACTTTTTCCCACCCGATTCGTCGCTCATGGGCCCCGAGTTTAGCCCAGGTCGCCAGGAGCAAGCAAGGCCCGCAACGCAGATTTTGTTGCCTTTTGCGCCAAGCGAGGTCCATCGTCCCGACGACTTCCTTCTCGCGCGCAAACTGAAATATCAAATGCGCCGTTTCGCGGCTGTTAACCAATTCGCCCTTCGACGCTAGGCAATGCCGTCGACGCGTATGTCTTGCCAACCTCCATGCCTTCCGTTCGAAGAGCATCGAGCGTCACTTCGAACGTAGCAGTCTTATTTTTCTCGCCTTTGAATTCGTAATCCCACGAGCACGAAAGGAAGGGTGTCCAATGCAAATCATGGCGCTGAGGATTGGTATAACTCAGAAGCTCCGGTGGGTAGGGAATTCCGTCTGTCACGTGAAACCCTTCCACATGATGCAGAACGCGCGGCAGAACGTTTTCATAAGGTTGCAGGGGAATCGGCCCGTCCAAGTATTCGACCCGGAGTTTGACCGAGGCTACCGGCCCTGCTCCACATCGGAAAAATGCGACGAAATCATCCTGGTTGCGCTTCTTGAAGCCCAATGCATTCATGACTGCAGTGGCGACTTTATCCGTAATCCCCTCCATCGTTCCGCACGTTTTTTCGATGAGGGCGATCTTGTCCGTCGCCGAAAGCCCTTTGGTTTGCTTCGTCAAACCCAGTGCCCGCAATACTTTGTCCTGCAAATGTTCCGTCCAGCCGGCGATCATCGACGTGCGCATATCTTCGGCCGAACGCTGGGTAATGCTCTCCACGGTCACCTCGAACGTTTTTCGAGGCTCCGCGGGAATGGCGAGATGTTTCAAGACGGCATCGGTATCCGGATGATCCTCCGAATAGGCCCATGTGTGCGCAAATCCGCGCGAAATGAGTTTGTCGATGAGGTCCGTAAACGAGCTACCTCGAGATTTCACGAAACCATCGTTGTCCCAATGATGAAATGAAGCAGCGTCTTTTTCGCCGGTCATGATGAGACCCCAACCGCTGTCATCGCCGAAAAAGAAGAGCACCGGCGTGTCCGGAGCTACTTGGCCTTCTTGGAAAAAATAATTCGGATATCGCTTTGCTGCCTGATGGGGAATCCGATACGAGTTGCGAAACGTATCGATTGTTTTGCGCCCGTCTTCATCGAGCGCAACGAATTGCAGCCCATGCCAGTCGTCCGGAGCATCCGCAAAAGCGTAGGAGAACTTGAGCCCATTGACGGCTTGATAAAATGCATACATGTCGGCCGGTAGCTTGCTTTGCCACTTGTTCAAGCGTTTGCCACCTGCACGCGACGAACTTTGCTGCTGCACGATCACGTCGCTGCGCTGCGAAATCTGGCCGATTCGTACGAGAAGGCGCTGGGCAAGGGTCATGTCGGACATGGTCTTGCCGCATCTTACCAGTATCACCGGGTCGTCGTCCACGTTGGAGTGCAAACGAAGTGCTCGACGCTCCACGTAGCCTGTTCAACGTAGACGAATGTCGATCGTGACCGGCTGTCCTCCACGGATGATTCGGACATCGAGTTTGTCCGCGGCGAGTAATCGACTGTAGGCTTGTATCGCGACCATCGGATCGTTCATCTCGAAGCCATTGATTGATCGTAATTGATCCCCATTGACGAGCCCCAATGAATTCAGCAGCGATCCCCGCCGAATGCCCATGAGTTTCATTCCCCCACCATCCCCGTCCTTTGCCGGCAAGACCCGTAATGAGCCCACGAGTTCGCGCTGATTTTCCATGACCATATCGATAATCGAACGATCCACGTCGAATCGGGTATCCGTAATGCGGGTGATTTTATCGGCAATTCCCATAGGCAGACGATTTGGCGGCCTTCCTCCAGGAATTTCGGAGGTATTCGGTTTGTCGCCGTTGATGGAGGCTCCCGCCACGCTTCGTCCCAGGGGCAATTGACAGCGTCGCCCATCCTTGACCATCCACACTCTATCCCAAATCATCGCGTGCACGACGCGACCACCCACTTCGTCTCCAATTCGTCGCAAACTCGCTCGGTCATTACCCAGGGCGATGGCCGCAAACGACCAAGTCGGATCATCCGCTGTCGTTATCAATAAAACGCGCACAGATTCACAAATAGGATCAGCATAGGGATTCGCTTGGTTCTCAATCGGGGATTCTGTTGGATCCCCAGCAGATTCGCGCGCGTTCAAAGGCCCCGTGATCGAGTCGAAAGGATTGCGTGCCAAAATGGCGTTTCCGTCGACGACGCGATCCATTCTCGGCGCTTCCGGTAACGAGCGCTTTGGAAATGAGCCGGGCGGAGGGCTCACGATGCCGCCAAGATGTGCGGCCAAAAGATGTGTTAATCCAAGTGCTTGCAAGTAGGCACCAGCTGCAACCAGAGCAATCACGAGGGCGGGAAAAAGGCGTTTGATACGTGCGTCAATGCTCATGCACGGACGTCGTCGCGAGGACCGTGCCAACGTGAAGAGCGCTTGATTTCCAGTGATATTCGGAGCAGCGGGCTTTGTGCTGTCAAAATGACGTGGAGCCGAAGCGAGAAAAGCGTGAGCTTGTCATTTTGACGATGGGGCATCGTCGAGCAGATAAATCAACGGGCTGCTAGGGTTTGACGAACTTCAACACAAACCTATCGCTCGTCCCGCGTTTTTCGGCTGCTGCCCGCGGCGACGCATTCCAATCTCGCGTGTCCGCAGGATTTTTCAAAAAGTCGGCACTGTCCGCCAATTTGAACCCTGCCTTCGTCACTTCTTCCCGCACCACTTTTTCTTCGATGCGATGCAATGTATCCGTCTCCGTCGTTCCGGTCCCGTCTCGCCCACTGTGATCGATGATTCCATAAACGCCTCCCGACTTCAGCGCCGCAAAGATCGATTGATTCATTTTGGCGCGATCGGCCTTTTGCCACACGGTATCATGGTAAAACAGCACCATGATGACCGCATCGAGGTCATGCACGTCTGATGGAATGGGTTGATCGAATTCCTGGTTGACGCGAATCACATTCTTGTTCACGGGTTTGGCCAAACGCTCCGTCCAGCCTTTCTCCGCGAATTTTTCCAGGACAAACTTGTTGTTTTGTCCGTAAATTTTGCCATTCGGGCCCACAGCACGGGCGAGCAATTCGGTCGTGTAACCAAATCCAGCCGCGAGGTCGGCTACTTTCATGCCCGGCGCGATTCCAAAAAACGCCAATATTTCCGCAGGATGCCGGCCCGCATCGAGAGCCTTGTCGTCATCGCTTCGATCCGCAGCCGCAACGATTTCCGCAATCGCCGCCGGTATGAGAACACTCGGCGTTGCCGGCGTTGCCGCCGTTTTTTCCGGTTCTTTGGTAACGGTCTTTTCAGGCGTCGTCGTTTCGGGGGCCGGCGCCGAACCGCATCCGGCGAGCGCGACGACGAACGAGAGCAGAGCATATGTCATGGTCAAACGCATCGCCTGACCTTAGTCGATGGTTTTACTCTCGTCCACTGTTGCAATCTTGCCCAATTCGTGAGCATCATCGCGCTGCGTTGCACTTCCTGCGAGGGACCCATGACTGAATCGACGAAATATACCCTGTCCGAAGATCGTATTCCCAAATATTGGTACAACATTCAGGCAGATCTACCTAAACCACTGCCACCCGTCCTCCATCCCGGAACGAAACAGCCCGTTGGTCCGGACGATCTTGCGCCGTTATTTCCGATGGCGCTCATCATGCAAGAGGTTTCGACCGAGCGGGAAATCGAGATTCCCGAGCCGGTGCGCGAAGTGTATCGACTTTGGCGCCCGGCGCCGCTTTTCCGAGCTCGACGCCTGGAAAAAGCGCTCGATACTCCAGCGAAAATTTATTACAAATACGAAGGAGTCAGTCCGGCTGGGTCGCATAAACCCAATACGGCAGTGGCCCAGGCGTTTTACAACAAAAACGAAGGGATCACTCGTTTGTCCACGGAAACTGGAGCGGGACAATGGGGTTCGTCACTCGCCTTCGCTGGGGCGCTGTTTGGAATTGAAGTGCTCGTATTTCAAGTTCGGGTGTCGTACGACCAAAAGACCTACCGACGCGCGCTCATGGAGACCTACGGTGCCCGCTGTTTGCCTTCGCCCTCCACGGAGACATCGTTTGGCCGGAGCGTACTCGAACAATCGCCGGATCATCCTGGAAGTTTGGGCATTGCCATTTCCGAAGCCGTTGAAATTGCGGCATCTCGCAGCGATACGAAATACGCCCTCGGTTCGGTTTTGAATCATGTGCTTTTGCATCAATCGATCATTGGTCTCGAAAGCATGGAGCAGTTGCAAATGGCCGATGCATGGCCGGATGTCGTCGTTGGATGCACGGGCGGAGGGTCGAATTTTGCCGGCATTGCGTTTCCATTCATTGGTGATTCACTCCGCAACAACAAGAAAATGCGGATAGTGGCCGTCGAACCCGCCGCCTGTCCCTCCCTCACGCGCGGCAAATATGCCTATGATTTCGGCGATACTGGCCATATGACGCCGCTCACGAAAATGCACACCCTTGGTTCCACCTTCACCCCTCCTGGCTTTCACGCCGGTGGTTTACGTTATCACGGAATGGCGCCACTCGTCTCCCACCTCAAAGAACTCGACCTCATCGAAGCCGTCGCGTACCATCAAAAAGAATGTTTTGCGGCAGGCGTTTTGTTTGCAAAAAACGAGGGCATCGTTCCCGCGCCCGAAGCGAATCATGCCGTGAAAGGAGCCATTGAAGAAGCGCTGCGGTGCAAACGCGAAGGGCGCAGCGAAACCATTCTCTTTAATCTCTGCGGCCACGGGCACTTCGATATGCAAGCGTATATCGATTACACCGCCGGGAAACTCGAAGATCGCAACTACGACGAAAAGGAACTCGCAATGGCTCTTGCGGGCCTGCCCAGCGTTCCTTGATGGCTAGGGGAACCACGTCGCGAATCCTGCACGGATGATGACGAGCGCAGCGTCACGGTTGTCTTTGCCCCAACCAATCCCACAAGTCGTTCTCGAGCAACGCGTTCTTTGCCCTTTCCAATCGCTGAGCCGATCAGGTAACCTGCTTCGGCATGACTTGCGAACCTTCACGTTGCGCCAAGATTGGCTCGCGTCTTTTCCCCATGAAACGCCGACGATTTCAGGTGATTTCGGTGCTTTCGCTCGGGTTTGTCTTGGGGACGTTTCCGGCCAATTCCGCCTCGGCGCAGAAAGCCTCCAAAGACAAAGGCAATTCCGGCCAACTCGCAACGGAAGTTTTCGCCGAAGCGCAAAAGTTATTCGACAAGGGTAAATATGCCGAAGCCTTGGTCGGTTTTCGTCAAGCCTACAATGCGTCGAATAGTCCCAATGCGCGCCTCATGGTGGGCAATTGCTTGCTTGCGCTCGGGAAAAACAGCGAGGCGTATGTCGAGATGGAGGCTACGCTGAAAGATGCGACCGAGCGCGCCGAAAAAGAACCGAAATATGCAAAAACGCGGGATTCGGCGACTACCCAGCTTACCATGCTCGAAGGAAAAGTGGGAAAAGTCATCGTGAAGCTCGAGGAACGGAGCGCCGAAGTGACCCTCAATGGGACGCGCGTGCCTCCGGACAAACTCGGTGTCGCCATTGCCGTCGATCCAGGTGCCGTGACCATTGCGGCAAAACACGTCGATGGTCGCACGGTTTTTCAGGAAAAAGCAGTTGCCGCCGGAAAAACCGAAACGGTCGAACTCGTTTTCGCGGCGGAAAAACCTGCCAAAGAACCCGTCAAAGAGCCACCAAAGCAGGTTGATCCACCCAAAGACCACCTCGAACCGGGGTCTGCATCCAAAGGCGGCGGTGTCCGTATCGCGGGCGGAGTCGTGCTCGGCTTGGGAGTCGCCGGAATGGCCGCATTCGCAATTACCGGCAGCATGGCCAAGAGCCGCTTCAATACGCTCGAAACCGAATGCGGCGGCGCCCGTTGCACCGACGCCAAATATGCCGAGATCATCGACAGTGGAAAAACATTGACCACCGTAGCCAATGTTGGACTCGGCGTTGGTGCCGCGGGAATCGTGGCCGGTACCTTGATGGTTTTCTTGGGTGGACCTTCCAAACCTTCGGCTTCTGGAGCAGCTTTCAGCATTACGCCGTACGGCGCCGATCTTCGATATCACTTGACGTTTTAGGAGACTCGAATCATGTCCCCTCACTTTCGTCGCCGACGCCCGACCTCGATTTCGTCGTCGTTGTTGACTTTGTCCATTTTCCTGCTCAGTGGGGCCCTTATCCAAGCCTGCACCTTCGATTGGGATTCTTATGATCCGCGGCTTGGTACAGGACAAACCAATTCGTCGAGCAGTTCGGGCATTGGGGGAATGGGCGAAGCGAGCTCCAGCAGCAGCTCGGGTTCCATGGGCGGCGGTGGACAGGTAATGAGCTCGAGTTCGAGCGGAGATGGCGGAATGGCTGGTGCTGGTGGCGCCGGAGGAATGGTCGCCACGGGGGGAATGGGCGGAGCCGGCGGAATGGCCGGCATGGGCGGAGGCGGGGGAATGGGCGGAGGCCCTTGCGGCGGCATGTATTTGCTGACGGAGGACTTTTCGCAACCCGTCGATACGACTTGGAAATGGGACGTTTACGCCGGACCGGGCACGTCGTCCTCGCTCGACAATGGGCAATGGTTGTTGCGTTTGCCGGCCAATTCGACGACGTCGCATTATGCTATGCTGATGAGCCGCCTTACCTATGACTTGCGCGGCAGTGAAATGTTCGTCGACGTCTCGACCGTTCCCAATGCGCTGACCACGGCGCAATCGTCGCTCATCGCGTTGATCGACGATGCCAACAACCTTCGTTTTCAATACGAACAAGGCAAAATCTATATTGCGCAGAAGAAAAACAACGTGGACATGACCAGGGCCCAATTCACGTTTGATCCTATTCTGCATCGATTCTGGCGCATGCGTGAGCAAGCAGGGTCATTTTATTGGGAGACTTCACCCGATGGCATGGCCTGGACCATTCGCAGCCAAACGCCGACGAGCACTCTGGCGCCTGTCGACTACGTGTACTTCCTGATCGACGTGTATGTCTCCGGCGCGCAAATGAACCCCGGAGAAGCGCGGTACGACAACCTCAATGGCGGTTTGCCAGCCATGGGGAATTATTGTCCTGTCGGCACGGTACAAGATAATTTCGACGATGGGATCACTGGTCATCAATGGGAGCAAACCAACGATGCCAATGGTTGTACCTATACGGAAATGGGGGGCGAATTCATTGTCACGCCGCCTCTCACCGTCAGCGATTATTGCGGCTATACCACTTCATCAGCCTACGATTTGCGATCCAATGCGGTGCGTGTCGAAGTCAAGCAAACCACCAATACGATGGCCGATACGGGCACGTATTTGACCGTCGACGCCAAAGGAGGCAAGATCGAAATGGCGCAAGAGGGCGATATGCTTTTCATGCGTTATGAAACGCCCATGACTTCGGCGGATGTAGGAGCAGAGGTCTATAACCCCATGCAGCATCGTTGGTGGCGAATTCGCGAGAAAACCGGGATGATCTATTGGGAAACGTCCGCTGACGGAATGACGTGGAATATTCGGGCTCAAACGATGACCCCCATACCCGTCGATGCTGTCGATGTTTCGCTTGCTGCCGGAACGGGTTCCGTCGTCGCCATGCCCGGCGAGGCCCATTTCGACAATTTCAACATCGGTCCGTGATTGGCGCGTCAATGATGCGTCCCGACCAACGAGCGTTGCGCCAAATCTTCGATTTCGAGGTCGCACGGCTTCGGGAGCTCGGCGTACGTCTCAAACGAATCAGTCGGTCGGCGCAGCGCGAATACATTGCCAGGTTTGCCAAAGAGTTCGTCGATCCGGAACGAACTGCTGATTTCATCTGGGCCAGCGAAATTGGGCCGGTCGATCACATCAAGTGGCTCCGCCAAGATTGCAGCCGTGATGCGCCAAAACGCGGGGCCCTCGATTGGCTCGCGACAGGCTCCTCATCGTGCACTTGTTTGCGCCTCGATCGTCGACCGGGATTACCCACCCTCGAATTGCGCCTCGAAACGATGACCGAATCGTGGTTTTCGTCCTGGCCCGGGGTTTATGTCCGATTCTCAATCGGCCGTTCACTTGTGGTCACGTTGGACTACGAAGTTTTTCAATGTGATTTACGGGCTAGCAAAGGTTCGCCGTATCGTTGATTTTCACAATCATCGATTCGCGAGGATTATCGCGGTGACGATGGCGACGACGACGATGATGCCCACCAAAATGGCTTTTTGTGACGAACTATTGGGCTTTGAATGCGTATACGCGACCAACGTCGGGGCGATTGTTTCTGGCGCCATTTGTACCGCCGTCCGCGCATTCACGTCCGTATTTGCATCAATGGGCACGATCTTGCGGGCTTGATGCGGCACGCCCACCAACATGTTCTCGCGCAATTTCCCGTCGTCCGGCAAAAGCGCCACGAGCGCCGTATGCAAACCTGCCGCGTCAGCGTACCGGCCATCCAGTTCTTTGGCGCGAGCTTTGTCAATGACTGCCGCCAGATTTTCCGACACCCAAGGCGCCACCTGCCGAATGGGAACCGTCGGCGCATTCGATAACGTGTGCAGCACCTGCGCCACCGATTTGATACTCGCATGTGGCGGCGTGCCCGCCAGCATTGCAAATATCGTCACGCCCATTGCGTACACGTCGCAACGAGCATCGACATGTTTAGCTCCCCGAATTTGTTCCGGAGCCATGAATAGCGGCGTTCCAATGACTTGCCCCGTTTGCGTCATCGGGGCCGCCGGCACGGTCAAACTTCCCGCCATCAAGCTCGCTTCACGAATTTTGGCAATCCCAAAATCCAAAACCTTTACCGTGATTTCATCGTCGTCCGTGCGCGCGAGGAATATGTTGTCGGGCTTGATATCTCGATGTACCACCCCCGCCGCATGAGCCGCTGCGAGTCCCGCACACGCTTGTACGCCAATGCGTAATGCCGTATCGGGCTCGACCGCGCCAAGGCGCGAGATAAGGGCGCTCAAACTTTCGCCCTCCAACAATTCCATCACGTGAAACGGCACGTTTGTCTCGGGATCCCGCGCCAGTTCATAAACGGTCACGACATTCGGCGAATCGAGCTTTCCCGTAATCCGAGCCTCTTGCGTGAACCTCGCGAGTCCCGGATCGTCCGCGGAAAACTCTTGCGCATGCATCCACTTCAGCGCCACGTGATGACCCGAAGGCACATCGATCGCTTCATAGACCGAACCCATGCCGCCATGTCCAATCAAGCGCACCACTTCGTACTTGTCGAGAATCGTTCGGCCTATCAAGCGCTCGCAGCCTACCGCCAGCAAGCTTGTCTTGGCAACAGGTTCGTCGCCCCCTTCGTCGAGATTCCACCACCATGCGCCCGGAAAGGGTGTATCGTCGCGCCACTCGCGTGCAAATGTGGAGGATCACCGCGTGACGACCGAGGAGCCCAAACTGAATATCAAAGTGTCGCTGCCCTCGCTGAGCGAAATCGAAGCGGCACCGATGTCGCGTCGCCGTGTGCCTCCCGCGCTCGCGAGTCGTTATGAGGACATACGATTTTTGGGTGAAGGCGGTATGGGTACCGTCTACCGTGCACGAGATCCACGCCTCGGACGTATCGTTGCCGTCAAACTCCTCAAGGGCGACAATGCGGATCTGTGGCAACGTTTCGTCGCTGAAGCTCGCGCGCAAGCTAGCATTCAACATGATAACGTTTGCCATATTTACGATGCGGGTGAATTCGACGGTGAACCATTCATTGCGATGCAATACATCGACGGCGAGCCGCTCTCGAAAATGAAGGACAAACTCCCGCTCGAACAAAGCATTCGGATCATGCATCAAATCTCGATGGCCGTGCATGAAGCTCATCGCCTCGGGATCATTCATCGCGATATCAAACCCGGCAATATACTCTGTGAAAAACTCCCCGACGGAACCATGAAGCCCTATATCATGGATTTTGGTTTGGCGCGGGAGGTCGAAGGCAAGGGACAAACCCAAACCGGTGCGGTCATTGGCACGCCGGCGTATATGCCGCCTGAACAAGCCAAAGGCGACGTTCGCGCCATGGATCGGCGCTCGGATGTGTATTCCCTCGGCGCGACCCTTTATGACGTTCTTGCTGGACGTCCGCCGTTTGTCTCGGAAAATTCGTGGTCATTGCTCATGGCCGTTGCTTATGAAGATCCCCCTCCGCTTGGCAAAGTCAAAACGGGCGTTCCGATCGATCTCGAAACGATTGTTTCCAAATCCATCGAGCGTGAGCCGGCGCGTCGTTATGAGTCGGCGAAAGCATTGGCTGAGGATTTGCAGCGTTATTTGGATGGCGACCCCATTTTTGCCCGGCGTTCGTCGATTGGTTATGTTCTTTGGAAAAAGGCCAAGAAAAACAAATGGCTCACCGCTTTGGTCGTCACGCTTATCGCAAGTGCGCTCGTGCTCGCGGGCGTATGGGTGCGGGCGCGGAGGCAAGCCGCAGACCAAGCGCGTTTGGCGCAGCAGCTTGGTGAAGGCGTCAAGGAAATGGAATTGTTTTTGCGTGCGGCGTACGAATTGCCGGTACACGATGTCGAACGGGAGCGGGACGTCGTTCGCGAGCGTTTGACGGACATCGAAGGGCGCATGAGTTTGGCGGGAAAAGCGGGCGAAGGTTCGGGCAATTATTCCCTTGGTCGCGGGTATTGGGCGCTAGGAAATCCCGAAAAGGCACGCGAATATTTGGAAAAATCGGTCAATGCTGGGTATGTTTCGACGGATCTCGAATACACGCTCGGGCTTGCGTATGGCGAACTATTTCGTCGGGCCATGGACGAAACGAAGCGCATTACGAACGAGGACGACAAGAAAAAGAAAGTCGCCGAACTGGAAAAAACGTTTCGCGATCCTGCGCTCGTGCACCTGCGTGCGGCGCTCTCCGCACGTATTGAAGTCCCGGCATATGCCGAGGGGCTCATTGCGCTGTACGAAGGGAAAAACGACGAAGCATTAGCGAAGGCGAAAGCGGCATTCGAAAAAGCTCCCTGGATGTACGAAGCGAAAAAGCTCGAGGGCGATGCGCTTTATGCGGAAGGCAGCAAATACCGGCACGATGCGGCGTTCGATTACGATAAAATGAAATCGTATTTCGATCCTGCTGCGGCGGCGTATCGCATGGCGGCAGACATGGGACGGAGCGATCCCGAGACGAACCGAGCGGAATGTGAATTATGGGAAAAAATGGCGCTCGCGGTCGACATGAAAGGACAACCGGCCAAAGAGGGCTTCGAGAAAGCCGTCAATGCTTGTACCAAAGCAGTCGACGCAAGCTCGCGCGAGGGGAAAACGCGGGTGCAAAAGGCGATTGTCATGGGCTCGTACTTGTTGACGAAAGTCAATACTGGCGTATCGGCGGAAGAATATTTGAAGTTTGCCGAGGAGGCCACGAAGGCCGCCAAATCTGCGGTTGATATTGCCCCCAATGAAGTTATGGCGCATTATGCATTGGCCGGCGTATTGCAGATGCAGGCGTATGCGTTACAAACATCGGGTAAAGATGCATCCATGAAAGAAGCCATTGCCTCGTTTCAACGTGCGCTGGCCATTGACCCACGA
Source organism: Polyangium sp. (in: bacteria) (assembly GCA_035437985.1). Taxonomy (GTDB): domain Bacteria; phylum Myxococcota_A; class Polyangia; order Polyangiales; family Polyangiaceae; genus Polyangium. The sequence goes on along the minus strand of DAOMZH010000079.1, from coordinate 4,819 downwards.
TTCACTTGGGCGTTGAGTGAATTGGGGGATGCCTATGGGGTCGAGGCGGATAACGAGGAGAATCATGGGCGTGATCCCACCGAATTGCGTATCAATGCAATCAAGCAATTCGAGCAAGCAATCAATGTGGACCCCAAGTATAGCCTCGCCGCAGGTCGTAGACTTGTCAACTATCGGAAATTATTGGAGCATTATGTTGCGCGCGGCCAAGAAGCTCCCGAAGCACTCAAATCATTGCTCGATGGTGCAGTCGCATATGAAAAAATGAGTCCTGGCCCGTGGCTTGTTGCCTACTGGAACGTGCGCGTTCATGTGCTTCAAGCGGCGTATGAGAATGCCTTTGGTCGTTCGCCCCTATTGCCATTAGAAATCGTCAAAAAGACCATCCAATCATTTGCTGGGGAACATCCTGAAGACTACTGGTTCTTGCTCGCCTCAATTGAAACACATGTACTCGAGGCTTCCTACATCGCGCGTGAAGGTCAAGATGCCAGCAAACTCATCGAAGAGGTGCGCAATGAAATCAAGAGGGGCATAGAAATAAAAAAGACGGTACCGTCGGAATTGCGCGAACACCGTGCACGTATCGAAATTATTGCGTTACGTGACGCAAAGAGGAAGGGTAAGCTCGAGGCCAAGACCTTCGATACCGCTCTGGAATTCATACTGCCCGTGTTGAACACGACGGATGCCAATCCGCTTTTATACTCGATACACGCCGAGATTTTGGCGATGCGCGGGCAATGGGCAAGCGAGAAAAAACTAAAAATCAACGATGACCTCGACAAGGGGCTTGCGTCCATCGAAAAGGCACTCGCGATGAATGAGCGTATGGCCCATGCCCTTGCTGTGAAGGGATTTTTACTATCATTAAAAAGTCGAAATGCTGCTCCCGGGGCTCAGCGACTAGCGTTGGTCGCTGACGCAAAGAAGGCGTTTGATGCGGCATTTCGCCAAAATCCTTTGCTCGAACGCGAATATGGCTCATGGGCCAAAGAATGGACGGACGCGGCACCATAAATGGTGCAGCTGGTCGCCCGAGTTATCACCTCGTGTCGCGTCGAGTTCGCAATGATTTTGTCGCAAATGGCGATTCTTCGATTATACCAGAATGTGATATTCTAGGTTGGGTCCAATGCGACCTCGAGAATTGGAGAATTGCATGAGCATCTCACGAAAATACGTCGGATTGTTGGTTGTTGCGATTTCGACTGCCATAGGTTGTGCGCCTACGGGCGACGAATTTGTCCCAGGGGACCAACTCGACGTGCCCCTCGATCCCGCAGCCAGCGGAACGTTTTACGAGCCCCCCACTGGGCGAAACGGCCTCATTCCCGAGCAATTCTGGAGCACCGTTGCCCAAAGTTCCATGCGCGAACTTCAAAATGACCCTCTCGAAAGCGGTCTGACCGTCACCATGACCAACGGCGAGATCGTTCCAGTGATGAAGACGCCGCCCAATACAGCCGCGCTACTCCATACCTATCCCGATGTGGTCAAACACCTCGTGCAATGCACCTTGACCGCCGGCCGACCCCTCTTCGATCCCGTCAATGAAGTCGTTTATCGCGGCCACTGGGGGCTCGCAAATTCATGGGCCACAAGCCCGATTTCAGGCAATCCCGCCCTGCAAGAATGGGTCACCGCTTGCATGATCGCTCGCCTCAACAACCTGGGCGTCCATGTCAACATTCTTCTCGAAGGCTCCAAACCCGCTATCGAAGTCAATTCCACATGGAATCCGGTGTTTTGGTACAACGAGTCCACCGTGCGCGGAAACATGTTTGCCTCGACAAGACCCATCAGTCCAAACTCTCCCGCATTCGACGCATACCTTTGTCGCGAGCAAAATCTCGTAAACACATGCCCCGGCGATGGTGGTGCCGACTGGGTCGATCGTCGCCTTTGCGACAATGCCCCCTCCACCTGCGGTCTCATCGACATGGGCAAGTGTACAAGATCACTCGCCGCGGGAGGCCGCTGTATCCCCAATGCCACCAATCCCGAACATTGGGACTGCCGCGAAACAATCTTGGGCTCCTTCTACACGACGACCATCGGCGTGCAACTCGAAGTCCCCCTCGATCCTGGCGAATGCACCCGTCAATGAGGTTCGTCTCGTCCACGCGACGACCTGATCGTTTGTCGAAACGATCCCTCTACTTCCAATCCATATCGAAATACCCACCATCCAGCACCGGGCGCTGATCGAGCAACATCCCGCCCCGCTGCGCCGTGATGCGTTCGTCGTACACCAAAAAATCCGGCGCAAATCGCGGCAAGTGGCGACTCGCCAGCGTGCCCGACACACCTACGCCCGCATGCACCACCACGTACTCCTGCGCATTACGCGGATGCGGATGAATGAACGAAATCCCAACCCCCGAACCTTCGTATCGTTTGCCGCGGAACGTAATTGCTTCCGCCTCGAATTTCACCGGTAACGACGCCTCGAAGAGCGCCGTCAAACGATTCGACTTCGCATTACCCACGAGCACCAAACTCTTCGCATTGATCTCCTCGTCGGAAATCTCCACATCGCTCTTTATCGGGTACCGCGCGGCAAACGTGTCATATCCCGCGAAATGCTCGGCTACCATCCGATTTTCTTCCGTCTGCAAAGGATCCTGCGTCCCATACACGATGATCCGCGAATGCCGATCCATATCGTCAATCGGTCCCGATACCCCCGCTCGTTTCTTTCCCTCGCGCGAAGGCGCCGCACTCGCCAGGACAAACTCGCTCCCTTGCCGCACGAAATACGCCGTATCCATGTTGAAAGGCCCCGCAATCGTCTTGCCATTCACCATGACCGTCGGCTCTTTTTTCAAACCCAACTGCTTTAGTTCGAGCGCAAACGAATCGACATACTTCGTTTGCACCGTGATTGCCGCATCGCGTTTTACGCATCGCGCATCGATGTCCGCAAACTTGTCCAACGCACCAAGCCCCAAAACGCGCACCCAATACGCTCGATCGTAGCGCCATTCGCCCGTGACGAACCGCACATGCTCCGGCGCCTCGGGCCTCTTCCGACCCACCAGACGCCGCACCATGTCCCCATCTTCGTACCCGTAATCCCAAACGTTGTGGTCCAAATCTTCCTGCACATCCAGCTCGAATGCATACCCCAGCGCCTGCAAGCGCTTCGCAACGACCTCCGAACGCCGAGGTTCGTCGAGGCCGCCATGCACCATGAACATCGGTACATGTAGGGCATTTTCGGCCCAATTCACGATGTAGCGTTTGGCAATCAAAACATCTTCCCACGGCTTGTGGGGCGGCGTGCGAATGCTGTTCCAATCGAGCAGGTTTGGATATCCACACAATGGAGCCGACGATGAAAATACATCCGGATAATGTAACGGAAGGACAAACGACACCGTTCCTCCGAGCGAATACCCAGTGATCGAAATACGATTGGGAGCAATCGGATAATGCGCCTGCACCTCTTCGACCACCCGCAAAAGATCCGCTTCCCCCAAATGCCGCGGGCCTGAATTGCCAAACTGCCACGGTGCCACGACAAACGCACCGAAATCGGGCAAACCGCCGAAATGTCGCGCTTCGTGCGTCCCTTGAAACCCACCCTGCGGCGCCTCGCCAGCAACCACCCGCAATGCAACCTCGGGTCGATTTCCCAGCCCATGTGCAGCCACCACAAGCGGCAGCGCCTTGCCTCCCGGCTTGTACGCCCGCGGCACGAAAAGCGCATAAGGCTGAAGATTTCCATCGAGCGGCGAACGATACGCGCGACGCACCAAACCCGTGCGCCCTTCATAAGGAGGTTTGGCCTGCTCCAATTGTTTGACCAGCGCCTCGGCCTCTTCCGTCCGTCGCTTGATCCAAGCCGAATCCGGCTCGGCGTGCGCGAGTTCGTCCATCAAGTCATCGATGTGAAAAAGAAGACTGTCCTTGTCGCCCCGAGACACGGACGCAGTTTCAATCGCGGACCGTTTGTCCGCGAGCGCCAAGATGCGTCGATGCAAGTTCGGACGCGAAACGACCGGCACCACGATGTCCGCGCCCAACCCTTCACCGAGATGCACGTGCACGTCGCGTGGCCCTCCAGGTTCTAGCGGCACCATGATCGAGAAGGTTCCGTCCGACGAACCCACCACATTTTTCATGAGGGTGCCCCTGGCGAACGTGATGGGCTCCCCGAGTTTTTCCTTCTTGTCAGTTTTGGCTGCGAGATCCAGACGCCACGGCACGTCGGGTATTTCCAGCGGCCCTAGACCCACCCACATCGGGCGTACGTTCAGGGAAAACCCATCGGTCATCGGGCGCGTCGAGATGTTGGCAGTCAAAAGGTCTGTCGCGGAACATGACGTTTGTGCGTCCTGGGCAAACAGCAGATCCTTGGCCGTTCCTCCTGATGGCGTCCGAGCCCGAAGCCAGAAGAACGTCGGCGCATTCGTCGCCTGCTCGACCAGCACTTCCAATCGATGTACGCCCCGTTCGACGCGCACCATCGCCCGCTTTTCGTCGCGCATCGGAGGTGGATCCGCGTCACTCGTCCCTTCGAACACCCGTTGCCCATCCAGGGTGATCCGGATTGTCCCGGCAAACCCGGTCGTCAATACGATGGGTTCGCTACGTCCCGCGATCAGATGAGCCGACAGTCGCAGATGCGTCGTTCCGCGCGTTGGAACTCCTTTTTTCGTCTCGAGTTTCTCGTGAACGTCAACGCGTCCTTCTCGTGCACACAACGCTCGCGGCACTAGATCCGCACCCGCATCACCAGCAAGCGGCGTGTCCGCAGGCCCCATCGATCCAAGAATGGGCCCGATCGACGTCCAGGCGTTTAGCCAGCCTT